>NZ_JBSPTO010000021.1:0-103287 GCF_053850215.1 Mesorhizobium sp. f-mel
CGGGCCGGAACGCCGCGTCGGACAGCACCGCCTTGGCCTCATCGTAGCCTGTCACCCACCAGCCTTCGTGCCCGGACGGGAAGCGCACGCGGTGGATCGGGCCGTTGGCGCGTAGCGCCAACATCTCGGGCGAGGGCTCGATGTGATCGACGCGCCACATCGGCAGCGTCGCCAAGGGTTGTTCGGACATGGTGGCGCTTCACTCTCTAAGGGATGGAAGGGCGGAATGTGACCGGCAGGCGCTGGAGATCAAGGCAATCGTAGAGACGATGATGGAGGCCTGCAGATTCACCATTGAGCGGATCAAGGTTCTCGACGCGCGCGTTCGCACTGCCGCGAAACAGAATACCAGGGCCGCCTGTTCATGACGGCTCCCGGCGGCGGCGGCGTGATCGCGCTGTCGGTTGCCTCTACCTGCGACGATGCTTCCCGCTTTCGTCGATCCTCCATTGCCGGCGCCCATCTCGGTCTCGCGCCCAAGCGCTATGAATCCGGCGAGGTCACTCGAAAGGTCCGCGTTTCGAAGCGCGGCGACGAGCTCACGCGAACCCACCAATATGAAGCCGCCAATGTGATCCTCACGCGACAGATTGGCTTCTCTTCTCTGAACGCCTGGGGCCTGAAGATCGCCAAGGGCGCCGGCTCCAAGAAGGCAAAGGTCGCAGTGGCGCGCAAGCTCGCCGTCATCCTCCACGGAATGTGCAAGACGAAGGAGCCGTTCCGCTACGCGGATGCGCCAGCCTGAGGACGAGCTTCGCCGTCCTACCCAAACCCCTTTTCCCGAGATGCGTCCTGCCGGGACGCGGCGCGGATGAGGTTGCTCCCTGGCATGCGGGCCAACGGAACCCGCGAACACCACTTCGACCCACCCGTTCCAACGCAAATATGCGACGACCCTTGCGATCGACCCCGGAGAGAACTCTGAGCCCGGCACGCGCTGCATCAATTGCGAGGAAGGAGCGCATTGACAGAGGCGATTAGAGAACCCCCTGGGGCATGATCGCGGTCGGCCACGGGACCATCTGGGTCCGGCTCGCACCAAGGGATATAATGCGCCAAGCACAGCACATAGCGAGGACCGCACGGCGAACGGTTCAATGTGTGTCCCGGCTGCCCGTTCCAGGTGCTCGAATGCGAACTAACATTTGATGAGGCTTGGGCTGAGGCCAAAGCCGTGAGGAGGAAAGCTGCTGCTGCAAGGGCGCGTGTCATGGATATTCTCCGCTATGGGGATGGGACTGTCGTTTTGCCGAACTGAGATAGCTACCTGTAGTTGGCGTGTAATGTCACAGCTGTAAGAGCAAGAGCCATGCCAGAGGCGCAGCAGTCGGTTCTTGTTGAATTCCATCACGTCTCGAGGTGAGCGGGTAACGTTGGTTTGTCGAATTCCTTACAAAATGGACGGACCGAATACATCCGGGGCATAGGCAGTGCCCGTCATCAGCGGGAACCAGCAAAGGTCCCCTGCGTCGAGAGCCGACAAATCGCCGCGCTCCCAGCACCGGACAAGATGGTAGACAAGATGGTCTCCAAAGCACGTGCATCGCGCTCGACCGGTTACCACGGCTCGTGACGTACCCGAGGGAGGCGGACACGCACCTAAACGGACCCCGCTGATTTCAGCCGGCAAAACTCCCGGCTATCAGGGGCCGACGCTGCTCGTCTACATCGAAGACGCGACCGGCAAGCTGCTGCACCTTCGCTTTGCGGTTGCCTGAGCTCGGCGCGGGCGCCAATTCTTCCTGATCGCTTCGTGCCTTGCTGGCCCGCTATGGCCGCCCGGACAGAGTTCGATGCCACCCGTTCCGCGGGGCCTTCCTGCCGGCGGCGAGCCATGCAGGACGGGATCCCGTTCCCTATCGAACTTTCGACGGGATCGAAAGCTCCTCGCGCTGTTCGGGTCGACGCTATCGCCGACGAGAAGGACGTCACAGCCTGCGCGTCAACGGCTTTGCCATGGGCGCGATGTAGAGGTGAAACCGTTCTTTTGGGTTCCTTCCGTGAGGATCTCAAAAGCGGTCCTGGTCCGTGCACAGCCCTCTCCACCGCAAGGATCGGCGCGTCGCCTGCCGGGCACCCGACAGCAGTATCCGATTGATCTGCTCCCAAGTCTCAGACCGGATCGCGCTGATCGTCTTTTGCAGCACCGACTTCTGCGGGCTCCAGGACAACGGCAAGCGGGCAAAGGCGCGAAACGAGGCTGAGTCCTCGAGGTGGAAGGCCAACTCCTGGTAGCTCAGTTGCCGATATTGCTTCAGCAGAGCGCAGCGTAGCACTGCTTCAGCGGGCAGGCCCCGCCGCCCGGTGGCCTTGACCCCGACCCGCACCAAATCGCGAGCCACCAAGCCAAGCAAATCGCGATACTCATCCAGCCATCGCGACATCGTTTCCACTCGCGATCGATCTCGTGCGCGGCGAAAAGATCGAGTAAGCTGACTTGGACGGTGCGTTCTTGACGCATTGTCGGCTCCGGCGATGGCAGGGATTTGGAATCAGTGGCATGATGCAAAACTACCTGAAGCCGCCGGGCCTTGCTTGCACAAAGCTACGACTCGCTCAAACTTTGCCGTTCATGGACGGAAACTAGCTAAGGACAAAGCAGCAGCTTCAAGAGAAGGATAGAGGCTTCGTCTTTCATCCGTCTGGCTTGCCAAGTCGGGGCGAGACGCAATCTGATTTCCGTCGGACCACGGCACCGGGTCCATCTCGAACGCCAAGCTCGCCTGGACGGCAGGAGGGCAGCACCTTCGCTCCAAGCCGATGCAGAACGGAATCTGCGAAGCCTTGAACGGCCGCAGCGGGACGAGCGAGCGAACGAGATACTCTCAGTATGAAACCTCGATCACGCGCGATCAGGATCGCTAGATGGGTCGCCGGATGCAGCGAACGGCGCCAGCATTCGGCGCTCGGATCACAGCTGCGGCCCTATGCAGCCACGCTAACAGCAACACACGGCTGCGCAACTCGACGGGCCCCGGCGATCGCTTTGCTCAATCCCGCTCTCACACGCGCAATTCTCAACCGAGAACTCTGGCGTCAGCCGGTGCCAAAGCTGGTCACAGCATTTTGTCCGCGTCCGATTGACGACAATCTGTGTTCAGATCCAGACATCCTAGGGGGTAGGATCAAGCCGGCCGGGGCGATTCCTCCGATTTAGGGTCGCTGCTCACAACCCTTTTGGTGGCATGCCAATTGCATATTCATAGCCATAATACGTGTTCCCACATGGCCCGTCGCGCAGTCTTTAGCCCAGGAGTTCACATGACATTCGTCCTAACGTAATACAGGCTGCGCATCCCATGGGACGCCCCAGCTTCGTTGGATCTCGCTGCGATCAGACAGGATCGCCATCCCGCAGACCGCTTTCAGGCTGTCAGCTAGGGCTGCCATAAGGGGTCTCGTAAAACAAACATTCAGGAGAACTTATGACTCGACCACATGAATATCGGCTGCTTCGCCGGCTCTCCCAATGGCACATAACACCAGATCCTCTTCAAATCCGTGATGATCCAAAAGGAAGGAAAAAAATGCCTACCTCAGAAAAAGACGCTGTGGGGCGCTCAAGGCTCCTGAAATTGCGGTCTCACTGGCCACGAACGATACTTGCTGCCACGGCGTTGGCCATTGTAATGACCGCTCCAGCTCCAGCCGTCACCCAAGACGCTGACAAGCACTACTCCGACCAAAGCTTATTGGTTGGCTGGCGAAGTTGTATACTTAGGGCATTGTGCATTGGCGATCCAAAGGTCCTCGACTAGCTAGTTTCCGTCCATAAACACAAGTATTTTGCGGCGATTGCAAGGACTTATGCTGGGCTTTGAGCGCTATGATGGCGCAGTATGGGATCAGGCGGGCGTTGACCATGTCCTCGATCCTGAGGCGGGCCTTCTTGTGGAAGGCCATGTCGCAGACGCCCCACGCCTGGCTGTGGCCAGGTTGTTGCGAGTGGCGAAGCCGCCATCGGCCGCCGCCTGCCGCGGCGCATGCCCATACAAGGCGATGTGGCGCTCCAGCATCGGCAGCAAGCGCTCACTGTCGGCCGGGTTGCCGGCTTCGATCACCAGGTCGAGGATCATGCCGCTCCTGCCGGTGGTGAGGTTGAGTTTGTGGCCGTATTCGGTGTCACGGCTGCCTTTGACGATGATAGCGGCATGGTTTTCGAACAGGCTGACCAACTTCTCGTCGGCCGGTACCGGCTCGCCGTCCAGCACGCGCCGCTCGCTTTGTCGGATGATGCGTTCGACCAACGGCCGATAGTGATGGACCTGGAGCTGCCACAGTGCGGTGGACGATGTGCTCGCCACGGCCAATCGCTAGGTCGCCTGCTTCAGTGGCGGGCGAGCACGTCTTTGACGAAAGGACCTCTGAAGCTAATCTTTTCCCCGTTTTTGGTCCAAGGCGTGCGCGTCTGAGCGACCGGAGGGGAAATTCAGTTTTTTATAGGAAACTACAAAGATTTTGTAACTTTATATTATGGTTCTTCAAGGAGTTGTTGGCATGCGCGTAGAAAACCATCATCGCGATGTGATCGGTGTGTCGGTCGCTCCCACGCAACTTGATAAGCTGTCGTCTGCGATTCTGCAGCAGGGAGGGATGGCGCGAGTGTCGCTGCCAGGCGATGTGGTGACCTGGGCGGCAGGCGGTCACCAGACGCTCAGGCGGATGCTGTCCGACCCGCGTTTCAACAGGGACTGGCGACAGTGGCGGGCGCTGCAGGACGGCGAGATTCCCGAGGATCATCCGCTGATCGGGATGTGCAAAGTGGACAACATGGTCACGGCGCATGGCGCCGATCACCGGCGCTTGCGCGGCCTGCTGTCCAGGAGCTTCGCGCCCAGTCGTATCGCCTTGCTGGCGCCACGGATCGAACAATGCGTCGATCGGCTCCTGGCCGAGATGGCGCAGCGCGGCGGCAGTGCCGATCTGATGTGCGAGTTCGCCGTTCCGCTGCCCACCATCGTGATCGCCGAACTTTTCGGTTTGCCGGAGGAACAGCGCGAGGAGATCGTCGCGCTCACCTACAGCCTGGCCAACACCTCCGCCACAGCCGCAGAGGTGCGACAGACGCGGCAGCGCATCCCGGAGTTCTTCCGTCGCCTGATCGCTCTCAAGCGGGGCCAGCCCGGCGACGATCTGGCTTCGGCCCTGATCGTCGCGCGCGACAACGGCGAGATCGTTTCCGACACCGAGCTCATCGACATGCTGTTCATGGTGCTCTCTGCGGGCTTCGTGACCACCACCGGCGTCATCGGCAATGGCGTGCTGGCATTACTCACACATCCGCAGCAACTGCACCTGGTGCGCAGCGGCAAAGTTCCGTGGTCACAGGCGATCGAGGAGATCCTGCGCTGGGGCAGCGCAGTGGCCAATCTGCCGTTCCGCTATGCCACCCAGGACGTGGAGATCGACGGATCCAGGGTCCGCCGCGGCGACGCCGTCCTGATGGCGTTCCATGCGGCGAACCGGGACGAAAAGGCCTTCGGTCCCGGCGCCGACAGGTTCGATGTCACCCGGGGGCACAACCCGCACCTGTCGTTCGGCGAGGGGCCGCATGTCTGCATGGGCGCCGCGCTGGCGCGCCTGGAATTGGGCTGCGCCTTCCCCGCGCTGTTCGGGCGGCTGGAGGATCTGGCGCTGACCATCGCCGCGGAGGATGTCGTCTACATGCCGTCTTACGTCATTCGCTGCCCGCAGCGCCTGCCGGTCACCTTCCGCCCTTCCATCGCCTAGAGAGTGCGGCAGTCTCGAACAACTGCGTGCGTAACCGGGCATGCTCGCCTCCATCGTTTGAGACCAGCCACCCCGGCGAACCGAGAATCACTGAATCCGGGGTGAATCCTTGCGGCCCAGCCCCAGCCCGCCGACCTGCGGCGCCACCTCTCCTTTCCGCTTCGGCCACGGTCATCAGCGCGCTGATGGGCGTGCTATCGCAACAAAAATTCTCCATCAATGTTGCCGTAACGCGGTGTGATCCGCCAGCGTCGGGGGCCATCGGCAGCCCGAGTTCGGCAATGATCGGGCCGCCGCTCACTCGGGCAGGAGATCGCTGTCGAAACGCCCATACGCTACCTCGTATTCGCAACTGCGCTCGCTGGCGGCGTCTTCGAGCCGAGGGTGTCCGACCCCCGATCCCGCGTCGACAAACGTGTGCCGGCGTTCGCGCCTGACTAGGAAATCCGGAATGTGCGCGCCTTCTCCCGAGCGGAGGGTTGCGGGAAAGCTCGACCACGCGTCGACTTCGTCGTCAAAAGTCGAGAAGGCAGCTAAGGTCTCATGCCAGCTGTGTCCGAAAGGGGGCCCCTGGCTGCGGGAGACCGCCCCTTGATGCCCCTGTCCGATATCCGACAATGTCAGCTGTCAGACACCGCCTCTGACGGTCATCCCGTTGTTTTCAAAGGAAGCTTACGTTAGCACGATCTATGATGGGTGGGCCTGTACGCACGCGCCTGGGTTACGCCCCGGGAGGGGAGAGCATCAACAGGTCAGGCCACTGAAGCATAGTGTTGCCGCGAGCGGCATGCCGATCGCGGCATTCGCCTGTGGCAACGGAAGCAAGCTTTTGTGCCCTTGTCGCGAGGGGCAAGGCTCTGCTCACAGCGTCCAATCCCCTTCATTTTAGCAACGAGGAAGCCAGTGACACCCCACAACTGCGATGCCAACGAGAAAATACGCATAACGCAAAAAACCGTGCTTGCCTTCACGATGTCTTCCACCGCTTCCCAGTCCCTGCTCGGCGCAGTTGGCCGCATCTATCGCACATGCACTGCACAGCTCGCAGAGAACAGCCGCGCAATCTTGTTCGCCCTTCTTGCTTTCTGCACATCCTCGACAAGTGCCATGGCTGATCAGACAATCTACGCTGCGCCTGACGGCGGCATCATATTTCTCGGTGGTATCGGGTATACTTGGCTCAAAGCCAACGAGTTCGTCTTGGACGAGGCAGGCCATCATATCAGCCAACTGATCTGGGAAACGCAGGCCCCGGCTCTGACCACCGGCTTCAAGGCTGAGATGGATGACCGTTGGACGATGTCGGCCAACGCTGTGATCGCTTTATCGGGCAACGGCTACATGGAGGATTACGATTGGGGGCTTGATTTGAAGAATATTGAGGAGCCTCCGGACAACGTGAACTTTAATTGGGACCATTGGTCGGAGCTATCGGTGCATCCCGACACCAGGCTCGACCGCTACATCAACGTCGACATCGCAGTCGGCCACGACTTCCCGATCGACAATGCCACGACACTCAATCTGCATGGCGGCTTCAAATATACCAACATCAAGTGGACTGCTTATGGGGGTTGGGGAGTCTACAGCTATGGTGGCTTCCGTAACTGGCCCGTGTCCTGGCCGCCCGGCCAACCCGGCATCAGCTACGAACAGCGTTTTCCGGGCGTATTCCTTGGCGCGGAGATAACCACGAAGCTCAGCGACTGGACCCTATCGGGGTTGCTTCGTGGCGGCCGGATGGTCCATCCCGAGGCTGACGACTACCATTGGGGAGGAGGTCTATTCGAAGATCGCTTCAGCTCGATCGACTTCATCTCGCTCGGCGCCAAGGCCAATTATCAAGTGGCTGAGAGCGTCAGCATCTTCCTCGCCGCCGACTTTGATCGCTACCTCCGAGAGAGAGGCGACACGACTACGTTCGACGCCAAAGGTGCTCACCTCGACAAGGGCTCAGCTGGCATGGACTTCTACGCCGTCACCACATCGGTCGGCTTCAAGTTCAAGTTTTGAAGAGGTCATGTTGGTGGGAAGGACACGATGGCCATTTTCGCTTTCATCGCGGGATGACGAAGTCGTCATCATTGCCGGCGACCTAATTGGTCCGTAGCGAGTCGAATTGCTCTCGCCGTCCGCCCGCGGTGGGCGAATGTGCCATGATTGGAGTTCCCGACGACGTTCGCGGCGACCTTCTCGAAGCACTTGTTGCGCTTAGCTCGATGCGAGGTCCTCAATCCATACGGTGCGTGATCTTCAGCACTGGCTGAAGTCCCGGTATGCGGCGCACGCTCATCCGCGCAATGTTCATTTCGTCGAATCGCTTCCAAAGACGGCGATCGGCAAGGTTCAGCGCTTCGTTCTGAGACAGAGTCGACGTAAGGAACTCGCTGCATTGAAGGACCGCGCCGATGGATGATGACGATTCTCAGCGGTGCGAACATCGCGAGGGGGGCCGTGCCAGAGGGATGCGAAATGCAGTCCCGACGCTTGGTGTGAGAGAAGCCGTCGTTGGGCGTCGGTCAGTGCGCAGATTTCTTGCGACGCCAGTTCCTTCGGAGACTGTGTCAGCTATTCTTGCGGAAGCTGCACGCGCGCCTTCCGGGACAAACATGCAGCCCTGGAAAGTGTACGTGGTGACGGGAACTGCTCGCGACCGACTGTGTCGAACCGTCTATTGGGCGACGATCAGGAAGGTGAGCACTGACATCGATTTCGCCCCCAAAGGGATCTAACCGTGAATACAATCAACCCTGCAAACGTCATGGCGACCGCCGCCCAAGTGGATGCGCGCTCAAGTGACCGAAGCTCCTCCACCAGCCTAAAGCCCGCCGCCTTCCAACGCCCGGCCAGGCCCTTGTCACCGAGCGGTTTGCTGCGAGAGCGGTCGTCCTCTCATCTCCCCGCCCGCGAGCGGGCCGTCAGGCTCCCTCATCCGGCTCGGGAGTAGAACTATGTCTCGGTCGCTGTCATCATTGCCGTTGGCGTCAACAGTGACGGCCGGCGCGAGGTGCTCGGCATGGAGATCGGCACCTCGGAATCCGAAGCGATCTGGACGGAGTTCCTGCGCAAGCTGACGCGTCGCGGACTGCGTGGCGTCAAGCTTGTCGTCTCCGACGCCCATGAGGGCATCAAGGCTGCGGTCACCAAGCGATCGGACCACAGAAGAGCTTAGCTAAAGAGGAGCGAGTCGGCTGTAAAAGTATGCGCCTTTGCCAAATCGCAGGCGCCACAATATATACCGGGGACAACGGCTTCCAAAGTCCAGTGTTGAGTTTTTGCTGTTCAATGGAACGAGAAGGAAATATCCATCAACGCGCCGAAGCCAAATTGCCTTATGGGCGCGGGTTTGGGTTCGACCTGGAGGAGAGGAAGCGTTCCCAACCTTGGGCACGCAGTTCGCATGCTGGACAGGTCCCGCACCCGAAACCCCAGGCGTGAACGTGCTCGCGGTCGCCATTGTAGCAGGTGTGGGTTTCCTCACAGATGAGCTTGACCAGCGCCTCGTTTCCTAGCCGCTCCGCCAGCTCCCAAGTCTCCGCTTTATCGATCCACATCAACGGAGTGTGGATCACAAAGCGCGTCTCCATTCCAAGGTTCAGAGCGAGTTGCATCGCTTTGATCGTGTCGTCTCGGGAATCGGGGTAGCCCGAGTAATCCGTCTCACAGACTCCAGCTACCAAATGCCTCACGCCTCTGCGATAAGCGACAGCGGCCGCGAACGTCAAGAAGAGAAGGTTGCGGCCAGGCACGAAGGTATTCGGGAGCCCATTCTCCTGCATCGCGATTTCGACACTGTGGATGAGCGCAGTTTCGCTCAGATCTCCAAGCACCGCTATATCGACGAGGTGATCCTCGCCCAGTCGAGCACTCCAACCCGCAAAGTCCCTCCGTAGTTGATCGAGCACGCGGGGCCGGACGTCTAATTCGACCCGATGACGCTGCCTGTAATCGAAGCCGATCGTCTCGACGCGCGCGAATGTCTCGAGCGCCCAAGCCAAACAGGTGGTTGAATCTTGGCCGCCGGAGAAGAGAACGAGCGCAGTCTCGGAATTTTGTTGCATCGTCTCACCCCTCATATTCGGCCCAGGATTGCGGCGTTTCCCAAACTATTACCGACGCAATTTGCGGCAGGATGGGTTTTATTCGCTCCCAGATCCAGATCGCGATATTTTCGGCGGTCGGATTTGTTAGACCCTCGACCTCATTTAGGCAGTGATGGTCAAGGCGCTGCAAAAGGGGGGCGAAAGCAGCCTCGACATCGAAGAAGTCCACGACAAAACCCGTGTCCGGATCAACTGAGCCTGCGAGACGAAGATCCACACGGTATGAGTGGCCATGCATTCGATGGCAACGATGGGATTCGGGCACTCGGGGAAGGCGGTGAGCTGCCTCAAAGGTGAAAGCTTGCGTGATTTTCATGGAATTCCCAAGAACTTGTGGGTTTGAAGGGTGAGCCGCCAGCGTGGATTAGCAAGGCAATAGGCGACCGCGGCCGCGGTATTCGCGTCGCGTTCAGGTCCATCCATCGGTTGGAGCAGCAGGTGGTCGAACGCCAGGCCTTCGAAGCACTCCGGCTCGGCATTAAGCTGAGGATAAATAAGCTTGAGTTCGTCGCCGGCCCTGACCACGAGTGGAGCACCGGCTTTCGGACTGACACACAGCCAGTCGATGCCAGCCGGCGGAAGGATGGTGCCGTTGGTCTCCGCAGCAATTTCAAAACCTGCGGCGTGCAGTGCCTCTATCAGCTCTTCATCAACCTGCAGAAGGGGTTCCCCTCCGGTAAGAACGACAAGGCGCTTCCTTAGCCCAGACCCGCGCCAGGCCCGTTCAACGGCAGATGCAAGCCCCTGTGCGGTCGCAAAGCGTCCGCCCCCAGAGCCCTTCGTACCAACGAAATCGGTATCGCAGAATCTGCAGATTGCCGTAGCGCGGTCGGCTTCACGGCCCGACCAAAGGTTACATCCCGCGAAGCGACAAAATACGGCGGCCAGCCCCGCATTACGCCCCTCACCTTGTAGCGTGTAAAAGATCTCCTTGACGGCGTATGACATGGCTAGGCTACCTTCGATTGAGCGGGTGCCGCTCCCTCCCACACCATGGGCGAGAATTGGCGTATGTCGGGAAGGCACGTTCTGGACAGCGCTCCCGCTTCGATGCCCATTCCCGAAGACCCACTCACCCCGGACACGAAGCTAACGTCAGAGGGCGGCAGCCGAGCGGAGGCTTCTCGCTCCCGGTAGCCTGTCATCATATGTAGCACCTGAATCGCATACTCTTAGCGACAGGGTTCTCTGGCAAAAGGCAACACACAATCCTGCATGAGAGCTTCTCAATTTTAGGCCGCTTGGATCTCTCGCCGCGCATATCGTAGAGCTGCCGGATTGCGGCTGGCAGACCCCTTTTCTTGACGCGGGGCGATGCCAATCATCGATTGCACTCTGTCGTTGAGCAGATTTCGGTGAAACGGACGACACGGATCGGCTTACACTCAGGTTTGGAGCCAGCCCTTCCTCGCCACCGCATCGGGGTTGGAAGTTCGGTCAAGCGGGGGAAATGTCAGGGCCGACACAAGGCACACCCACCCTTGTGTCCGCACTTGGCTGCCTCAGCAGGCGGTAGCTGGCCTCGAGCAGTCCATCAGAGATGTGGCACAGACGCGCGCGAGCTCAGGTGCCAGTACGGGGTCCGCGCCCCGCCAGCGCTGCGCTTGTCTTTCGACGTTGCGATGGACCGGTCAGTCCGTGTCGGTGATGCCGCTGTCCTTTCGCAGAACGATCTTTTCGCCCTCCGCAAGGCCAGCAACGATCTCTGCGTCCATTTGGTTCACCAGCCCCACACGCACGCGGCGTGGCTCGGTCGCGCCGTCCCCTGTCTCGACCCTCGCGCTGTACAAACCCTGCGGATCTGGGCCGACGAGCGCACCCCTCGGGGCAAGCAACACGTCATCAACCACGCTCACCGTAATCGTCACCTCAGCGGTCATCATCGGCAGAAGCTTTCCGTCCTTGTTGGGTGCCTCAAAAAAACATTGTAACAGACCGCCTGCGGCTCCCCCGAGCAGCCGCCGCCAGGAGGTGCCTGGTTCGTCAGAAGAGTGGATGGGGCCGGCTCCACTTCCATCACCAGGCTAGCTCGGTTCGTCTTTCTATCTCCCGCTGTGGTGAAATGCACCGGCTGCCCGACCTTGACGTGTTCGACATCTGCTTCGGAAATTTGCACTCGCGCCCTCATCACGTCGGTCTGCGCGACGACAGCAATCACCCGCGAGGTCTGCGTCTGTCCCCGTTTGGCCTCGAGAGCGATCACCCGTCCGTCTATCGGGGCTGTGATCTGTGTATAACCGAGATCCTTTTGGGCCTTTTCGACCCCGGCAGCCGCTTCTTCGACCTGCGCTGTCGATTCATCGAGCTTGGCGCTGGCAATCCCGGCGGCGACTTCGGCATCCTGAAGAGCAGCGCTCGAAATGACTTGGCTCGCAGAGAGTTGGCGCTGACGCCTCAGGGCACGCTTGGCCCGGTCGAGCTCGAACTGCCTCGAGCGTTGGGCTGCCTGTTTCTGGGAAAGCAAAGCCCTCGCCACGTGCAATCGGTTCTGCTGCTCGAAAAAATCCATTTCCGCAATAAGATCACCTGCGTGAACGCTGTCCCCCAAGCTGACGTGAAACGCCGTCAATTGGCCCGAGACTCGCGTACCGATTTGCACAAGCGGTGAGGGTTCCAGAACCCCGATTGCAGTTATGGTCTCCGCCAGCGAGCCCCGCTTTACAGTAGCACAGTAGCGGCCGGTGCCGAATTGGACGATTGCCTGCTTGGCGCTGAAGCGAGCCAAACAGCTGCCCCAACGGCACACACGGAAAGCCCAAGGAGGAAAACACATCGTCTCATGATCTCATACCAGTCACTGATTTTTTGTTGCTAGAATTTCGAGGAGAGCTTGGTTTTGGTGGATAGGAGCCGGACCGGGCCGGCAGTCGGTCGGTTGCTTTATTCCCAATTCCTCGAACTCCCATCCCTTGTGGATCGTGGCCATTTCAGCGCCGCCCTCACATCTTTTTCGGCCGTAGCGACCAATCTCTCTTATCCTTCTGATCCGACCCTCCGGCTCCTGCTGCTCAAGGGTGGGACACGGGCTGATCCCGCGGAATGTGTGTGATGCCGAGATGCTGCCTACGCCATCCCCGTTTGCAGGACAGTCCGACGATCGAGAAACTGCAGCAGCACCGCGACGGTCGCCGCCAGCAAAGCGAGCACCGCGCCGACCAGCGGCAGGTTGGCATAGGAAACGCCCCAGGAAAGAGCCACGCTGCCGATCCAGGCGCCGCTGGCATTGCCGACGTTGAAGGCGCCCTGGTTCAACGTGGCGGCGAGGTTCGGCCCCTCGGAAGCGGCTTCCACGACGCGGATCTGAAGCGGCGGCACCACGACGAAGGCAAGCAGGCCCCACAGGAAGACGATGCCCACCGCCACCGTGGCGATGGCGCCGAACTCGGCGAAGGCAACGAACAGCAGCGCCAGCAACAGCAGCGTGCCGATGACCGTCGGCATTAGCTTCCAGTCGGCCAGCCGGCCGCCAATGATGTTGCCGATGGTCATGCCGGCGCCGAACAGCAGCAGCACCCAGGTGACTGCCGCCGTGGACAGGCCGGATACGTCGGTGAGGTAGGGCTTGATATAGGTGAAGACGGCAATCAGGCTGGCCGAGGCGAGTGCCGCGATCAGCATGGCCAGCCACACTTGCAGCTTGCCGAGTACGCGCAGCTCGCCGCGCAGTCCGCCGCCGCTGGGCTCGGCGACGTCGGACGGTACCAGCCAGGCGATCGCCGCGACCGAGATCAACCCGATGCCGACCACCGCAAGGAAGGTGGCGCGCCAGCCGAAGGCTTCGCCAAGCGCCGTGCCGGCGGGCACGCCAAGGATGTTGGCGATCGTCAGGCCGGCGAACATCAGCGCTATGGCGCTCGCCCGTTTGTTGCGCGGCACAAGGCTCGCGGCAACGACCGAACCGATGCCGAAGAAGGCGCCGTGGCCGAAAGCGGTAAAGACGCGCGCCGCCATCAGCGTCCAATAGCTGGGCGCGATGGCGCAAAACAGATTGCCGACGACGAACAGGGCGGCGAGCCCGACCAGGACTGGCTTGCGCGGCAGATGCGCGGTGGCCATGGCGACCATTGGCGCGCCGATGACCACCCCCAGCGCATAGCCGGTGACCAGCCTGCCCGCCGAAGGGATGGACGCGCCGAGATCGGCGGCGACCTCCGGCAGCAGGCCCATGATGACGAATTCGGTGGTGCCGATGCAGAAGGACGCAATGGCAAGCGCAAGGATCGGCAAAGGCATGGGGCGTCCAGACTCGCTCGGGGAGATTCACGGACAGCCATGCATGCATCGTTCCAAACGAGAGGTCGTGCTGAAACAAGACGATGCCGTTGATACAGCTACGTCGCATGTCCGACATCGTCGGACATCGGACCGAATGCCACGCTGGTCCATACCGCGAGAGAAGGGCTTTCCGGCTGAGATGCCGACGCCGACCTTGGCAAATCGGCCGATTCAGACACGTTTTCGATCAATCTTCGGTGGTGCTTGACCCAGATCAAGGCTTGTCCGTTTACGGCATGCTCTCGTCACCCGGCTTCAAGGAGAATGATATGACGGCGGAAAACCTTTGGGGATCACGGGCATGCATATACTGATTTCTGCAATTGGGCTATTGGGAGCGGCGGCGTTCTGGTGGTATCGGATGAAGGCCATGAAGGATGCGGCGCGCGAGGTCGCGGACGTCGTTGGGCGCGTGCAGGGGAACATTCGCCGCAAGAGACTGCGCAAGCAGGCGGCGCTCTCACCGCTGACGGCGATCGACGATCCGGTCGTGGCGGCCGCGACGCTGATCACCGCCATCGTTTCCGAGGACGGCCCTGTCCTGCCGCAGCGCGAAGCCGCGATTCGGTCGGTGATTTCGGAGATTGCGGACGACAAGAAGACCGATGAGGCCGTGGTCTACGCCAAATGGGCGGCGTCACAGATCGACGATGCCACGATCGTCGTCGACAAGCTGGCGCCGTTCCTGCGCGAACGTCTGGATGTGACTGAGCGAAACGATTTGCTGCAGATGGTGAACCGCGCGGCGCAGGCTGGTGAGCAACCCGTGAAGATATCCCACCAGCGGGTACTGCGGCTGCGGCAGAAGCTGGGCTTCGAGGTCAACTAAGGTGTGCTGATATTCAGGTGATGCCGGCCTGCAAACGGCGACTTCCTGCGCTTATTACAGCGCCGCGCGACTTTTGGGCGCGCGCATGACCTTTCCGAAATCAAATTCGATGTCGGAATCATGCGCGGCTCACGTACCAAAAGTACGCTCCGCTCCGGTTCTCGGAACTCACCGTTCTCGGCTCGGCCTGACCTGAGATCTCAATTTCTGGTGGTTGGACTTTACATGACAATGATGGGCTTGTGCTGCTTCGCAATCTCATCAAGCATGCAACCCGTGGCTATCCCTGGTCGGAACCGGGCGGCGAGTCGCTATCACGCTGCCTTTTAGCCGAGCCGAAAACCTGAAGCGTCAAATATGAGATGACGGCCAGTGATCAACGGGATCATGAGCGCAGGGCCAGCTTCGTTCCGATGTTGCAGCGGCTGGCCTGCGACATAGGGATGTTGTTTCAGCGTTGTCTGCCAGATCGTTGGAAAATCCACACCTTTGCCCCGCGCTGTATTGCACTCCCGGACAAGCTTCGAGACGGTTTCGGTCATGTATCACCTACTAATATCGCTTTTTACAAGAATCGTGTGAACGCGCGGGGCGGCATTGACCTGGATCAACTTCGCAGAAATTTCTTATACTTGAGAGGTAAAATGTCGAACCGTGTCATCCGAAACACTGTCGGGCAACTCTGCTGGTTTTACATTTTTTCGCCTTGGCCTGCACCGCGACGGCGTTAGCGCAAGATGACCAGCTTTGACATCATTGTCGTCGGGGCCGGCCCGGTTGGACTGGCGTTTGCCGCGTCGCTTGCCGCAAGTGACCTCAAGGTCGCGTTGATCGAACGCCGGTCGATGGCAGATCTGGCGCAGCCCGGCTTCGACGGACGCGAGATTGCACTCACTCAAGCTTCAGTCAAAATTCTACGAGAGCTCGGCGCATGGGATGCCATTCCCTATTCGGAGAAATCGCCCCTGCTTGGTGCGCGGGTGCTCAACGGATCGAATCCTTTCGCGCTGAGCTTCGATGCGCCAGCGGGAAGCGCGAAGCCACTGGGGATTCTGGTCCCCAATCATTGGATTCGCAGTGCCCTTTTCAGCGTTGTCCGCACACGGGAGCATGCATGTGTGTTCGCTGGCTGCAACGTCGTCGCCGCCCAAATCAATCGCGGTGGCGCGACGGTGACCCTCTCAGATGGTCGACAGCTCCAAGCCCAGCTCCTCGTGGGGGCGGATTCACGCCTGTCTGTCCTGCGCGATCTGCTGGGCATCGCCGCGCACGTCAATCGGCTCGGCTGCTCGATGCTGATCTGCCGTGTGCGGCATGAGCTGCACCACCACCGCATCGCGACGGAATGGTTTGATGATAAGCAGACGATCGCGATGCTGCCGCTTGCGAAAGGCGTGTCGTCACTGCTTGTGACACTTCCCGCAAACGAGGTTTCCCGGCTTGTCCTGATGAACGATGCTGCTTTTCTCGCAGAGATGACCAAGCGCTGTGGTGGACGGTTGGGTAAGATGTCGCTGGCCAGCAGCCGCCACGCCTACTCACTCGTCACGACTTGGGCAGACAGGTTCTGGACGCCGCGCGCCGCGCTCATCGGGGATGCGGCCGTCGGCATGCATCCGGTCACAGCGCATGGCTTCAACATCGGCCTTGGCGGTCAGCATCGGCTTGCTAAGGAAATTCTGACGGCTTGGCGCAAAGGAACCGATATCGCCGATCCAACCTTGCTGCGCCGATATGAAGCCCGGCTAAGGCTGAGCGCCGCGCCGCTTTACCATGCCACCAACATGCTGGTTAAGCTTTACACAGACGAGCGCCCGCTGGCGCAGGTCGCAAGGCATGTTGGCCTTCGGCTCGGTCAAAATCTGCCATTTGTCCGACGTGGGATTTCTGCCGTGCTGAGGCGCTAGGTGCGATCTTAGAGGCTCGGGGCCGGCTGACCGCCGCGCCTCGAGCGACGAATTCGACTTTGATTTTGCACCACGACAAGTCCCTTGCGCCTTCTACTCAGAAGCAACGCGTCGCCCGATTTCGCATCCATGGCTGACAGGCGGCGGTACGCAACATCAGGGCAGAAGTTTGGATATGGGCCGAACCGTATAGCCATCCCTGCGTTCTGCCCGACTTCGAAACTGCCCCGTTCTGCGCAAGGTTTGCTCTGGCAACATAGCCCATGCTGGTGTTCGAGATGGCGAGCACCTCCGGCCCAGACGTGCCCACTGCACCCACTCAGACGGCCACGGAATACCTGCCTGTTCCTGTCTCAAGGTATTTGTCGAATTTCGCCGCCACAGTCCTGACAAGAGGACGGCTCTCCTGCGGCACGACAAAATTATTGCCGTCAATTTGTAGCAGCCTGCCTGAGCCGCCGATCGCGACGCGGCTTGCCTGACAGATGAGCCTTTGGCCAACCTCACCGAAACGCTCCACCAAATCGAGCGCCGAGAAGGCGAAGTTGCACATCAGGCGCTCGATGACCCAGCCCCTTGCCAGATCATCGATGCTGAATTCTATGCCGCGTGCGGTTGCCAATTGGCCGGCGATCACAGCCTTCTCATACTCGCCCGTCACGACGGTATTCTGGGCGTAGCCCTGCCGGAAGCGGCTGATGGAGGATGGGCCAAGACCGATCAGGGTTTCGCAGTTGTCCTCGGTGTAGCCCTGGAAATTGCGGCGCAGGCTGCCCGTGCGCGCCGCGATGGCGAGCAAATCGTCCGGCCTGGCAAAATGATCAAGCCCGATCGCCTCATAGCCGGCTCGCACGATGATCCCGGCGGCAAGCTGCGACTGCGCTAGCCGTTCGGCGGAATCGGGCAGCCAAGCCTCGTCAATCATCGTTTGATGCTTCTTGAACCACGGCACATGTGCATAGCCGAACAGCGCAATCCTGTCGGGCTCCAGCGTCAAGGCGTGCGCGACCGTCGCGGCGAGGCTTTCAAGCGTCTGGTGCGGCAGTCCGTAGAGCAGGTCAAGATTAACCGATTTCACGCCGCGGGCGCGCACGCCCTCGACCACACTCTTGGTCAGCCGGAAACTCTGCTGGCGATTGATGGCCTTCTGCACCTTGGGATGGAAATCCTGTACGCCAAGACTTGCTCTCGTCATGCCGATCGCGGCGAGCGCATCCAGACGGGCTTCGTCGATGTCGCGGGGTTCGATCTCTACGCTTATACTGGCATCGGGGCAAAGATCGAACCGGTCCCGTAAGGCCTTTCCGAGCGCGAGCATGTCGTAGGGTTTCAGGATGGTCGGGGAGCCGCCGCCAAAATGGACAGCACGCACGCGGCCCCTGCCCCTTATGAGACGCCCGACCGTTTCGATCTCGGTATGCAGAGCGCGCAGGAAGGTTGCCACCGGCGCATAATGCCGCGTGTGCTTGGTGTGGCAGGCGCAAAACCAGCACAGCGTGTCACAATAAGGAACGTGCAGATAGAGCGACAACTCGTCGTCGCCTTTGAGGGCATTGATCCAGCCTCGAAGCAGACCGGCATCGACACCAGAATGAAAATGTGGCGCGGTCGGATAGCTTGTGTAACGCGGCACGTTCTCGCGCAGCATGGCGGTCAGTTCGGGACGGCTGCGGTTGGTTGCTGTTTCATGCATTGGGGGCAACTTGCCCTGTGCAAAGCGCAGCCGCCTTGATTTCGATCACGATTGCGGGGGCAGGACAAACTGACGCAACACCTGACGCAGCAGCGATGCTATCTTGCTGCCATCATTATCCTTTCGGGCCGCACGATGACCATCCGACAAGACGTTCAAAGCGATGTCCTTCCTGTGCTTTGCCAATCATGCGATGCGCGGTACCACGGGCTGTGCGGGGCGCTCGAGCCGGCCCAATTGGTCGACTTGGCCAAGGCATCGTCGAGACACTGCATTCCGCCCGGAACCGAGCTGATCGGAGACGCCGAACCGATCGAAACCTATTCGAACCTGCTCTCGGGCGTTGTAAAGCTGACCAAGGTTCTTGGGGACGGACGCCAGCAGATCGTCGGGCTTCAATTCGCGCCCGATTTTCTGGGCCGGCCGTTCAAGTCGGAAAGCGAGATCAACGCGGAGGCCGCGACCGAAGTCTCGCTGTGCTCGTTCCCGAAAGCGGCCATCGAGCGGATGATGAGGGAGGCACCGGCTCTAGAACACCGCCTGCTCAAGCAGACACTGACAGAATTGGATGAGGCTCGCGAGTGGATGGTGACTCTGGGCCGTAAGACGGCGGTTGAGAAGGTAGCGAGTTTTCTCTTCCTGATCGCGAGGAATATCGATCCGGCGACGGACACCAGCAAGGCATCGGCAACTTTCGATCTGCCGCTCACCCGTGCCGATATTGCCGACTTTCTCGGGCTGACTGTCGAGACCATCAGCCGTCAGCTGACAAAGCTTCGTGCCGACGGCGTGATCCGGATCAAGAACAGTCGCCATGTCGTGGTCGATAGCGTAAGCCGGCTGCAACGCTGTTCGGGCACTTGGGCGTGTTCTGACGCTTAGGTCTCCGGTCGGTTCGTCCGATTCTGCTGTACGACAAGCGGCAGGACGTGCTCGCGCTCGAATGCGATGTGTCGCCGTGACGCTCTAAAAAAGGCCCTTAACATGAAACCGAGGGCCTCAGGGTTGGCGACGCCACCTCCATGCCCGATCGTCAGCAGGGTATCGGTTAAATCCTGTGCCGCGCACTCGTCCTCGATGTGCTCGGCCCGCAAGCGACGTAGCGAAGCCATCCGCTTGCCATCAGTTGCGTCTCTCGCAAACGCTGGAAAGAGATGCTCTTCCTCACGGGCATGGCTCATGCGCAGCAGCGGCACCAACTCGTTTGCCATCAGCAGGCACTTCAACCGATCCACCGAGGGCAATCCGTCGGCTATCGCCTCCAGCTCGTCGCAGATCCGCAACTTGCGATCGTGAAAGAGACAGACATCCTGGCACGGCCGGCTGGCATGAAGGCAGCCTTCGACATACGGCCAGGCCTTGCATTTGACAACGATTGAAGATTTGCAGCTGGCCATCTGGGCGTCTCCGCGTGAATTCAAGACGCAGAATTGTCCGACTGGCGATCATCGCCCTTGACATGGATCATGGCGCCAACACGCCGTTTACGAAATTAGTGGGGAGCGGACCCGCGTCCGCATCAAATGCGGCGTCAGGGACATGTCATGAGATTTGCCACAGAGATCGTCGTTTTGAGCTTGTGCGCATTCGCGGCCCTGGTCGGCGCCGGCTTCGGTGTGGACGGACCTTTCCGGCAACATATGTGGGTGTTGTTCTTTGTCCTTGCCGGTTTCACGGCCATTCTGCTGCGCAACATCGAACTCAAACCGGCAGCTCCGATTGATCCTTCGGCCTATATGGATGGGCCGATCCGTTATGGAGCCATCGCCACAGTGTTCTGGGGCGTCGTGGGCATGCTGGTCGGCGTGGTCATCGCGCTACAGCTGGCCTACCCGGACCTCAACATTCAACCCTGGTTCAACTTCGGTCGATTGCGGCCCCTTCATACATCCGGCGTCGTCTTCGCCTTCGGCGGCAACGCGCTTATTTGCACCTCGCTCTATGTGGTGCAACGAACCTGCCGCGCCCGGCTGTTCGGCGGCAATCTCGCCTGGTTCGTCTTCTGGGGCTATCAGCTTTTCATCGTCATGGCCGCGACCGGCTATCTGCTGGGCGTCACCGAAAGCCGCGAATATGCCGAGCCGGAATGGTATGTCGATATATGGCTTACGATTGTCTGGGTCGCGTACCTGATCCTTTTCCTCGGCACCATCCTGAAGCGCAAGGAACCGCATATCTACGTCGCCAACTGGTTCTACCTGTCCTTCATTGTGACCATCGCCATGCTGCACGTGATCAACAACCTCACGATCCCTGCGTCGTTGCTTGGATCGAAGAGCTATTCGGCATTTTCTGGTGTCCAGGACGCACTCACGCAATGGTGGTACGGGCATAATGCGGTCGGCTTCTTCCTGACGGCCGGCTTCCTCGGCATGATGTATTACTTCGTGCCCAAGCAGGCGAACCGGCCGGTCTATTCCTATCGGCTGTCGATCATCCATTTCTGGGCGTTGATCTTCCTCTACATCTGGGCCGGTCCGCATCACCTGCATTACACCGCCCTGCCCGATTGGGCGCAGACGCTCGGCATGGCGTTCTCGATCATGCTGTGGATGCCCTCATGGGGCGGCATGATCAATGGCCTGATGACCTTGTCAGGTGCTTGGGACAAGATCCGCACCGACCCGATCATTCGCATGATGGTTGCCGCGATCGCCTTCTACGGCATGTCGACCTTCGAAGGTCCGGTCATGTCCATCAGGACGGTCAATTCGCTGTCGCACTACACGGACTGGACCATCGGCCATGTTCACTCGGGCGCGCTCGGCTGGGTCGGCATGATCTCGTTCGGCGCGCTCTATTACATGGTGCCGAAACTCTGGAACCGCGAACGTCTCTATTCGCTGCGGTTCGTCACCTGGCACTTCTGGCTGGCGACTCTTGGCATCGTCGTCTATGCGGCGGCGATGTGGGTCTCCGGCGTCATGCAGGGGTTGATGTGGCGCGAATACGACGAGCAGGGCTTTCTCGTCTATTCCTTCGCCGAGACCGTAGCAGCCATGCATCCTTACTACGTCATGCGCGCCGCGGGCGGCTCGATGTATCTCGCCGGCATGCTGATCATGGCCTGGAACATCACCATGACCATTCTTGGCCGGCAGCGCGAAGAACAGCCATTGCCGGGTTCCGTGTCCGCTTTCCAACCTGCCGAATAAGGAGCCAGACATGGGCTTGATGGCCAAACACGCCCTCATCGAGAGAAACGCCACGCTCCTCCTCGTCGGGTCGCTGCTGGTGGTGACCATCGGCGGCATCATCGAGATCGCTCCCCTCTTTTATCTCGATAACACGATCGAGAAAGTCGAAGGCATGCGGCCCTATTCGCCGCTGGAGCTCGCCGGACGCAACATCTATGTCCGCGAGGGCTGTTATCTCTGCCACAGCCAGATGATCAGGCCGTTTCGCGACGAGGTCGAACGATATGGTCACTACAGCCTAGCGGCCGAGTCGATGTACGACCATCCATTTCAGTGGGGTTCAAAACGTACCGGTCCGGATCTGGCGCGTGTCGGCGACCGATATTCCAACGAGTGGCATACACAGCACCTGACAAACCCGCGCTCGGTCGTGCCTGAATCGATTATGCCGAGCTACGGGTTCCTCAAGGACACACAAATCGCCGTGAAAGACTTCTCAACCCATCTCGTGGCGAACGCTCGCGTCGGCGTTCCCTACACGCCAGACATGATCGCCAGTGCCAACGCCGATCTGAAAGCACAGGCAGACCCGGCCGCGGATACGACGGCCCTTGAGAAGCGCTATACCAAAGCCAAGGTCGGTGATTTCGACGGCAATCCAGCCCAGGTCACCGAGATGGACGCGCTGGTCGCGTATCTGCAGATGCTCGGCACGCTGGTCGATTTCAGGACCTACGACGATGCAGCTGGCTACCGCTAAGGGGGGACGCATGGGCTATAATTTGATGCGGGAGTTCGCCGACAGCTGGGGCCTGCTTGCCATGGCGCTGTTCTTCGTCGGCTGCATTGTCTTTGCCCTGCGCCCCGGTGGCAGAACACGGGCCGATCAAGCCGCCCAGATCCCTTTCAAGGATGACTGATCATGAGCTGCGAGCATATCGACGAAGTCTCTGGCATCTCAACGACCGGTCACGAATGGGATGGCATCAGGGAGCTTAACAACCCGTTGCCGCGGTGGTGGGTGATAACCTTCTACGTCACCATCGCCTGGGCGCTGGCCTACACCGTTGCCTTCCCCGCCTGGCCCATGCTGTCTTCAGCGACCAGGGGCGTGCTGGGCTATTCCAGCCGCAACGACGTCAAGAACGAGCTGGCGGCAGCGGAAGCCGCCAAAGGCAAATATATCGCCGCCATTCAGCAGAAGACCATATCCGAAATCGCTGCCGATGATGCGCTGCGTGAATTCGCTGTCGCAGCCGGCGGCGCGACGTTCAAGGTCAATTGCGTGCAGTGCCATGGCTCGGGCGCTCAAGGCTCCAAGGGCTTTCCAAATCTCAACGACGACTACTGGCTGTGGGGCGGCAAGGCCGAGGAGATCCAGCAGACCATTACCCACGGCATCCGCTTTGCTCCCGACCTGGATACTCGCCAGTCGGAAATGCCGGCCTTCGCAGACGTGCTTCAACCCGAGCAGATCAGCCAGGTCAGCGCGTATGTGGCTAGCCTTTCAGGGCCGGTGCGCGACAAAACCCTGATCCAGTCCGGCGCCAACGTGTTCGCGGACAATTGCGCTGCCTGTCACGGCGAAAACGCAAAGGGAAACCGGGAGGCTGGGGCTCCCGACCTGACTGACGCGATCTGGCTTTATGGCTCGGGCGAAAGCGCAATCGCCGCGCAGGTCCGCGCACCCAAGCAGGGTGTGATGCCAGCATGGGGGGCGCGTCTGGGAGAGACAAAAGTGAAGGAGCTTGCGGTCTACGTGCATTCGCTTGGCGGTGGGGAATAGGAGAAGCGGCCTATTCACCTCCCACCACCGTCAAGCGACGAGGCCCGGCTGTAGCCGGGCCTCGACCTACCTTATTGCTCGGGCGAAAGCGCAATCGCCGCGCAGGTCCGCGCACCCAAGCAGGGTGTAATGCCAGCATGGGGAGCGCGTCTGGGGGAGACAAAAGTGAAGGAGCTTGCGGTCTACGTGCATTCGCTTGGCGGGAATAGGAGAAGCGGCCTATTCACCACCCACCACCGTCAAGCGACGAGGCCCGGCTGTAGCCGGGCCTCGACCTACCTTATGGCTCGCGGGATTGATTTGCATCAAGGTGGCGCGGCCGCCTCTGGGGCAAAGCTTGCTCGACGGGAAGCTGCAGACTGCTCGACTGGAGGCGCGGTGCTGGACCAAAGGCAGATCGAACGGCGCGCAGCCGAGGCTGTAAATTCTGCCAACGTTCGGCAACCGCTCTATGCAGCGCGCAAGAAGATTTTCCCGAAGCGTGCTTCGGGCCGTTTCCGCCAGTTCAAATGGCTGGTCATGGTGATCACACTCGCCATCTATTATCTGACGCCATGGCTGCGATGGGATAGAGGCCCCTTCGCGCCGGACCAAGCCGTGCTGCTCGATCTCGCGAACCGGCGCTTCTACCTCTTCTTCATCGAAATCTGGCCGCAGGAATTTTATTACGTCGCGGGCCTTTTGATGCTGGCCGGCATCGGCCTCTTCATGGTCACGTCTACGGTCGGGCGGGCCTGGTGCGGGTACACCTGTCCGCAGACGGTCTGGGTCGACCTGTTCCTCTTCGTTGAACGCGCGATCGAAGGCGATCGCAATGCCCGCATAAGACTTGAAGCCGGTCCCTGGAGCGCGGGCAAATTGCTTCTGCGTGCGATCAAACATGCCGTGTGGCTGGTCATCGCAGTTGCCACGGGCGGGGCCTGGATCTTCTACTTTGCCGATGCGCCGAAGCTGTTCGGCGAAGTCGCCACAGGCACGGCGGCACCCGTCGCCTATGTCACCATCGCCATCCTGACCGGAACCACATACGTGTTTGGCGGGCTGATGCGCGAGCAGGTCTGCACCTATATGTGCCCCTGGCCACGCATCCAGGCCGCCATGCTCGACGAAAATTCGCTGACCGTGACATACAACGACTGGCGCGGCGAACCCCGTTGGCGCCATGCCAAGAAAGCCTTGGCCTCCGGACAGCCTGTCGGCGATTGCGTCGATTGCAATTCCTGCATGGCGGTCTGCCCGATGGGTATCGATATCCGGAATGGCCAGCAGATGGAGTGTATCACCTGCGCGCTCTGCATCGATGCCTGCAATGGCGTCATGGACAAGCTCGGCCGCGCGCGCGGGTTGATCTCCTACGCAACGCTGGCGGACTACAATGCCAACTTGGCACTGGCGACCGCCGGCGGCACCGGTGCCATCAACCCGGCGCTGATCAGGAACTCGAGCACCACCTTCGTCGACGGTGTCGCGCACTTCCATCTGCGAAAGATCTTCCGGTTGCGCACCTTCATCTATCTCGGGGCGTGGTTGGCGATCGGATTGGTGCTCATCACTTGGCTGCTCACGCGTGAGCGGCTGGAATTGAATGTCCTTCACGACCGCAATCCGCAATTTGTAACGCTTTCGGACGGCTCGATCCGCAACGGCTACATCGTCAAATTGCTCAACATGATCCCCCAGCCGAGGACGGTCGTGCTCACCCTGGAAGGGCTCGCCGGCGCGGAAATGAGTATCGTCGGCGTCGACCTTCCAGCCGGCCGTTCATTCGCCGTTCCAGTGGAGCCGGACCGGCTCACAATGCTCAAGGTTTTCGTCCGCCAACCGGCGGACCAAATCAACAAACCGGTGCAAAGCTTCAAGTTTCGGATTGGGGACGAGGCAAGCTCTGAATCGGCCGAGTACACCGCCAGCTTCAATGCGCCGGAGATCGCCAGATGAAAGCCAATACGCAAAGTAGACGCGAATTCACTGGCAAGCATATGCTCCTGACAGTTCTCGGTTTCTTTGGCATCGTGATCGGCGTCAACCTAACCATGGCAACGCTCGCCAGCACGAGTTGGACCGGCCTTGTGGTGGAGAACACATATGTGGCCAGCCAGCAGTTCAACGAAAAGGCCAGGGAAGGACAGGTACAAGCGGCACTTGGCTGGGAAGGCAGGTTGACCATAGTCTCCGGCGAGGTTCGCTACAGCGTTTCCGATGCTAAGGGCACAATGGTTCCGCTGCACGGCGTGCGGGTCCTGTTTCGGCACCCGGCCTACGACGCGCAGGACAGAGCTGTGACACTTGCCGCGGCGTCAGGTGGCCGTCCTGATAGCCTCGGGGAATTTGCCGCGCGTCATACACCGAAAGATGGGGTCTGGATCGTCGAGATCGACGCCGATGCGGGCCTTGCTCTGCCATTTCGTGATGTCCGCCGCATCATGATCTCGAAGGGGGCGCTGCGATGAGCTGCTGCGCGCCGGGCGCCGACGCGGCACTGGTCGTCGTCGACGCAGCATCCGCCCTGCCGTCAAGCGACGAGGTCAAACTGGCCAGCCGCAGTTTGGGCGGCGACACGCACCAGACCGATCTGTCGTTGCCGACAGTTCACTGCGCGGCCTGCATACACGCCATTGAGACGGCCTTGAGAAAGCTGGAGGGCATCGAAAGCGCTCGCGTAAATCTATCTACCAAACGTGTGTCGGTGCGATGGCATGGCGACCAGGTGCCACCGATTTTCGCTACACTGGGACGGCTTGGCTTTCAGGCGCATCTGTTCGACCCGCAGACCGCCAAGGAGGACAAGACCTTGTCGGAGCTGATCCGGGCGGTTGCCGTTTCCGGCTTTGCCGCCGGCAATATCATGCTGCTCTCAGTGTCGGTTTGGTCCGGTGCGGAAGGAGCCACCCGCGACCTCTTCCATTGGGTTTCGGCGCTGATTGCCATCCCTGCCCTCGCCTTCGCCGGGGGCATCTATTTCCGTTCGGCGGGGAATGCGCTTCGCCATGGGCGGATGAACATGGACGTGCCGATCGCCGTCGGGATCTCACTCGCCTATGCCATGAGCCTCTACGAAACGATCACGCATGGTGAGCATGCCTATTTCGATGCGTCGGTGTCGCTGCTCTTTTTCCTGTTGATCGGTCGCACGCTGGACCATGTGATGCGTGAACGGGCACGCACCGCCGTGCGTGGGCTTTCGCGGCTAGCCGCACGCGGCGCTATCATCCTGCGCAGCGACAGGACCCGCGAATACCTGCCGGTCGGCGAGATCGAGCCGGGTATGGATCTGGTGATTGCAGCCGGAGAGCGCGTGCCCGTCGATGGCGACATCCTCAATGGCAGCTCGGATCTCGACTGCTCGCTCGTTTCCGGCGAAAGCACGCCGCGTACCGTTGGCCCGGGAGCACATATCCAGGCCGGCACGCTCAATCTCACTGGTTCGCTCACCATGCGGGCGACGGCGGCCGCGAAGGACTCGTTTCTCGCGGAAATGGTTCGGCTGATGGAAGCCGCCGAGGGCAGTCGTTCGCAGTACCGCAGGATTGCCGACCGCGTCTCTGCCCTCTACGCCCCGGTAGTGCATTTGGCCGCACTCGTGACCTTCCTTGGTTGGATGGCCGCATCGGGCGACTGGCGTCTGGCTATGACAACCGCAATCGCTGTTCTCATCATTACATGCCCATGCGCGCTCGGCCTTGCCGTGCCGATGGTGCAGGTGGTCGCGGCGCGGCGCTTGTTCGATGCCGGCGTCATGGTCAAGGATGGTTCGGCCATGGAACGGCTGGCGGCCATCGACATAGCCGTGTTCGACAAGACCGGAACGCTC
Source organism: Mesorhizobium sp. f-mel (assembly GCF_053850215.1). Classification (NCBI taxonomy): domain Bacteria; kingdom Pseudomonadati; phylum Pseudomonadota; class Alphaproteobacteria; order Hyphomicrobiales; family Phyllobacteriaceae; genus Mesorhizobium; species Mesorhizobium sp. f-mel. The sequence goes on from NZ_JBSPTO010000021.1 coordinate 27,272, forward strand.
ACCCTTGGACGGCCGCGGCTTGTCAACGCGCCCTCCATCGATCCGGCCATGCTGGCGATCGCAGCCGGCATGGCCATGCATTCGCGCCATCCGTTCTCGACGGCGATCGCCGGTTTTTCAGGCTCTTCCAATCAGCCGAGGCTGGCTTCGATCAGCGAGCACCCGGGCTTCGGCATCGAGGCCACCACGGAGGCGAACACTTGGCGCCTGGGCCGACGGGGATGGGCCGAATGGAAGGCTGGGACCGGTGGGGACTGTAAGTTTGGCGGCTACGGCGGGACGGTGCTTTCGAGGAACGGCGTGATCGTCGCCTCGTTTGACTTTGAGGACGCCGCGCGCGCCGACGCCTGGACCGCGGTAAAGGAATTGAAGGATGCTGGCGTGTCCATCCAAATGCTGTCCGGGGATACCGCAAAGGCTTGCGGTGAGGTGGCCAAGTCCTTGAGCATCAGCAACTTCGTGCCCTCGCTTCTTCCTTCCGGCAAGGTGGAGCGCATCGAGGCGCTGACCAGGGCCGGCCACAAGGTCTTGATGGTAGGCGACGGGCTCAACGATACGCCGGCTCTGGCGGCTGCGCACGTCTCGATGGCTCCCGCCACCGCGGCCGATATCGGTCGCAATGCCGCCGATTTCGTTTTCCTGCGCGAGGGCCTTCTGGCGGTGCCTTTGGCATTGGATATTTCACGAAAGGCAGGCCGGCTGATCCGCCAGAACGTAGCCATTGCAATCGTCTACAACATCTTTGCCGTGCCGATCGCCATATCAGGGTACGTGACGCCGCTCCTCGCGGCGATCGCGATGTCCACCTCGTCACTGATCGTTGTCGGAAACGCCATGCGGCTTCACGCCTTCACGAAGCGTACGGGGCTTGGGAATGTTCTGCCCGAAAAGCGCGCACGGCCTGACATACTGGTCCAGTCCCGATGACGACCCTCGTCTATCTGATCCCCGTTGCGCTCTTTCTGGGCGCGCTTGGATTGGCCGGTTTCCTATGGGCTCTGCGTAGCGGCCAATACGAGGATCTCGACGGAGCGGCAGAGCGCATCCTGATCGACCGGGACGACAAGCCGGACGGTTTGACTGAACGCGCGACCATGTGGAAGTGGAATTCGAGCGGCGGATCGCCGCGAGCGTAGCGGCCCAACTGGGAATTGGAGTTCACCTGTCGCCAAGCATACGAGCTGGATTGCGGGTAGTATCTGCAGACCTCAGCCGTTGCGAAACGTATAACCGTAACCGTTGATTGCCGGCGCCCCGCCGAGATGGACGTAGAGGACATTCGAACCTTCTGGAAAGAAACCTTTCTGGACGAGATCGATCATGCCTTGCATCGATTTGCCCTCGTAGACGGGATCTGTAATCATACCCTCGAGGCGGGCACACAGACGGATGGCTTGCTTTGTTTCCTCCGACGGGATGCCATAATACGGGTATGCGTACTCCTTGAGCAGCACCACGTCATCCTCTGTGAATTCCGTGCCAAGGTCGACGAGCTTCGCAGTATCATTGGCAATTGCTAGCACCTGTGCGCTGGTCTGCTCGGGGGTTGCGGAGGCATCGATGCCGACCACGTTGCGCTGTCGGCCGTCTTGAGCAAAGCCGACGATCATGCCGGCTTGCGTCGAGCCGGTGACCGTGCATGCGACGATATAGTCGAAGGCAAATCCAAGCTGCTTCTCTTGCGCGCGCACCTCCTCCGCGAACCGGATGTAGCCAAGGCCGCCATATTTGTGAACGGAGCCCCCAGCCGGTATCGCGTAGGGTCTGCCGCCCCTTGCCTTGACTTCATCGAGTGCCTCTTCCCAACTGCGGCGGATGCCGATGTCAAAGCCCTGGTCGACCAGCCGCACCTCTGCTCCCATGATGCGGCTCAAGAGAATGTTGCCGACCCGGTCGTAGACGACATCCTCATGCGGCACCCAGCTCTCCTGAACCAGGAGGCATTTCATGCCGGTCTTGGCGGCGACCGCAGCGACCATGCGTGTGTGGTTGGACTGGACGCCGCCGATAGAGACAAGCGTGTCGGCATTTGACGCGATCGCGTCAGGGATGATGTATTCGAGCTTGCGGAGCTTGTTTCCGCCGAATGCGAGACCTGAGTTGCAGTCCTCGCGTTTGGCGTAGATGTCCACCTTTCCCCCCAGATGTTGGCCGAGTCGGTCGAGCTTCTCGATCGGGGTTGGGCCAAAGGTGAGCGGGTGGCGTTCGAATTTCTCCAGCATGTTTTCTCCGGCGGTTTATGATTGAGCTAACACTGCTATCCACAAGTCCTTCCAAGCGTCGGACTCGTTTTCGGGTCAGTTGCGCCCCTCGACATCCAAAGAGAACCCGTCATTGATTTCATCTCATTGGCGGGCGAAACGAGGCGAGGCGCACGCGGTGCTGCGACATCCGAAGGTTCATTCCTCGTCCTCACGGCAGGTTGGCGACTGGCGCCGAACTTCCCGGTCGCCATCGCAATGCTTGGCCTTTTGCGCAGAAATAGCCTGCCTGGAGAACCAGCGCACAACCCAGAGTCTTGACCATTGCCGCTCGTATGGAGTGCGAGACGAAGGGAATAATGAGAGCATTGGTGGGCAGGACCAACGCCATGACGCGGTAAAACATCCTGAGAGGCACGGACGTCTCCTGGCTTGTTCGTCAGTCATGCTGCGGGGTGTCGGCCGCAAGATGGGTCTGGCAGTTCTTCGGACAGACGCGGGCGCAGGCTCCGCAGCCGATACAGCGGCCGGCATGATCGACGACCATGATCATGCGATTGAGTTCGCCTTCGAAGTCGTCCTCGTCGTCACAAATGCCGAGGATTTCACCCGCGTCGTCGACGCCGTAAAGGTGCATGACTTCGCGCGAGCACACCTTGAAGCAGCGGCCGCACCCGATGCAGGTCGCGCCGTCGATAGCGGTCAGATAATCGGGCATCCATCTGGAGCCGTCGCGGGTAACGAACGGGCTGGTCATCGTGACTTCTCCAACGCGGCGAGTTCTCTCTTTGCAGCATCCAACTCCGCAAAAACGTCGAACGTTTTCTCGGCGACGGTCTTTATCTTGCGCCAGCCGACCGGGAGGTCCTCGGCAAGGTCGTGCAAGTCCGACATGACTTCCTTCCTCCCAACCGGTTGCACTGGGCGCGCTGGCGGTGACTCTTCGGCTGACCTCCAGCCGAACCGTTCCGGCGAGGCTCGATTACTTCGTGCGACAACAGCCTCATCGCGCCACAAACAGCGGCAATGGCGGCTTCTCAGCTATCCATCTGGTCACACCGCCGAAGATCCGCGCACGCAGCGGCCGCTGGCCATATCCGCCCATGACGACCATGTCGGCGGACGTATCGATCGCATGCTGCGTGAGGACTGTGGTCAGCGACTGGCCGGCGCTCGGCAGCCGGTCGATAGCTGCCCGAATATTGTGTCGGGCGAGGTAGGTCACAATGTACATTCGCTGCCCGGTGCCGTTGCCGTTCCCGATTGCCTCCTGATCGACCAGTGCGACACGAACTTCCTCTGCACCGGATAGCAGATGCAGCGCTGCCCGAACCACACGCGACGTCTCCGCTCGCGAATCCCAGCCGATCAGCATGCGCCGCGGCCGCAGAGAGGCCTTAGCGCCGTGCGGAACAACAAGTACCGGCTTTCCCGATTCCACCAGACTGGCGTCAAGAGCAAGTGGTCCGAGATCGTCGTCGTTGAGGAGTGAGGGTCCGATGACTGTCAGGTCTGCGTTGAGCGCCCGCTGCCGCACCACGTCACCGACACAGGCCTGGTCGCAATAGTCAGTGTCCACCTCACAGGGAGCCCCCATGGCTTCCAGCAGTGTCTTGATTTCCCTGGACCGTTTTTCCAGTCTGGCGATACCCTGTGAAAGGCTATCGATTTCGCGGATTCGTCTTTCCAGTCTGAGCACGTCTGCTGTGTGCTCGGGGCAGACGCCTGCGCCGATCGGCCGACGGCTGACAAATTTGACGATCAGTACGGACAGACGTGCGCCAACCTCGGCACACAGGTCGGCGGCGGTTCTGACGTCCTGATCGGAGTGCTCAACTTCCGTCACACACAGCACGGTTTTAAAGGCCATCTGACTGCTTCTTTCCAAGTATTCTTGTATGTGCGCGCGTTCGAAGCCGCACCTGCCCAGCAGGTGGGACAATGGGCGGTGGTCACCGTATTGGTTTCATTGTGTGCCGCCCTGCTCATCGAGAGCGTAGCCGGCCAGTTCGTTGTCTAGCTTGGGTTGGCACAGATGGTCGACCTGCAGCACCCTCGAATTCCCTCCCAGTTCCGGCAAGGTCTGAGCGTTGCATCACGCCCGGGCCGCGTCGGGATAGATTTCGATAGCCGAGATTGCATCATCGACCAGTTTCGTACCGGCCTCAGCAAGCTTCCGAAACGTCTCGAAGCCGAACCGGTGGACGTCGCGCAGCGTCTTCGACAAAACCACCAATCGCCCGGCCGTGAGAAGCACGCGCCCAAAGCCCTCGTGGCTAATTTTCATCATGGGCGATGCCATCAGGCCGGAGCGCTCCTCGATCGCGAGCCCGACAGCGGCGTAGTAAATATCCAGTCTCCACAGCACGTCTGGATCAGGATCGCCGATGATTGGCATTTCACGACGCTTTTCCTTGGTGACAATGAAGTCGGCCAGCAGCTCCGGGTCCGGTTTGCCTTCCCATGAGCCGTAAGAGTCCTGTGCGCGAACCAGCCGCACGAGGCACTTGACGAAAGGCGTGGCAAGCGCCGCCTCGACCTCTTTGACATCAGCGATGACCGCCGCATCAGCCATTGCGCATCTCCTCGTTCAATCTTCGTCATCCTTGAAGGACGGTTTCTTTCGGGGAACGCCCGCGTCCGCTAACACCTTGCGCAGCCACGGCGGAGGAGCCTTCCTGAGCATCTCCTGGGTTCGCGACAGGACGCTAGCGATAGGTTCGGGGTGCTGCACTTTGATCGGATGGATTTTTGCTGCAACGAGCCTGGCTGCGGCGGGCCCGCCGATCGCCAGACAAAACAATAGATGGCAGCCTTTCAACGCCAACACTTTTGGGCCGATGCGGTCATCGCCCTCGGTTCGATGCGTTCCGCTTTCGTCGGAAACGTCATCGAACGCCACTGCTTCCACGAAATTCCACTCGGCGGGCGTCACGTCGTAGACGGCAAAGCGTTTGGCCGATCCGAAATGGGCGTTAAGCTCTTTCAGGTCTTGCGTGGCGATCGCCACGCGTAATGCCCCGGCTTGCCTTTCCGGCGGCAAGGCGTGGACCTCGTCAGTGACGAGCGAGAGGCGACGAAGCGAGGTCATCTGGGATTTCTCGGTTTCGGAATGGATCAAGGGTCTCAGGGCTCGGCGCATGCTGGTTAGCCTGGAAGATGTTGGCGACCTCGAAGATCAGGTCGCGCGTCCCCTGATAGAGGATTGTGGGCTTGTGCTGGCTGCCGAGACGATCGAAGATGGGGAAGCCGACGCGCATGAGCGGAATGCCGAGGCGCTCTGCCGCCTGGCGCCCGTGGGAATGGGTGACAAGAAGGTTAGTGCCAGCAGCAAGGGTTTCCAGATCTCCGAGATCGCCGACCTGGACCGATTCCGCTGGAATTTTCTCGAGAATCTTTGACCTATCGGCCGTGGTCACCGCCGCCGCGATTTCGGCGCCCATACCGGCGAAAAAGGTCGCCAGTTGGTAGAGCTGGTCTGGTTCAGCAGCGATCGCAATTTTCTTGCCGCCGAAATGGAAATGTCCGTCGAGCAAGGCATCCTGCAATTGAGCCCGACGACGGCGTATCTTGGCCGGCACCGCGGCGCCCGAAATCAACGAAAGGAGCGAGACAAGCCGATCGGCGGCCTTCAATCCGGTTAGGGAGTGGAACAGCATATAAGGCACTCCTGTCAGCCGCTGCAGCGCGTCCGCCGAGCAGCGCATGTGCTCGCCAATGGCGATGCAATGGGCCGCTGTGCCAAGCTCGCGAATGTCCTCGACGCCGGTGCCGCCATAGGTGGTGGGAATCCAGCGGTCCGGTACCGTACCATCGAGCGAGCCGGAGACGTCCGGCAGGATCACCGGCTCGAGGCCGAAGCTTTCCACCGTCTCGCGCAAGTGCTCGATGTCGGCCACGGTGAGGTTCCAGCCGGGCAGGATCGCGATCTTCTTGGACTGCCGCACCTGCTCGCCGGGCCGTGTAATGCCTTCGATCATCGTGGTGACAGCCTTGGCCCAGCCCTCTTCGATCGCGCCGTCGAAATCCGGCGTGTTGGCCAGCATGACCTCCGTACCGGCGAGTTCTTCCGCGTGGTCGAGCTTGATTTTGGCAATGTCGCCTGCGAAATCTTCGCCACGGGTTTCTACCAGTGCCGTGGTGCAGACCCCGATCAGCTTTGGCTTGGTGCGGGTCTTGAGGTTAAGGATCGCCTCTTCGAGATGGTCCGCCCCGCCGAGGATCGTCGCCAATTCGTCCATTGCCGTTGTTTGCAAGGGGACCGCTTCCTTGAAATGCCGCACGAAGAGCACCAAAGCGAAGCTGGTGCAGCCTTGGCTGCCGTGGAAAAGCGGAACCGCACCATCCACTCCGAGGAAGGCGAACGCGGCACCCAGCGGCTGTGACGACTTCAGCGGATTGACCGCGGCCGATTTTGTCTGGGGAATAATGCTGGCCATCGGTTTGCTCAACCCTGGCCCGCGGCCTTGGAGTTCCCCGGGAATTTCCCACGCGCGCTGTCGGTCGTGCCGGCGCTTGTTATGCTCGTCAGTTCATCCCACAGGGCAGGATGGCTATCCCACGGTGCCGGCTCGCGCACCTGGCGCCAGATTGGATTGTGAATGGCGAGGTCGATCTGGCGTATGAGCTCAACCATGCCGTCGTAACCGGCATAGGGGTGGTGACGCTCCTGGTTGATGTCGAGCCAGGGTGTCTTTGCCTTCAGCGCGACGAATTGCGTGCGCCCGCCCGACAGCATGATGTCGGCCTTGCGCTGTGAGAGCATGGCGTAAAGTTCGCGCGGTGCCATGGACTCGAAGATCTGGTTCTCTTGCTTTAGCGTCTGTCTGATGCGCTCCTTGTCTTCAACGGTCGATTTCTTGACCGAGGTCCCGACGATCTCGATGCCGGTCTCCATCAGCGCATCGACGAGCGACCAGGACTTGACACCGCCGGTATTGAGCAGCACGCGCTTGCCTTCGAGCCTTGGGCGATAGGCGGCGAGCTTCTTCCAAGCAAGCGCCTCCTCCTGTGCAATCAGCGCCTCGGTGCGGTCGACGAGCGCCGGATCGGCCCCCTTCCTGACGAGCAGATCAGCGATGTTGCGAAGTGCTTGCGAGGTGGCGGTGATGCCGTAGAAGGAACCCTCGAAGAAGGGGATGTCCCAGCGCTCTTCCATCTTGCGGGCGAGATTGATGAGAGCGGTTGAGCAGACCATCATCGCTGCTCGGGCGCGGTGCGCGCAGGCGATATCGAGGTAGCGTGCATCGCCCGGAATGCAGGCGCGCACGCGGATGCCCAGTCGATCAAGGAGTGGTTTTACCTGCCATAACTCCCCAGAGAGATTGAACTCGCCGATGATGTTGATATCGCAAGGGCCGGCATCATCGGGCTCTGCGGTACCGATGACGTGGTCGAGCAACGCCTCGCCTGCGAGTTTGTTGCCGAGATTTTTAGAGCCGACGAAGCCTGGCGCATTGATCGGCACCACGGGCAAGCCGAACTTTGCCGCCGCATGCTTGCAGACGGCATCGATGTCATCGCCGATCAGCCCGGTCACGCAGGTTGAATAGACGAAGATCGCCGCCGGCGCATAAGCTTGGCTGATCTCGCGAATGGCCTTGAAAAGCTTGCGCTCGCCCTGCCCCATTACGACGTCGAGTTCGGTGAGATCGGTCGTGAAGCTTGTGCGCCACAAGGCCGACCCGGATGACGTCGCGCCCCGATTGTCCCAGGAGTTGCCCTCGCAGGCGAGCGGCGCGTGGATCAGATGCGCGACGTCGGTGATGGGCTGCAACGCAATCTTGGCACCGTCGAAGGCGCAGCCTCCGGCTGCAGCTCCCGGCGTCAGCGGCTTGGAACAGCCCACTTTGCGCGTTTTGGCATCCTTGCCCTGGTTCTTCTCGCAAGCGGGCTCGCTGAAGGCATCCCGCAGTTTGGCATTGGGCAAGAACATTGCGCCGGTCTCCAAAAGTCCGTCCGGAATAGCGCCCAGCCCCGGTGGCTGGCCGCTGCTTTAGCGGGTCAAGTCGAAGGAATAGTCGGTCACGCCCGTCTCGATCGTCTCTCGGTCGAGCTTGTCGAAGATCTTGTCGAGGATCGTCGTCAGCACGCGCAGTCCACCCTGATAGCCTATGAGCGGGAAACGGTGATGATGATGACGGTCGAAGATCGGGAACATCAGTCGGATCAGCGGCGTACCCGTGTCGCGCTCCAGATACTTGCCGTAAGAATTGCCGATCAGCAGGTCCACCGGTTCTGTAAAGAGCAGAGAGCGCATCGCCCATAGGTCCTTGCCCGCCCAGACCTGGGCGTCCTTGCCAAAGGAGGAGGCTGCGAGCAGCCTCTTCATCTCAGTTTCCCAGGCACTGGTGCCGTTGGTAGCCAAGCAGTGGGTCGGCTCGCCGCCTGTCTCCATGACGAAGCGGGCCATGGCGTGGACGAAGTCCGGGTCACCATAGATGGCGTATTTCTTCCCGTGCAGCCACGACTGGCTATCGGCCATCGCATCAACCAGGCGGCCACGTTCGAGGCGGATCGCCTCCGGGATTTCCTTGCCGGATATCTCCGACACCCTCATCAGGAGCTCGTCGGTGGCCTCGACTCCGACGGGATAGTGGAAGGAGGCCGTTGTCTGCCCGACCTCCTGGCAATATTCCAGCGTCTTGCGGGTGTTGTAGTGTTGCAGCGACAGCGTTGCCTCGGCGTTGAGTGCCGCTTTCACGTCCTCGATCTTGGTGCCGCCGTCATACATGCGAAATTCGCCATCCGACGGCGTGTCGTACTGGTCGGAGGCGTCCTGGATGAACGTATAGGACACACCCATCAGGTCCAGCAGACGCTTAAGCTCGCGATTGTTGCCGACGCAGAAGCCGTCGAAACCGGGAATGATGTTTACCGTGTTGGCGACTGCGGAGCGTTGCTTCCCCTTCCAGAAGTTTTCCAATACACCTTTGACCATAACATCATAGCCGTCGACATGGCTGCCGACGAAGGCTGGGGTGTGTGCGTAAGGCACTTCGAAGTCCTGCGGGACTGAGCCTTCCTTTCTGGCATTTTCGATGAACGAATGTAGATCGTCGCCGATGACCTCTGCCATGCAAGTGGTGGAGACCGCGATCATCTTCGGCTCGTAGAGTTTGTAGGTGTTGGCGAGCCCGTCGATCATGTTCTTCAGGCCGCCAAACACCGCTGCGTCTTCGGTCATGGAGGACGATACCGCCGACGCCGGCTCCTTGAAGTGGCGTGACAGGTGCGAACGATAGTAGGCCACGCATCCCTGGCTGCCGTGGACGAACGACATCGTGCGTTCGAAACCCGCGGCGGCGAACACCGCGCCAAGGGGCTGGCAGGCCTTGGCGGGATTCACGACCAGCGCTTCGCGAGCGAGGTTTTTGTCCCGGTATTCCCAGGTTTTGGTGAATTCGCTTTGGTCGGTGACGATCTGGTCCGGGTGCGGACATTCGAAATTCAGCTTCTTTGCGGCCAGCATCTTTCTGTATTCCGTCTCACGGAACAGAGGAGCGTGATCGAGAACTTTTTCGGCCGACTGCGGCATGGAGTACCTCTTTTGATCTGGCGGCGCCATCCGGCGGCACAGGGACGTCATGATGTTCGGGTCTCCTGCGGATCAAGGACCGCAGGCGCTCGAGGCCTCGCAGGCGATGCGAAGCAAGGTTTTTATTCGGCTGCGATGGCCGCGGCCGCGGGTTTGTTCTTCCAGGGCGCGTCGTAGAGGTCCCAGACCGGGTTGTTGATGGCCAAGTCCATGTCGCGGGCGAAGATGGCGAAGCCGTCATACCCATGATAGGGACCGGAATAGTCCCAGGAGTGCATTTGGCGGAATGGTATTCCCATCTTCTGGACCGGGTACTTTTCCTTGATGCCGGAGCCGACGAGATCAGGACGGATCCCCTCGATGAACTTCTCCAGTTCGTAACCGGTCACGTCGTCATAGATCAGCGTGCCCTCTTGCACGTAATGACCGGTGCGCTGATAGTCGTCGTTGTGCCCGAATTCGTAGCCTGTGCCGACGATCTCCATCCCGAGGTCTTCGTAGGCGGAGATCACGTGCCGCGGGCGCAGGCCACCGACGTAGAGCATGACCGTCCTGCCCTCCAGGCGCGGCCAATACTTGTCGATGACCGCATCCACCAGCGGGCGGTATTTGGCAATCACGTACTCGGTTTTCTCCTGGATCTCCGGCCCGAAATGCTTGGCGATGGTGCGCATCGAGGACTCGATCTGGGAGGGTCCGAAGAAATTGTACTCCATCCAGGGGATGCCGTATTTTTCTTCCATGTGTCGGCAGATATAGTTCATCGATCGATAGCAATGGATGAGGTTGAGCTTGGCTTTCGGCGCGCGCTCGATTTCGGCGAGCGTAGCGTCACCTGACCAGTTGCCGACCACGCGCAGGCCCATCTCCTCGAGCAGGATACGCGACGCCCAGGCATCACCGCCAATATTGTAGTCGCCGATGACGTTGACATCGTAAGGACCTGGCTCGAACTCAGCGTCCTTTTTCTCAAAGACCCAGTCGCGGATTGCGTCATTGGCAATGTGATGGCCGAGCGACTGCGAGACCCCGCGGAATCCCTCGCAGCGCACCGGCACGATGGTCTTTTCGTGCTGCTTGGCCTTCTTGCGCGAGACCGCCTCGATGTCGTCGCCGATCAACCCGATCGGGCATTCCGACTGGATGCTAATGCCCTTGTTCAGCGGGAAAAGCTCTTCGATCTCGTCGATGATCTTTTCCAGCTTCTTATCGCCGCCGAAGACGATATCCTTTTCCTGAAAGTCGGAAGTGAACTGCATCGTGACGAAACTGTCGATGCTCGTGGTGCCGACATAGTAGTTGCGGCGCTGCGACCAGGAATATTGGCCACACCCGACGGGCCCATGCGAGATGTGGACCATGTCCTTCACCGGTCCCCACACCACGCCTTTGGAACCGGCATAGGCACAGCCCCGGATTGTCATCACACCGGGAATGGACTTGATGTTCGATTTGACGTCGCATTCGGAGAGAGCCTCCGCTTCTCCGGCAACCTCTTGGCTGCTGGTAGCGACGCCCAAGTGTTTCTTGCGCCGCTTTGCCGTCTTGTCTGGATATCGCGATAGCACTTCCTCAATGAGCTTGGTGTGCAAGGCGCCGTCATTTTGGGAGTCAAGGCTCATAAAGCTGCCCTTTTTGAGTTTCTTCGGCTGGCGCCTGGTAGACGCCCGTTCGGTGAAGGCGCCGGGATGCCCGGCGCCCTGGGCGGGACTATTGAGCGGCCGCAGGTGTGGCTTCCTTTGCGGCAAGTTCGGCAAGCATCTGCTCCTCCGTCTTCATGATGCCGAAGTCGAGCAGCATGTCTTCCAGCTCTTCCATGGTGATCGGAGTCGGGACGGTACCTTGACCGCCATTGGCATGGATTTTTTCGGCAAGCGCGCGGTATTCCCCGGCCTGCTTGGAGTCCGGCGCATATTGGATCACCGTCATCTTGCGCAGTTCGGCGTGCTGGACGATGTTGTCGCGCGGCACGAAGTGGATGAGCTTGGAATTCAGCTTTTTAGAGAGAGCCTCGGCCAGATCGAGTTCGCGGTCGGTCTGGCGCTCGTTGCAGATCAGACCGCCGAGACGCACGCCTCCCGAATGGGCATATTTCAAAATACCCTTGGCGATGTTGTTGGCAGCATAGAGCGCCATCATCTCACCGGACATGACGATGTAAATTTCCTGTGCCTTATTCTCGCGGATAGGCATTGCGAAGCCGCCGCACACAACGTCACCGAGCACGTCGTACGAGACGTAGTCCACGTCTTCGTAGGCGCCGTTCTCCTCAAGAAAATTGATGGAAGTGATGACACCGCGGCCTGCGCAACCGACGCCCGGCTCGGGTCCACCGGATTCGACACACTTGATGTCCTTGTAACCGATCTTCAGCACGTCTTGGAGTTCGAGATCTTCGACGGACCCTTCCTGTGCGGCGAGGTGGAGCACGGTGTCTTGCGCCTTCGCGTTAAGGATGAGACGGGTAGAGTCGGCCTTAGGGTCGCAGCCTACGATGAGAATCCTCTGCCCGAGGTCGACCAGGGCAGCGAGCGTGTTTTGGGAGGTAGTAGACTTCCCGATGCCCCCCTTTCCGTAGAATGCGATCTGACGCAAACGCGACATGTAGCTTTCCTTCCTTGTTCCATCTATTGGGCCAATACGCGAATGACCGGTCGGCAGATCATGCCGCTCCCAAGAGGATCAAAACTCGTGCCAACCTGCCTGGACCGACCTGAAAGAAAAAATTACTGACTGTTTTCAGCTGCTTAGCCTCATGCAGACGGCTGATTGGTTAAATACCCATGTCGCGGATCCGACAAAGCCTACAGAGGTGTCGATTGGTTATGTCGACGATGGCCCATAGCCACAGCTCCGCAATCGACAAACCCTGACCATGGCCACGTGGATGACGCCGTTCATACAGCTATCGTGAGAGACTTCCGCCTACCAAAACCGCCAGTGGCGGGCGCGAGAGAGCCCGTGTGCGACCTGGGTGCTGCCGTCGGCCTCCACCAGCAGGATCATCGGCTGGATGGGCGCTGGCATCCAAGCTGTCATCGCCTGTTGCCACGGCCGTTGCTGGAGCCGAGTGGTCGTGACTTCGGACGCAAACGATTTCGCTCTCAGATATGACCCCAGCAAGCGCATCGCGGTGGGTTCAGGCAGATGAAATCGTAGTTGTCCTTTACAGCATGACCATCTGCTTCGGTTGTGGCGTTATGGCCTATCATCGTCGGTTGGAGCCCTGGCCGTTACCGGAGCCGATTGATCGATTAGGGACACAAACGATTTCGCTGTCACAAACAAATCCAGCAAGCCAATCGCGGTCGCTACCAGCAGAATGGCACTCTTCATTTCTGTCTCCACTGATCAATTTGGGAGCGGCAGATCGAGTCGAAGCCACTCTGCGGCTTTTGAGCCGCAGGGTGGGGGCGGGTCGATTTAATGAACCTATGCACTGCTGACGACATCCTGACGGAGCAGCCATCACGGCCAGGCGGATCGGCGTAGATGCTGACTGATCTCGGCGGATACCCTTCGCGCCACTATCGCCAATTCCCCTGAGTGGCATTTGAGGCCGCTACACTCAAAAGTGAGGATCAGCGCACTTCCTAACCGTTAGCAAGCAAAAGACTCTTTCGCCGGCCCCAAGACCATCGGTCGCATCGGGGGTTGGCATCGCTTTGCGCCGTGGCTGCCGGAGCCGAGTGGTCGTTGACATCGGACGCAAAAGATCTCGCCCTCAGATTTAATTCCCGCAGATCCGTCGCGGTAAGAACCAGCAGATGAACTCGTCGTCGGGTATTAAATCAGGATCATCGGTTGAATCGGGGGTGGCATCTTGGCGGTCGTCGCTTGGTGCCGTGGCCGTTACCGGAGCCGCCACGGACACCAACGATCTTGCTGTCACAAGCAGACCCAGCAAGCCAATTACGGTCGCTACCAGCAGAATGGTCCTCTTCATTTCTGTCTCCGTTGGTCAATTTGGGAACGGCAGATAGAGTCGAAGCCACTCTGCGGGCTTTGAGCCGCAGGGTGGGGGCGGGTCGATGTAATGAACCTATGCACCGCTGCTGACGACGTCCTGACGGAACAGCCATCACGGGCCAGGCAGATCGGCGTAGATGCTGACTGATCTCGGCCATCAGCATGGCCAACGGCAAGGTCTCATTCCTATGGAGAGAGCCAACACCGCTCAGAACCGAGGATCGGTGCACTTCGCTAGCCGTAGGAAGCAGAGGAGTCTTTGGCCGGTCATAAGATAATTGGTCGCATCGCGGGTGGCATCTTGGCGGCCGTCGCTTGGTGCCGTGATTGCCGTGGGTGCCGTAGGTGCCGTGGGTGCCGTGGGTGCTGTGGGTGCCGTGGGTGCTGTGGGTGCTGTGGGTGCCGGAGCCGAGCGGTCGTTGACTTCGGACGCAAACGATTTCGCCGTCATAAACACAGCGAGCAAGCCAATCGCGGTGGCAGCCAGCAGGAAGGACCTCTTCATTTCTACTCCGTAATCAATTCGGGATCAAAGTCACCCTGCCGGCTTTGACTCGCAGGCGGATCACTAGGGCCCCGATAGAGGTCATTGCTGACGACAGCCTGACGAACCGCGCCATTACGCCGAAGGTTGAAACTGGTTTCCGATTCCAAATGCCGTGAAAGCGGGGGCGCGCTTTGTCGAACCAAGAGCGACGTTGTTTGAAAAGGATCCCGACCGAACCGCGGCCTGAAGCGATATGCTGGCAGCATCGACAAGCGTCCGGTGACGATCTCCGATGGCGAACAGCGCCACGCCAATGCAGTCTAATTCAAACCAGGCCGCTGCGAATTTGAAACCACGGTGTGACCAAGCGATTTGTTGACCGCCGGGATGATCTTGTCCCCCCAGAGATCGAGCTGGCGCAGCATCGTGTTGTGGTCGAAATCTCCCAATTGGGTCTGAATCGCGATCTGGTCCGGTTTCAGGATGTTTATCTCTTCCAGTAGGCGATCGATCACGCGATTCACGCTGCCGATCGGCAAGTTCTCGCGCATATTCTCGAAGGACAGATCCTGCTGCGTAGGTGTTTCCTGCAGCAGGTAGCCGTCCTGGCTCTGCTGGCGGCGCTGATGCAGTGCTTCAGATAGCCGGCGCTGGAAACGGGCATTGTCGAGATAGCTGTTGATTTCCGCGGCGTTGTCGCTGGCATAGCAGCAGCGCAGCAGCGATATCCTCGAGTGCGCGACGTTCTTAGCCTCGGAAGCCGCCGCCTTCTCGATGCCTTCGCGCAGCATGCGCATGGTCTCCAAGCTGTTGTGGAATGCTGTGACAAAAAGATTGTGTCCCTCACGATACGCCCGGCCCATGCTGCGCGCGGATCCGGCGGCGATCCAGATCGGCGGGGTCGGCTTCTGAAGGGTGCGTACGGAGATCGCCGTCGGCGGTATCTTCTCATACTGGCCATTGTGTTCGAAGATCTTCTGGTTGAGGCCCTTGAGTAGAATCGCCAAATATTCAGAAAATACAGCCGGCGCCTCATCGACATCGACGCCGAAACGCTCGAACTCGAACTGCTGGTACCCCGAGCCGACTCCGAGTTCGAGGCGGCCGTTCGAAACGACGTCGGCGAAGCCGATCTCGGAGAGCAGGCGCTGTGGCTGATAGAGCGGGAGAACGCAGACGCCAGTGCCGAGCCGAATGGTGTTCGTCATGCCGGCGCAGTGCGCCACCATCATCAAGGGCGACGGAATCAGGCTGTAATTATTGAAGTGGTGCTCGGCGAACCAGGCGGTGTTGAATTGAGCCTGCTCCGAAACCACCGCCTGTTCGATGGAGTTGCGGATCACACTGCTGGACGATTGATGATAGCCGCGTTGAGCGGCCAGGATGAATGTCGCGAATTCCATGGTGGTTCCTTGTTTCACGGAGGTTGGCTGAGCGGGGGATGCTTGAGACGTGTGTCGACGGCGTTGGCCGCGGTGTCGATGCTGTCTTCGTGGTGGCTCAGTCCACCACGATTGCGGCAAGCCGCTTCCGGTTCGGCGATCGCAGCCGCGCCCGGAAGGTTGGCGCTAATGCGGCCTCGCCTTGCGCCGCGCTTCCGTGCACCAGCCGCAGCCCGCCAGCTCAGTCGACAATCATTCCAAGTCCTCGGTTGACTCCTGATCGCGTTCGCTGGCGAATCCTGCAGCGCCGAACGAAGTCCAACCGCCGTCCACGTAGAGGATCGAGCCGTTGATGTATGAAGCGTCTGGCGAAGCGAGGAACAGCACTGCGTCCGCGACCTCCTCCGCCTCTCCCATCCTGCCCATCGGGATGCGCCGGCTGATCGCTTTCGGGTCGATGCTGCTGCCAGGCGTGCGGATGTAGCCAGGAGCGACGGTGGCCGTCCGAATGCCGTCCGGACCCAGTTCGGCCGCCATGCACCGGGTCAGGATTTCCAACCCCGCCTTGGATGCCGCATATGCATGGCGCGGTGCCAAGGGCAGAGAGGTGTTGAACGGTGCAATATGAAGGACCATGCCTCCGGGGCGCATCATCTTGATCGCCTCACGCGCGCAAGTGAGGGCGCCGGTAAGAGTCACATCAAGAACGTGTTCGGTCTGTGCCGGCATTTGGTCGACCGCCGACATGTTGGCAACAACAGCACTGTTGACGAGGACCTCCAACCGGCCGAAGCGCCCCCTCAATGCGTCGAACAGCGCCACCACGTCGCTTTCGACGTTCAGGTTCACGGCTTTCGCGACATGCTCGCCGCCGAGCGATCGAGCGAGTTCTGTCGCGGCAGTGCGATCTCTGTCGGCAATCACTACGGTGTCCCCGTTCGCGGCAAAGCGACGAACGACGGCCGCGCCTATGCCCTTTGCCCCGCCCGTGACAAGCACGGTCCGCGCGCCGGTGTGCTCGGCTGGACGGGAGAGTTCGGCTCCTGGCGTCCCATCCACCGGCGGATGTGCATCGCCCGGCTGGTTGAAGGACATCCAACCACCATCAACCGTCAGCACCGAACCGGTGATGTAACTCGCTTGCGGGCTGGCCAGAAATCGTACGGCCCGGGCGACCTCGTCGGGGCGCCCCGCGCGCCCCATCGGCACGCGGCGGCGCACCGCCGCCAGGTCCGCTTTGCCGTCACGTTCAAGTGCCGCGGTCATCGAAGTGCGCACATAGCCCGGTGCTACCGCCGTGACGCGAATGCCGCGCGAAGCCCACTCGCACGCCAAAGATTTCGTGAAGGAGATCAGGCCAGCTTTCGACGCAGCGTAGACATGGCGCTTGGGATTGCTGACCAAGCCCGATATCGAGGCGACGTTGACGATGACAGCGCCCGGCTGCATCCGCCTCGCTGCTTCGCGGGCCATGACGAAGGGCCCGATCAGGTTTACCGCCAGGGTGCGTCGGAAGGATTCGATACTGGTGTCGACAGTCGCGTCCACGGTGGGCCCAATACCCGCGTTGTTGACGAGTACGCTGATCCGCGCGAACTGTGCTTCGACCCGGCGGTAAAGCGCAAGGATGTCGTCTTCTTTCGAGACATCGTACTCGAGGCCGAGATGCGGGCGGCCGAGATGGCGGGCCAGTTCAAGCACCCCCCTGCCGGGAAGGTCTACGGCAACGACGACGTCTCCATCCGCGGCAAGCGTATCGGCCAGGACACGGCCGATCCCGCCTGCAGCGCCTGTTATGATCACGATGCGTGCTGCCAGCGGCTTCATGAGAGCTTCGCTGCCATCAGCGCCCACCGATCTCGGCCCTGCGACGCCATGTGACGGAAGGATCGGTTTCGGCACAGAAGCACGTCCTGGTGACAGTTCATTTCCGCCCCAAGTGGGCCCGGTCCGCTCTGGGTCACCCATTATCTCCGCAGCATGGCAAGCGGACAGGCCTCCGCCGGAAGAGGGGATGGGACATTGCAGCACAGTCCTAGTTTTTCGCCTCCGCCGCAGCGCGCGGCGAGCGCGTAGACCGGGTCGACTGGATGCGGTGCTCCGACCGGCTGCCGGGGCCCGAACCGCTCTGGCTCGAAGCCCGCCGGCGGGATCTGCTCCTCCTGCCAGTCGTAGACCACCGTCCGTTCGGCAATGCGCCACGCCCCTTCCCGCTTCTGAAACACATCGCAATAGCGGCCGCAGAGAAGCTCCTGGCGTATTTCGCCGGCCTTGTCGGGTCCGCGTTGAAGCGCGGTGAAATAGCACTCGACGGCGGCCTTAGCCGGGCTGATGAAATCGATCAGGATGTTCGTGACCTGATGGACGTAGCGAGGTCGGGTCTTGAAGATATCCAGCGCAAACTGGATGAACCCCTCGGCCGGGCCGCAATAGGCACCATGATTGTCATGCGCATCGGGCCAGTACGCGCTGCGCAGTGCCGCCTCGTCGGCGCGGTCTATTCCGCGGCAGTACCGATAAAGGCAATCGCGGATGGCCTCCCGGTCGAGCAGTTCGATAACTTTTGCATGGTCCATTGCTTTGTCCCAAGTTCTAAGTTGGAAGAGGCGTTTTGGCGCATTCAGTTGCGCAACAACGATTGTTCGGCGCTCGATCGACACGGTGGACCGCCCCTCGCCTGGCTGTTTGCGTGTCTTGGGCGCGGCCTGATGCGGCCAAGCCGCGACACGCCCGATGACAAAGACGGTCACCAATCGGCTGCGGCCGTGCCATCGATTTCCAGTGCACGTTCGGGGCAGGATCGCGCGCCCCTTGCCGCCAGCGGTTCGTCTCCCACTGCCACCTTGATGTCACCGGGCAGGATGTAGCCCTCGTCATCAAGCTTGAAGACGTCCGGTGCTTGTGCCCAGCATCGCGCGTGCCCCTGGCATTTGGCCTTGTCGACGATGATGCGCATGGCACGAGCTCCATATTTGTTCTCCCGGCTCGGGGACGGCGTTGGTCAGCACCAATCCAGGATCAGATTTTCGATCCCGAACACATGGCCGCCGTGGGTGATGGGCGCTGTACCTTCCTTGATCCGGAACGACGGGATGCGCGCCAGCCACTCCTCCAGGCCAATGACAATCTCGCGCCGTGCAAGGTGTGAGCCAAGGCAGCGGTGGGGACCATGGGCAAAGGCGGTGTGGCAATTCTCCTCTCGTGCCAGATCGACCGTGTCGGGGCATGCGAATTCCGTCGGGTCACGATTGGCAATCATCGTGGCACAGGAAATATAGTCGCCCTTGTGGATGGGCGCGCCTTCGAAGTCGATATCTTTGGTTGCCACGCGGAGCATCTGCACGGTCGGAAAGGCGCGCAGCAATTCTTCGGCTGCCAGCACGATGCGTTCGGGCTTGCTCCGCAGCCATTCCTGGTCTTTCGGATTGCGCGCAAGATAGGACAAATCAAAGCCTATCGCTGCGGCAACCGTGTCGAGCCCCGCGACGAACACGAGCACGCCGATGCCGCGGACTTCCTTGTCGGTCAGCGGGCGACCCTCGACCTTAGCCTGCACGACGAAGGTCATGAAATCACCGACAGGTACCTTGCGGCGCAGGGCTGCAAGGTCGTCGATGAAAGAGACAATCCGCTGGGCCGCTGCCGACCTTTTGACAGGCTCGCCGTGGAGGAGATCCTTCCCCCAGCCGACAAATATGTCGAGGCGGTGGTCGGATAGCCCGAGAAAACGAAGAAAGATGTTAACCGCGAAAGGGAAGGCGAAATCCTTCATGACATCGCAGCTTGTGCCAGAGGCGGCGATCCTGTCGATGAGTGCGATCGCCCGCTCCCGGACAGCTGGTTCCAGCGCTCTTACCCGCTGGGGTGAAAACAGTGGGTTGAGTAGTGAACGAAAAATACCATGAGCCGGTGGGTCAAGTTCGAGTGGGATCATCGGCCAGTTTTCGCCGAGCGCGGAGGCGAAGATGCTGCGGTGGCTGGAAAAGGTTTCGGTGTCCTGCAGCACCCTGCGCTGGTCTCTGGCGCGCGTGATGACCCAGGTACCCCGGCCATCGCGCGTGTTGTGGGGGGCGTAAAAGATCGGTGGCCCGGCATGGACGCAGGCCACGGCTGCGTGGGGATCCCCGTTGGCCGTGGGTGGCATCCCAGGCGACGTGAACAGGCTGAAGTCCCTTACCAGTTCGAGCGGGACATGGTCCGGGACCGGACTGCTCGTACCTTCATTTTTCCTCATCTGACGCCTCCTTGGGACCGTATGGGGTTCGGCCTCCGGCTCGAGCGCACTGTCACAAGTGCGAAGCGATGGAACTTCCCTCCTCCCAGCGACACCGCCGTGTGAGCTCTGGCGGCCTCATACCTCTGACGGAAGCAGCTTTTAATTCAGGCCGATGTCGTTCCTGATCCGTGCAAGGCAGCTTTCGTCTTCCTCCGAGCCAAAGCAGCTTTCGAAATCATTGCATTGGCGGCAACTAGGCGCAGTGCATATGGAAAGGCCTTCAGCCTCGCAGAGCATGCGGTAAAGGTACTTCTTCCATTTCATGTTCTTGGTGTTGCCGGCTGCCAGTCCCGGAAAATGCGTAGCGAGCAAGAGGCTGAGTTCGGCCCGGTTGAATAGGCCAAGATCCTGCCAGAGATGGTGATCGCGCATGGCGCGCCGGGCGATAATTTTGGCAAACCGGGCGCTCGCCGGATCTTGCGGCCGGGCCTGCGCCAGCAGCAGGTCGCGTAGGAGTTGTTCCTCCATCTCCGGCTCCACGTCGGTCGCCTCTTCCAGGGCGAACGCACTGATAGGGAGATGGCGGAAACGGTCCGTCAGGACATCACGCAGATCGGCACGCGAAAGGCCGGTTGCCTGTGTCGCGGTCGCCTCGCCGGCATTGATCTCCTCGAGCGCTCTTGAGAGGACACAGCCAAGGACATGCTCGTCGAACCTGACCGCCGGATCGATCGAAGGCCATTGGCCGGCGCCGGGTGACTGTGCGTGTGGTAACCGATCAGGGCGATAGGGCGTTCGAACTCGGCGGGTGACGCCCGTTTTCCAAATAATGCCCTCGTGGGACTGACCTGACATTTTTGCTTCCCTGCTTCGTTGCCTCGACCCGCGATGTCGCCCGCGACCTGAAAGCCTACCGGCAGCGTCCAGCCGCTCGTGGTGATCAGATTCAAACGCCGTGCCAACTGCGCCGCCAGCGACACAACAAGAACCTGGAAGGCATTTCTCGTGCGTTTAGTGGGAGCGCAGAAGAACGCGGACGACACGAGCGTCGCCGATTCGACAAACCCGACGCCGATGTCCGACATGCGACAAAGCAAATTGGAACCGCCACCTTGTTTCAGAAGCGATTTCTCCTTTGGCACGATCCGTGCATGGAGATGAGCGAACGCTTCACGGACCGAGGAGATGAGCCTTGCAGAGCGAGGGGCAATGTCGATGTGGCTTGAATGCTGGACAAACGCATATGCGACCGCCTTTGGCGGCTACGTTGGCCACCACTCGAGGACAAGCAATTCGTCGTCGATACCCCTTCCAACGGCATGGCCGTAGAAGGCGTGCCAGAGAACCTAAGTCACCCAGATCGACGTCGCCGGGTGCCGAAGAGCGGGAGCCTGACCGTTGCCGCAGACGGCAAGGATCGGGCCCCAGAACGCCTGACCCATGCCGGCCAGTGTCGATGTTGCGTCGACCCCACAGAGAAGCACTGCGCCAGTTTCCCTTCTATAGGAGCAATACTTGATGACCGTGAACAAGAGGATTCCCTTCGCGACGTTTCGCATACGTATTCGCGACGAATCTATTGGCGGGCCAAATCCGTTCCGCTGGGATGACAAAACTTCCGACGACTATTTCAGGGGCAAGCGCGTCATCCTGTTCTCGCTGCCTGGTGCCTTCACGCCGACTTGCTCGACTTACCAAGTGCCGGATTTTGAAGCGCTCTATGATGAGTTCGAGAAAGAGGGGGTTGAGGCGATCTACTGTGTCTCGGTCAACGACGCCTTCGTCATAAATGCTTGGGGCAAGGCCCTGGGGCTGCGGAAAGTTCAGCTCATTCCGGACGGCTCGGGCGAGTTCACGCGCAAGATGGGTATGCTGGTGGCCAAGGACAATGTCGGCTTCGGCATGCGCTCCTGGCGTTACGCCGCCGTGATCAACGATGGTGTGGTGGAGCAATGGTTCGAGGAGGAAGGTTTCTCCGACAACTGCGAAACCGACCCCTATGGCGTCTCGTCCCCGCAGAACATTCTTGAAACCCTGAGGGGCGCAAAAACCACGGCCGCGGTATGGCCTAGTGGAGTCAACGTCCCACAGAGCCCGGTTGCGCGCACGCTAGGGGCATTGCGATAATCATGAAGCCCTCAGCAAGCCTGCTTCAGAGCCAGAAGCAATCTCTGGTTCTAACACCTCAACTCATCGAGTCGATTCGGTTACTGCAACTGGGGCATATTGAACTGCGCCAATTCGTAGAGCAGCAAGTCGAGAAGAACCCCCTTTTGGAGCTGGCTCCAAACGACAGTGAGGCTGATGGTGATGTCCCGTCGGTTTTGGGCGAGGATCCGCCCAGGGGCGAACGCGAAAACGGGGCCGAGCCTTCTGAGCGGCTCAGGGAAGAGAAGTCAACGCGCGACAAACCCGCTGCCGGGTCAGGGGAAGACCATACCCCGGAAAGCTATGTCGCCAATCCCGAAACACTGCTCGAACATGTCGCTCGCCAGATCGCCTTCACCGCGTTCAACCCACAGGAGCGGATGATTGCCGGCGCGCTTGCCAATCATCTGGACGACATCGGGTACCTTCGGGTGGACCTTTTGGAGTTGGCGGGAATCCTGAATGTTCCCCTGTCTGTCGTGGAAAGGGTTCTGGCAGCCTTGCAGCTTTTTGACCCACCGGGGCTATTTGGGCGAACTCTCGGCGAGTGCCTTGAAATACAGTTGCGTCAGCAAGACCGGTTCGACCCAGCGATGGCAGCTTTGGTGGCCAATCTCGAGATGTTTGCTGACCGTGACTTCAAGGCATTGCAGCGGCTTTGCGGGGTCGATGACGACGACTTTGTAGACATGCTGCACGAACTGCATGCGCTCGATCCCAAGCCTGGCAACCGATTCCAATCAGGAGGGCCGGAACAAATACAACCTGAGGTCTGGGTGCAGTCGTCGCGCGAAGGTGGATGGAATGTCGAACTTGATCCTGACACGCTCCCCAAGGTGCTGATCGACCAAAGTTATTTCGTCAAAGTCTCGCGGCTCACCGCCCATAACCCACAGGATCAGGCATTCCTAAACGAATGCATGGAGAACGCGCATTGGCTTGTCCGCAGCCTCGATCAACGCAAAAAGACGATCCTTAAGGTGGCCGCTGAGATCGTGCACCAGCAGGATGCCTTTTTGAGACATGGCGTGGCGCATCTGCGGCCCCTCAATCTCAGAACCGTCGCTGATGCTATCAACATGCATGAGTCGACTGTCAGCCGGGTGACGTCGAACAAGTACATGTCCACGCCGCGTGGCGTGTTCGAACTGAAATATTTTTTCAGCGTCGCCATCGGCTCTTGCGGAGGCGGCGACGCCCACTCCGCCTCAGCCGTTCGCCATCAGATCAAGGCGATGATCGCCGCAGAAGATGCCGTGCTTTCCGATGAGGACATTGCTGTGCGGCTGAGGGAAAACGGCATCGACCTTGCTCGCCGCACCGTCATGAAATACCGGGAGGCAATGAACATCCCCTCCTCCGTGCAACGGCGCCGGGAGAAGCGTGGCTGGCGTTGATGGCAATCAAATCTGCCCGCTCGTCCCCGCGGCGAAAGCTTCATGATTCAAGTCGAGGGCGTTCTTGATTGGTGTGAGAGGTGGCTGTGGCGTTTGTCCGGCTCAGGTCGCGCCCCGCTGGGGTGCGGTCGCTCCGCCGGGTGCTGAACCCGGTCCTGGCAATCGCGTGAACAGCTGCCCGCGGCATCAAGTTCGGCCCCCCGTTTGCGCGGTGATATCGAGTTGCTCCTCGGGAAGGTCGTCGAACGAGGCATAATTGAGATTGTAGAGTTTGAAGTACAGCCCGCCCATGGCCATCAGCTGATCGTGGTTGCCGGTTTCGATCACTTCTCCGTTCTGCAGCACGATGATGCGGTCGGCATCGCGGATCGTGGCAAGACGGTGGGCAATCACCAAGCCGGTGCGACCTTCCAGAAGCTTTGTCAGAGCTTTCTGGATTAGCATTTCCGAGTAGCTGTCGATGTTGGCGGTCGCCTCGTCGAGGACCAGGATCTTGGCATCGGCCACGAGAGCGCGAGCGAAACTGATGAGCTGGCGCTGGCCGAGCGAGAGATTGCCGCCGCGCTCGCCTAAAGGGGCATCGTAGCCGCCGGCCAGGCTCACAATGAAGTCATGGGCGCCGACGGCTTTGGCGGCTTCGATCACCGCGTCGCGCGTCACGTCCGTCCTGTGATAGCGGATGTTGTCGAAAATCGTCCCCGTGAAGAGGAACGGCTCCTGCAGGACCATGGCGACCTGCCGTCCGAGCGATTCCTGGGTCAGATCGCGCACATCATGTCCGCCGACCAGCACTTGGCCGCGCTGGACGTCATAGAAGCGGTGAACGAGTGCCATGGCGCTCGATTTGCCCGAACCGGTTGGGCCAACCAGACCGACCGTCTCCCCGGGGCTGATCTTCAAGGAAATGTTTTTCAGCACCGGATGTTTGGGATCGTAGCCGAAAGTGACATTCCTGAATTCGACCGAACCGTCCATCTGCGGCGAAAGCGCCTTGGCGTCCGGCTTGTCCTGAATCTCGATGTCCAGGTCGAGCACCTCTGTCAGCCGTTTGCCCGACGCCATTGCGCGTTGCATGACAGAATACTGCAGCGTGAGCGAGCGGATCGGGTCGAAGAAGCGCTGGATATAAAACAGGAATGCTATGGTCACGCCCACATCAGTGGGGTCGTTCACGACCTTTGAACCGCCCAGGACGATGGCGGCCATGGCAAGGCCCGTGAGGGTATCGACAATCGGCACCATGACCTGGGCGTATTTGGCAGCTGTCAGTTGCGTCTTGAGATTGGCATGGGCCTTGTCGTCATAGAGGAGAAAGTTGACCTGCTGGCGATCCATGGATTGGACGGCCCGCACGCCATGAATGGCCTCGGCCAGCGCGCCATTGGTGGCCGAGTTGGTCTCAGTCGCGGCCATGAAGGCATTGCGGGCGCTCGGCAGCCAGACCATGCGGACGATGAAGAGGACTGGCAAGACCGAAAGCGTAAGGAGCCCCAACGATAAGTCCAGCCACAGCATGACGAAGATGATGCCGAATAGAAGGGCGATATCGCCCACCGAAAGCACTGAGGTCTCGAGAAATTCCTGGATTGAACTGACATCGCCCTGGAGTCGCGACATCAGACGTCCGACCTCGGTCTGGTCCATAAAGGAAAGGGACACCTTCTGCAGATGGCCGAACATGGCGCGGCGAATGTCGAAGAGCACAACCTCGACCATTTTGCCGATCACGCTCTGTTGCATGTAGCTGGCAACGCGATTGACCAGAATCGCGAGAAAAAAGGCGCCAGCGGCCGCAAGCAGCGCAGAGCGATCGCGGCTTCCCGGAGTGATGGCGTGCTCGACCGCGTAGCGGATGATCAGCGGGATGAGAAGCTGCACGCCGGCGCAGATCAGGACTGCGACAACCGCGATAACAGCCTTAATCCGGTAAGGCTCAACGAATGCCCAGATCCGCCGAACAATGTTCTTGTCAAAAGCCTGTCCGAACACCTCGTCTTCGATCCGATGCGAGCCGACGACAGCGCGCGGCGGGCGCGTACCGTCGCGGACACCGTTGCGTTCGCTTTCAGCGTCGGCGATCTGCGACATCAGTTCGCGCCGTCATCATCGCGTGGGCGCGTCTGAAGATTGTGAAGAGCCTCATAGCGCCCTGCATTGACCAGAAGTTCTTCATGAGTCCCGCGCTCGACGATCTCGCCATTTTCAACGAAAAGGATTTGATCGGCGTGCATGACGGAACTCAGCCGGTGGGCAATGATGATCGTCACGCGGTCTTTGGCGAAACGGCGCATGGCCGAGCGAATGCGCTGTTCGGTGGCCGCGTCGATCGCCGCGGTCGAGTCGTCAAAAACAATGACTGATGGGCGCAGCATCATCGCGCGGGCAATTGTGAGACGCTGGCGCTGGCCGCCCGAGAGGGAAACGCCACGTTCGCCCACGACCGTCTTGTAGCCAGCGGGCAGACCCAGGATGTAGTTGTGCAGCTGGGCAGATTCGCTTGCGCGCTCGATCCGCGATTCGTTGGCCCAGGGGTCTCCATAAGCGATGTTGTTCTCCACCGTTGTGGTGAACAAGAATGGATCTTGCTGCACGACCGCGACCGCCGTGCGAAGCGAGGAAAGAGTGACATTGCGGATGTCTTGCCCATCAAGCGTGATGGTGCCGCCGGTGACATCGTAAAAACGCGGGATCAGGTGAGCGATTGTCGACTTGCCCGAGCCAGGTGGACCGACGATAGCGACAGTCTCACCTCTACGGGCCTGGAAACTGATATTCCGCAGGATCTGGCGGTTTTCAGCGCCAGGATAAGCGAACGAGACATTATCAAAGCGCACAGTGCCCTCGCTGATCTCGAGGGGACTAGCGTGGGGTGCGTCCTTAATCGTGATGTCCAGGTCGAGGAAGCCGAACAGACGTGAACCGCATGTCGAAGCGCGAGCGAAAGCGTTGATCATCAAACCGATTTGGCGGACCGGCATTTGCAGGACGGTCATGAATGTCAGGAAGGTCGTGAGGGTTCCGACGCTGATCTCACCGGCGATGACCTTGCTGCCGCCAATCCAGAGGACCAGCCCCATGGCAAACAAGAAGGAGAAGGTCATCGCCGAAGTGTCGCGCGCGTAGATGTCGGCGCGTTCCTGGGCAAGTGCGAGCGCGTTCTTGGAGGCACGCTCGAACTTCAGCATCTCATAGGCTTGTGCGGCAAAAGCGCGGACAACGCGGATGCCGCAGAGATTTTCCTCCATGACGCGGCTCAGAACAGAGAGCCGCCCCTGCAGTTCGAACCAGGTGGCGCGCAGCTTGAGCTGGGTTCGCGATGAGCGCCATGCGACGAAGGGCACAAAGCTCAGCGCCAGAACACCGAGCTCCAGATTGGTGGAGAGCAGAATGTAGGCGCCAATGCCGATTAACATGGCCAGCAGGACAGCGCGGACCAGCGCTGTGGAGAAATACCAGCACACACCTTCGAGATCGAGCATGCAGATGGTGATGAGATCGGCTGAATGCCCCTGGTCGTGAAAGGAGAAGCTGAGGCGCTGGATCTTCTCATAGCAGGCGAGCCGCAGCTCATAGGCGAAGTGATGCCCGACCGATTCGGCAAAGTAGTTCTGCGCCAACGTGAATAGGCCGCGCAGCACACTGACGGCGAGCAGCAGGAGAGCCGATATCCAAAGCGCTTGTTCGACGGCACCGCCGGAGATGGCCTCACCGATCCGGACCTGGTCAACGGCCTGACCGAGCAGTTTAGGAATGAGCAGCTGGAGGGTTGCGGCGATGACCGTCGATCCAATAGCGAAAGCAACCTGCCACCGGTGACGCAAATTCATATAGGTAATACGCGTGAGCGTTCTCAGGCCCTGGCCCCAGCCCGCCGCCTCGACATGTGCGAACGGATTCCTCGGATTGTTTGCTGCGCCATCGGCATGACTGTTCACGGGCGTAAGTTCCAGATCTGTTTGCCGCAGCACTGGCGAGCACGTTGGGCGGCCTACCGGCACAAGCACTTGCTGGAGCACAATTACCCAAGGTTGGCGTTCCATTTTTCCGATGTTCCCGGCGTTAAAGTTCAGCGTGACGAGCAGGTGAACGGCTGAGCTCGGCGTGATCGAAAGACGCGAGTCCTTCGAGATGGTCATTGAGACGGCACTGCGTCGGATGATCTTTGCCATACCGCGGCCCAATGGGTCGGCGGCGGGTATGCGATCGCATCCACATCGAATCGGGGTCGATCAGCTTTTCGAAGGCGAAGACCGCTGGTAGTGATAAGGGTAGGAGACTGCGGGGCAGGACGTCCCGCAGCTCGCCACGCGAAAGCCGGCTGACTCCATTGTAGTCGCCTCGCCGGCATCGATCTTTATGGCTGCGATCTCATCGTCAATCAGTTCGCTACCGGTCTCTGCGCGCTCCGAAACGTCGAAGCAGAAGCGGCGGTGTGCCGATGGAATCGGCGATGGGTCGCAGCTGATGATCAAGATCTTTTGCCGAAGGTCGACAATGGCGGCGAACGTGTTTTGGGAGGTGGCCAATGTAAATGCCACGAGGCCCATTGAATGGGGATCTGAGGCAGACCTGACATGATGCTGTCCTTCCTTCGCTGCGATGTCACGGGTGACATGAATGGCGGTCGCTTTCTTGCCGCCTCGCAACGAAGGAGCATCAAAACTTATGCCAACTGCCTCGAAAGAGCCTCACAGAACAGCTTTCCAGATTATTCAATGGCTTGAAGAGAGGCTGGCGGGCCACCGCGATGTTGTGGGTTCGACAAAGCCGACAGTGGGTGTTTGGTGCCCAGCATTTCTAGGGAAAGAGCGGATGCGCGGGAAAAGCCCTACCCACGCCATCGCACCGGCTGCGTGTTGTGCGATGTCCGACGATTTACGACCTGCGACGTGCCGGTGCTAAAAACATCACGTTGTTTTAGAAAACACCTTTCTCCTTGGCACGGCACATGCGTCGCCATCGGCGAACGCATCGCGCACTCGAGGAGAAGGCGTCCCATGATCACGCTCACCGAAAATGCTGTCACCGCGGTAAGGACCGCGCTTTCCCAAGCCGAGGAGCCGGCGGAAGGCCTGCGCATTAAAGTCGAGGGGGGCGGCTGCGCGGGACTGAAGTATCTGATGGGCTTGGAGAGCCTCGCACGTGAGGGCGATGCGATCATCGAGACAGGCGGCGTCAGGGTGTTCGTGGACGTAAGCTCGCAACTCCATGTCGCCGGTATGACGGTCGATTTCGTCACCAGCTTCGAATCCTCTGGCTTTGTCTTCGATAACCCGAACGGACGTGAAAAATGCGCTTGTGGGAAGTCCTTCGGCTGATGGCCTGAGAGAAGAGACCCGTCGACGTTCGGGTCTGCCCTAATGCGTGTTTTCGGTCAGCTAAGGAGAGCTTCATGAGGCCGGTCTATCTCGATAACAACGCGACCACGCGAGTGGATCCTGCAGTCTATGAAGCAATGCGGCCGCTGTTTATGGATCAGTTCGGCAATCCTTCGTCAAAGCACGGATTTGGCGCTGCCGTGAGCGTGGCCATGAAAAAGGCGCGCCAGCAGGTGCAAGCGCTGATCGGCGCGGAATTCGACGATGAGATCGCCTTCACATCGGGCGGAACGGAAAGCAACAATGCGGCGATCCTTTCGGCGCTGGGGGTAATGCCTCACCGCACAGAGATCGTGACCTCCGCGGTCGAGCATCCGGCTGTGCTGAAGCTGTGCGAGCATCTTGAGAAGACGTGCGGCCTCAAGGTGCACAAGATCCCGGTCGATGACCGTGGCCGGCTCGACGTCGATGCCTATAAGGCGGCGCTGACCACGAACGTGGCAATCGTCTCGATCATGTGGGCGAACAATGAGACCGGCACGATTTTCCCTGCCGCCGAGCTTGCTGAATTGGCCAAGGAAGTCGGTGCCCTGTTCCATACGGACGCGGTGCAGGCGGTCGGTAAACTCCCGATCCACCTGAAATCGACGGCAATCGACATGCTGTCGCTCTCCGGTCACAAGTTGCACGGCCCCAAAGGGATCGGTGCACTTTATGTGAAGCGCGGCGTGCACTTCCGTTCGCTGATCAAGGGCGGGCACCAGGAGCGCAACCGGCGCGCCGGCACGGAGAATACCCCTGGCATCGTTGGGCTTGGCAAGGCAGCCGAACTTGCCATGAAATTCATGGCTGAGGACAGCAAGCTCATAAAGTCTCTCCGCGATCGGTTGGAGTGCGGGCTTCTCCAGCGCATTCCAGACGCTTTCGTGACCGGCGATCCGCTGGATCGGCTCTCGAATACGACCAACATCGCGTTCGAGAATGTCGAGGCCGATGGCCTGCTGCTCCTTCTCGATCGCGAGGGGATCGCCTGTTCCTCTGGCTCGGCCTGCGGTTGCGGCTCGCAGGAGCTCAGCCATGTCCTGAAAGCAATGAACGTTGCCAGCAGCGCGGCACAAGGGGCAATCCGCTTCTCCTTGTCGCGCGACAACAACGGGATGGAAATCGACCGGGTGCTCGAGGTCGTGCCCGCACTCGTGGCGAAGCTCCGTGATCCCTTCCCGGCCTGCACCGGAAACGGCGATGGGATTTGAATGCGGATCTTGGTCGAGAAGGAAGCCGAGCCCGAGACCATCATTACCAGGGAGTTTACAATGAGCCACTGTTCCACCGAAAGGCCAATCATCGACGTCACCGACATTCTCACGCGGCTGAAAGGCTTGTCTGCTGCGGAGGAGTTCTTCGTGGCCCTTGGCGTCTCCTATGATCCGAAGGTGCTCGATGTCTCGCGGCTCCACATCATGAAGCGCATGGGCCAATATCTCGCCGAAGAGGATTTCTCCGGTCTCACCGACCAGGTGATCGCGGCGCGCGCGCGCGCGACACTGGAACGGGCCTATGAGGACTTCGCGACGTCCTCGCCGCTCAGGCACCGGGTCTTCAAGGTGCTCAAAGACCACGATCCAAATCGCCCCGCCACGCCGGGCCGCCCCTTCGTCCCATTCGATTCCATCCTGAAACCGTTCGGAAAGGAGTGAACGCGACACGGTTGCGACACGACAATGTCGTGAAGCCGACAAACCCGCCTCTCACGGACACACCTCAGAAGCAGAGTACCGCGGCTCAAAGGTATGGAGCGATGCTCAACGGTTGGCACGAATGGTGCTTGCAAGCAGATGAAGCGCCAAGCCGCATCCCGATAGGAGCCAGAGAGACCGCATGCATATCGTCGTCTGTATCAAGCAGGTCCCGGACTCCGCGCAGATACGCGTCCACCCGGTGACCAACACGATCATGCGCCAGGGTGTGCCGACCATCATCAACCCATACGATCTGTTCGCCCTTGAAGCAGCACTCACACTACGCGACATCGATGGCGGCGAGGTCACCGTGCTCACCATGGGTCCTCCTATGGCAGAGGACGCACTGCGCAAGGCGCTCACCTACGGCGCCGACCGCGCGGTGCTCCTGACCGACCGTTTTTTTGCCGGCTCCGACACCCTGGCGACCTCGTTCGCCCTCTCTCAGGCAATTGGCAAGATCGGTGAGACGTTCGGCCCGCCAGACATCGTCTTTACCGGCAAGCAGACAATAGACGGCGACACTGCCCAGGTCGGGCCGGGCATCGCCAAGCGCCTCGACCTCCTGCAACTCACCTACGTCGCAAGGATCGCCTCCCTTGATCTCGATGCACGCGAGATCACGGTCGAGCGCCGTACGGAGAGCGGCACGCAGAAGCTGAAGAGCAAGCTTCCTTGTCTCATTACGGTGCTGGAAGGTATTAACGAGATCCGTCGCGGCTCGCTGCACGATGCCCTGCGCGCCGCCCGCAGTCAGATCGTAAAGTGGAGTGCGGCCGACGCCGGTATCGGGGACCTCGGCAAATGCGGTCTTCGCGGATCGCCCACTGTCGTGAAGCGTGTGTTCGCCCCGACCAGCCGGGCAGAAAAGGCGGTGCAAATCGACACCGCAGATAAGGCGCTGCGTGATCTCGCTGACGAGCTGATTGCCGCAATTTTCGCGCGCCAGCCGGCGCTGGAACACGAATTGGCCTTCGAGGGTGGCTCAGGGCAAGGAGCTTAGGATGTCGAGCGTGAACCGAGAAACCCCGCCTGCCGGCAATCGTGCCGGCATGAAGAAGGATCTGCCCGAGCATTTCAAGGATTATCGGCACGTCTGGGTCTTCATCGAGCTGGAGCGCGGCGAAGTCCATCCGGTTTCTTTCGAACTGCTCGGGGAAGGTCGCAAGTTGGCCGACAAGCTTGGCGTGCAGCTTGCGGGAGTCGTGCTCGGACCGCCGGGAGAGGCCTCTTGGTATGCCGTCGCCCAGGCCTTCGCCTATGGTGCCGATCTTGTCTATATCGTGGAGACGCCGCTGCTCGCCGACTATCGCAACGAGCCCTTCACTAGGGCAATGACTGACCTGGTCAATACATACAAACCCGAGATCCTGCTTCTGGGTGCCACCATGCGTGGCCGGGATCTTGCCGGCTCCGTGGCGACTACCCTGCTGACGGGTCTCACGGCTGACTGCACTCAACTTGACGTGGATCCTGACGGTTCGCTTGCCGCGACCCGGCCGACTTTCGGGGGTTCCTTGCTATGCACCATCTATACGCTCAACTGCCGGCCGCAGATGGCGACAGTGCGACCGAGAGTCATGGCGATGCCGCAGCGTATGGAAAAGCCGGTCGGCCGGGTCGTCGAACACAAGGTGTCGATGCTCGAGGACGAGATCGTCACCAAGGTCCTTGGCTTCCTGCCCGATGCGCAGTCGGTAAAGGCAAATCTGGCCTATGCCGATGTCGTCGTTGCGGGAGGCCTCGGGCTGGGCGGGGCGGAGAACCTGCAGGTTGTGACGAAGCTCGCGCGGGCGCTCGGCGCCGAATATGGCTGTTCGCGTCCGCTGGTCCAGAAGGGCTGGATGCCGGCGGAACGGCAGATCGGCCAGACGGGCAAGACCATCAGGCCGAAGCTCTACATCGCGGCCGGAATTTCCGGCGCCATCCAGCACCGGGTGGGCATTGAAAGCGCCGATCTGATCGTGGCCATCAATACCGATCCGAACGCGCCGATTTTCGATTTCGCCCATATCGGTATCGCCACCGATGCGATCCGCTTCCTGCCGGCGTTGACGGAAGCCTTCACCCGGCGGCTGTCGCCGCACAGTCGCGACAAGCTTGCGAGCTAAGGGAGACGGCTATGCTCGAGGAAAAGTTCGACGCTATCGTCGTAGGGGCCGGCATGGCCGGGAACGCAGCTGCCTTCACGATGGCAAGCTGCGGCCTGAAGGTGTTGCAGTTGGAGCGCGGCGAGTATCCGGGCTCGAAGAATGTCCAGGGCGCCATCATGTATGCGCACATGCTGGAGAAGATCATCCCGGACTTCCGGGATGACGCGCCTCTTGAGCGGCATCTGATCGAGCAGCGCTTCTGGATGATGGACAAGACATCCCATGCTGGGATCCACTATCGGTCCGACGACTTCAACGAGGCAAAGCCAAACCGTTACACAATCATCCGCGCCCAGTTCGACAAGTGGTTTTCACGCAAGGTGCGCGAGGCCGGCGCGACCGTCCTGTGCGAGACGACGGCGACGGAGCTCGCATACGATATCACGGGCAAGGTCATAGGCGTTCGCACCGACAGAGCCGGCGAAAGGATCTTGGCGGATGTGGTCGTACTCGCAGAAGGCGTTAACGGGCTGCTTGGCACGCGGTCGGGCCTGCGCGAAATGCCGAGGCCAGAAACCGTGGCACTGGCCGTCAAGGAAATGCATTTCCTGCCCGAAGAGGTGATCGAGCAGCGCTTCGGCCTCAAGGGCAATGAAGGCTGCGTGATCGAGGCGGCGGGCACCATCTCCCGCAGCATGACCGGGTTAGCGTTTCTCTACACCAACAAGGAATCGATCTCACTTGGCATCGGTTGCCTCGTTTCCGATTTCGCCGCCACGATGGAGAGCCCCTACGTCCTGCTCGACGGATTCAAGAACCACCCTTCGGTCCGGGCGCTGATAGCGGGCTCGGAGGTGAAGGAATATGCCGCCCATCTTATTCCCGAAGGTGGTTATAAGGCGATCCCACAGCTCTTCGGCGACGGTTGGGTGGCAGTCGGTGATGCAGCGCAATTGAACAACGCGGTTCACCGTGAGGGTTCGAACCTCGCCATGACGTCCGGCCGCATCGCAGGCGAGGCGATCGTTCAGATCAAGAGCCGGAACGCCCCGATGACCAAGCGTAACCTCGTCCTTTACAAAACCATGCTGGACAATTCGTTTGTCCTCAAAGACTTGCGAAAGCATAAGGACATGCCGGCACTGCTGCACACCAACTCGCACAATTTCTTCATGACATACCCGCAGCTGATTTCTCTGGCCGCTCAGAACCTCGTGCGGGTCGACGGCACTCCGAAAATCGATAAGGAAAAAGCGACCACTGATGCCTTCATAAAAGCGCGTTCGCGCTGGGGGCTGGTCAGCGACGCGCTTCGCCTGGCATTCGCCTGGCGCTGAGGGAGAGCAAAAATGACGATCACAGTGCCGGCCGTACGCGTCGAGGATAAGCTATATCAAAACCGTTATCTCATTGATGCAGGGCGTCCGCATATCAAGGTGCGACCTCACCAAAGCCCGAGCCCGAACCTGCTCGCGTTGACACGCATCTGCCCTGCCAAATGCTATGAGCTGAACGCCACGGGCCAAGTTGAGATCGCCGCCGACGGGTGCATGGAGTGTGGCACATGCCGAGTGCTGTGCGAGGCCAGTGGCGAGATCACGTGGAATTATCCGCGCGGCGGTTTCGGTGTCCTCTTCAAGTTCGGATAGTTGGCGCATTCAGCGTTCTTAGCAGAGCGAGCCCGGGTACAACTTATAATTGTGGCAACACGTCGCATCGCATTCTACCCGTTAACCGCGCACCTCTCGCATTGTTGAAGTGCATCGGGGTTCCGAAAAGGGGAAAGTTGTTTTACGAAACCAGCTTAGCCTTAATGAGGAGCGCCCCGATGCAGCCACAGTGATGACGGATCAATTCGATTTTTGCGCCTGCCTGAACGGCACGCCAATTGCCGGTTTTGACGGTCGAACGAACGCTCGGATACTGACGCACTTCTGCTGGGCCTGGCGGACACTGGCGATCGGGTTGGTTGGCCCCTTTGCCCAATGCTCATGGATGTCCGCAATGCCGCATTGATGAGCACGCGGTGAGGACGCTGGTGGGTCAGCGCATCTTCGCCATCGCTCGGCTATGAGGACTTGAACGACCGCGACGAGTTGCGCCATCATCGGGTGATGGCGGTGCTGGCGGGCAAGCTTCAAGGATCTGTGCCTGGGTGTACAGGCCGCCCCGGCCGACCGTTTGCACCAACCGCAAGCCGCAAGTCGACCCTAATCTTGTCATGATTGCTAGGGACACATATCTCAGAAACTCAGCGTAAAGGTGTGCTTGGCGAGTGCATCCTAGACAAATTCGGAGGCACTTCCATGGGTCACTTGCGGCGGGATGAGGGCGATAAAGCAGGGCCTTGGGCCACCGAAACCATGCGCATAACGGCTATCTCGCTCAGGGGGCTGTACGAGATATCGAAGATCCTAACCGCCCCTGCCCCGCTGGAGACGACACTGGCCAATGTCGTCACGATCCTGTCTTCATTTGTGCGAATGCGTCATGGAGCAATCATTGTCCTGAGCGCTGATGGAGAGCCGGAGATCGCCGCAACGCCCGGCAACGTCAATCCACCGCAATCCATCACTCGTCACGCCATACCACAGGCTATAATCGACCAGATCGTCGCTACGGCGAAACCGGTCATCATAGAGGACGTCAGCAAGTCCGAACCGTTTCAGGGTGACGTCGCAAGGGCGTCCAACGACGAAGCTATTGGGCTAAGCTTTGTTGGTATCCCGATAAGGGCGCAGGATGAAGCCCTCGGAATATTGTCGATCGAGCGACTCAGAGAAGAACCGAGCTACGTTCATCACAACGAGGACCTGTGCTTCCTGACCATGGTCGCAGATCTTGTCGGCCAAGTTGTCCATCTTCACCGCGTGCGAAACATTGATGCTCAGCATCTGGTCGAACGGCAAGCTGGACCGGGCAAACGGCGCGACGACGAAAGGTCCGATCGCGGCCGATATCCCTCCGTCAAAATCGACGGAATCATCGGGGAAAGCCCGGCAGTCAAGCAGGTTCTCGATCTGGTTCCAATTGTCGCGAGGACCAATACGACCGTTCTTCTGCGGGGTGAAAGCGGTACCGGCAAGGAATTCTTCGCGCAAGCGATCCATAAACTTTCGACCCGCAGCACGAAGGCCTTCATCAAATTGAACTGCGCCGCATTGCCTGAAAGCGTTCTGGAATCGGAGCTGTTTGGCCATGAGAAGGGCGCCTTTACCGGGGCGATCGCGCAACGCGCCGGCCGTTTCGAATTGGCGAATGGCGGTACCTTGTTGCTTGATGAGATCGGTGAGATTTCGCCTGCCTTTCAAGCCAAACTGCGGCGCGTGTTGCAGGAAGGTGAACTGGAGCGGGTCGGCGGCAACAGAACACTGAAAGTCGACGTTCGGCTTATATGCGCCACCAACAAGGACCTTGAAAGGGCTGTGGTGAATGGTGAGTTCAGGGCTGACCTTTATTATCGCATCAGTGTGATTCCGATTATCCTGCCTCCACTGCGAGACCGACCTGGCGATATTCCCCGTCTGGCCGAAGCCTTCCTCGACCGGTTCAACAAGGAGAACCATTGTGAGCTTGCTTTCGCGCCCTCGGCCCTTGACGTCGTGTCGCAATGCTACCTCCCTGGCAATGTTCGCGAGCTGGAAAACTGCGTGCGAAGGACGGCGACACTTGCCCGGTCGAAGACGATAGTTCCGTCGGATTTCGCCTGCAGGAATGGCCAGTGTCTTTCTTCGCTCATTTGGAAGGGAACTGGTTGTTCGAATGGTACCAATGGCGTGGTCGATCTCGCTCGCGGCACCATGGACCGAGATGGATCGCAGCCGTCGGCCGATCGGAACGATCCCAACTGTCACGCAATGGGCAGCCCGCGCCTGACGGAACGCGAGCGGCTGATCGACGCGATGGAAAAGGCAGGCTCCAACCAGGCTAAAGCGGCTCGTCTCCTCGGCCTCACGCCGCGGCAAGTCGGCTATGCTCTACGCCGGCACGGTATCGAGGTGAAGAAATTTTAGACGAGTTTAACGTCTGAACCATGTGAAGTTTCGGAGTCCCCCGCCCTGTGCGGGACCAGAGACAAGCGCTCTGGCGAGCCCATACGCTTCTCCAATGTCGGAAGCCCGACAAATCCAGGTCGTAGGCAATCTGACAAATCAGACACCAAAAGCCGAGATTTCGGGTGAATGTCCCCTTTTGGTGGGCTGGCATAGCTCTTGCGACTGGATGTGTAAGTCAGCCAGGAGCAGAGCCATTCGATGTCGGCACCGAAGATTTCGCTTCAAAGCGAAACCACCGCGAAATCGGCTGGATGCGCGTCTTCAACCTGCGGCTCGTCCGCAAGGCCTAGCGACATGGAGCCGGCCATTTGGGAGAAGGTCAAGGACCACCCGTGCTATTCAGAAGAGGCGCACCATTATTTCGCGCGCATGCACGTGTCGGTCGCCCCGGCCTGCAACATTCAGTGCAATTACTGCAATCGCAAGTTTGACTGTGCCAACGAGAGCCGACCTGGAGTCGTCTCGGAAAAGCTGACACCAGACCAGGCGGTGCGCAAGGTGATCGCGGTCGCCAATGAAGTACCGCAGCTTTCCGTGCTCGGCATCGCTGGACCGGGCGACGCCTGCTTCGACTGGCACAAGACAAAGGCCACATTCGAACGCATCGTCAACGAAATCCCCGACCTCAAGCTTTGCATCTCGACCAACGGGCTGGCGTTGCCGGACCATGTCGCCGAGCTTTGCGACATGAATGTCGACCACGTGACAATCACCATCAACATGGTCGACCCGGAAGTCGGCGCAAGGATCTATCCTTGGATCTTCTACAAGCACCGCCGCTACACCGGGGTCGAAGCCGCCCGGATCCTGCACGAGCGGCAGATGTTGGGCCTGGAGATGCTGACGGCGCGTGGCATCCTGACCAAGATCAATTCAGTGATGATCCCCGGCGTCAACGACGAGCACCTGATCGAGGTCAATAAATGGGTCAAGGAGCGCGGCGCCTTCCTGCACAACATCATGCCGCTGATTTCGAACCGAGAGCACGGTACCCATTACGGCCTGACCGGGCAGCGAGGCCCAAAGGCGATGGAGCTGAAGGCTCTTCAAGATCGTCTGGACGGCGGTGCCAAATTGATGCGCCATTGCCGGCAGTGCCGGGCCGATGCCGTTGGCCTGCTGGGCGATGATCGTGGCCAGGAGTTCACGCTCGAACAGATCTCCGACGAGGTCACCTATGACGCAAGCAGGCGCGAGGCCTATCGTGAGGTGGTCGCGCGCGAGCGCGGCGATCGAGCGGTGGCTAAAAGCCAGGCGACCGAACTGGTCAAAAGAGCGGGCTCGGGCAAGTCACTTCTTATCGCCGTGGCCAGCAAGGGCGGCGGCCGCGTCAACGCACACTTCGGTCACGCGAGAGAGTTCCAGGTCTACGAGGCCTCGCCGAAAGGAATCAGCTTGGTCGGGCATCGGACGGTCGAGCAGTATTGCCTGGGTGGCTGGGGTGAAGATGCCACCCTAAAAGGCGTGATCGCTGCCCTCGAAGGAATAGACGTCGTGCTGTGCGCCAAGATCGGGGATTGCCCGAAAGCTCAGCTCAGGGGCGCCGGAATCCGGGCAATGGATGATTATGGCTATGAGCATATCGAGACCGCGATCAGCACGGTTTACGCCGCCGAATTTGGGGCCAAACCATTGGCCGCGACGGCCTGAGATCTCTCAATCAACTGACCAGGAGTTGAAGAAAAAATGGCGTTCAAGATCATCGCATCCCAATGCACCCAATGCGGTGCCTGCGAGTTCGAATGTCCTTCCGGTGCGATCAAATTCAAAGGCGAGGCCTACGTTATCAACGCGGAGAAGTGCACCGAATGCAAGGACACCTTCGACACACAGCAATGCGCCTCGGTCTGTCCGGTGGAGATGACCTGCGTTCCCGCCTGACGTCCGATCGGCTGGCGAGGCGCCTTGAGTTCTCCATTCCAACCTCCAACCGCGAAAAGGAAGAACAGCCATGATTCTCTGGCGCGAACAGGAGGTCGAAATCCGCAAGCCTCCACGATTCATGCCGGGTGAACGGGTCCGCGCAACCCGTCACATCAAGAATGACGGGACCTACCCCGGCAGGGAGATCGGGGAAAACCTCGTGTTGAAGGGTGACGAAGGGTACGTGCGTGACATCGGCACCTTTCTCCAGCAGTTCTACATCTATGCGGTCGAATGGATCGGCCGTGGCACAGTCGTGGGAATGCGGGCGCGCGAAATGGTGAGCCTCGAGAATCCCGGGGTTCTTCGTAGCGCGGAAATTACGTCTGCTCCTAGCAAGGGAGCAGCCGGATGAAGTTGATGATCCGCAGGACCAGCGCCGGCCTGTCGGCCTATGTTCCCAAGAAGGATCTCGAAGAGCCGATCATTCAGGTTGAGAATGAAGGCTTGTGGGGCGGGGCCGTAATGCTCAGGAACGGCTGGCGCTTCGTCCTGCCCGACCTTCCGCGAGATACGCGCCTGCCAATCACCGTTGAGGCCAGGAAAATATCCGACGGGGATTAGGACGGCGGATTGACGGCATAAAGCCAAGAGGACTGAGCATGAACACCTTCCCGCGCCATCTTTTAATCACTCGGGACAGCCATGCGGACACGCGGCTTGACCTGCTCAAGGGAGCGCTCGCCGCCGACGCGATCATTCCTTACCTTGGCCCGGGTCTCCTCCAGCTCGGCTGCGCAAAGCCCGTTGTACCGCATAGTCCTGAGGCGGTGGCCGCGGCCCTTACCAAGCGCGCCCCGGCTCCATCCAAGATCCGCACCAATATGTGGTCTGTCGCGCAGTTTATTGAGCAGCGCCGGCGTCGCCGGACGCTCCAGGGTTGGATGGCCGAGATCTTCGCCGGGCCGGCAGCGCCGACGGTCCTCCACGCCTGGCTCGCCACGCTGCCGCTCTCGCTCATCGTCGACAGTTGGTATGATGGCGCCATGCGCGCGGCCCTGGTCGCGACCGGCCGAACGGATGTCGTCGAGATACAAGGCGTCACGCGGGCGAAAGAAACCAGGGACATTTGGACCAAAGCCTATGATTTGTCCGGAAACGAACTCGACGCGGTACCACCGGTTGAGACGGTCCTCTATGTGCCTCATGGCAGTGTCAGGCCGGCGGCAAACTTCCTGATCTCAGATTCCGACTATGTCGAAGCGCTGACAGACATCGACATCCAGACGCCGATCCCTGATCAGGTGAAGCAGCGGCGCAGCAAGCGGGGGTTTTTCTTCGTCGGCTGCCGCTTCGACGATCAGATGCTGCGCACCTATGCCCGGCAGATCATGAAGCGCTCCGACGGCCCACATTTCGCGCTAATCGATGGGTCGGTGCTGACCAGAAACGAACGCCGTTTCCTGGCAGCGTGCGCAGTCACAGTCATTGACATGCCGATAAGCGAAGCTGCGGCTCGGCTTGCCGGCTCAGGCCTGTTACCAAGTGGCCAGGACCGTTGAGCCAGGCTCCAGTCGACACTGGATCACGCCCCCGGCTGAGATGAGTGCGGCTGGCGGCGCTCCTATGGCGACGGCTTCGTCACCAAGGTCCGGTGTCGGATGCCTACACCCTCCTGGAACACAACGGCATTCGTGCCGCCAAAAACGAAAGTGTTGCTCAGCGTCACTCGCTCTCGCTCTCGCTCGCCACCTTGGGCGTAGTGTCGAGATCGCAATCGGGATCCGGCTCACGATAGTTGGCCGTAGGCGGCACGACACCTTCACATATGGCATCACGCAGGCGACGCTTGATCGCGACTGTTCCGGTTTCGTTGGTTTTTGTGCCGCTGCCGTGCGCGTTGAAACAGTCAACTTCCTCGACCTCCTGCCCGGCATCGGCCAGGCAGGCACGCATCGCGCGTTGCGGCCCCTTCCCATTCCTTCGACATGCGGCCGATGGGGCCAGCGGGCCCGCGATCAGTGCCAGCACCGCGCCCCTGCGTTTGAGGACGGCCGGTTGCTCCAAGAAATCTGGTTGGCCTGTCGGATAGTGGGCATAGGTGTCCTTTCATAGCTCCGGGCCGTTTCGGTCAATCAAGGTACCCGAGGGCCACTCATTGATCTGGCGCGCAACTGGCACAACGACCACGAGTGCGTCCTCGACGCGAGTGGGCGGCAGGTCGGCAAACACATCCCGGAGGGTCGACCGGACGCGCACGCCCGATTTGATGGCCGCTAGACCGCCCCGACACCACCTTTCCATGTGGCTGCGCATCGCGTGCCGAACGGTACCGAAAGCAAAGGGCACGCCAAGCTGCTGCAACGTCGGATACATGACGCTGATTGAATGGCTTATCCCAAGCCTTTCAAGATCCTGGCGCACACCGTATAATCCGAGCTCGGCCACCAGCAGATCTTCATCGCCAACCTTTATGAAACGGCGCAGAGCGCCCAAATGAGCCGCTACGCCGCGCGAATCGTAGGCGATTGCGCGCAGCTCAGGCCTGGCACCG
The DNA here is from genome assembly GCF_053850215.1 of Mesorhizobium sp. f-mel. Lineage (NCBI taxonomy): Bacteria > Pseudomonadati > Pseudomonadota > Alphaproteobacteria > Hyphomicrobiales > Phyllobacteriaceae > Mesorhizobium > Mesorhizobium sp. f-mel. The sequence continues at coordinate 68,231 of NZ_JBSPTO010000021.1, forward strand.
GCCCAACTGCGGTGGCTTTCGAATGGCTTCGCGTTGAAGGAGCCGGTCCGTGCAAAGATAGTTCTGAAGAACTCGGCGAGTTCTTTGTGATCGGAGAGTTCCAGCTCACTCTCCCAACACAATTTCCACCGCACTTCAGAGCTCATGGACGCTACCCCTTGCTTACATCATTCGAAGCACTGGTCCGGTGCCAGGCACAGCTGCTTCACTCTGGGCGTGGTTCATGCAACACCCGGCCGAGGTTGGTAAAATTTGTTGTTTGGATTAACACCATCGACGTCATGAATGGGAGTGCGCTACCTGCCTTCGAGTACGGCCTTCCGCCTACAGGTCCCACGCCGTGGGGGCGAGTATAAACCACACGAGTCGGGCATGTCGCCCCGTTAGCCACGCGGCCGGTCCCCTGCTGAGGTCTCGTACGGCTAGAAGAACTGTCCTCAGGCCGGATTGGGCAAGGCAATCAGCACGGAAACCTCCTTGCGTTCTTCGAAACTAGGAGCTCTTGAGCGCTCCAGCGTGGTGCGAACAAGCCAAGCGGGATGCTTCCTGTAATAGTATTTCCCGCATCCAAATGCTTGCCACGTCGTTGTTGTGAAGCGCGGGCCATTGTACGGCCTCGGTGAATGCGGGAAGCGGCACCGGAAGTTCGACGATCCGCAGGGGTATCAGTTGTGCGAAATATTCCACCAACCGCAAGGGTATGGTCGCTATCCGCTCTGTGCCTGACAGCATAGCCGGGATCATGCTAAAGCCCTGCACGATGAGCTCGATACGTCTCTTGCGAGCGTGCTCGAGCAAAAACCATTCTTCGATAGAGGACTGCCGCGTACGCCCGAATTTGACCGTAACGTGTCCCATCGACATATATCGCTCAAACGTAAGCGGGCGTGATAAATGCTTGTTTGTGGGGCAGCCGACGCACACGAGTGTGTCGTCGAACAGTGCTGCTCTGGGATGCGTGCTCGACATGAACACGTCCGGAAGGATGAGAAAATCGATCTCACCGCGGCGGAGAAGCTCGTCAGGGTGATCGGTGAGAGGTACGAACTCGAAGCTGACGGCGGGAGCTTCCCGCGCGACACGCTCTACGACCTTTTGAAAGTATATAAGGGTCATGAAATCTGAAAGGCTGATCTTGAAGCGGCGCTGCGACTGTGCTGGGTTGAACCTGTCCCAGGAAATGATTGAGAGCTGGATGTGAAGCAGAGCTTCGCGAACCGCGGGGGCGAGATCTTGCGCACGCGGAGTGGGGACAAGTTCGCGGCCCCTCATCGTAAATAGCTCATCGCGGAAAAAGTCGCGCAACCGGGCGACGGCCGCGCTCATGGCGGGCTGGCTCAGATTGATGCTGCGTGCGGCAGCGGTGAGGTTCCGCTCGTTCATCAAAGCGTCAAGCGGGACGAGCAGGTTTAGATCAAGGCCCTTGAAGCGCATGTGTCATTATCCATGACGCGGATGGGATACATCGAAACAATCAATTTTACGCGGTTTGTGAAGTCCTGCATAGAAAAAATTCAATCGCGAGAGCTACCTTCAGACATATATAAAGAGGCTGTTCACTTGCCCTGCTTTCGGCCCAGACGAATTATCATCAGCAATGTTGATCGGAGACAGAGGCAATGAGCCATCCCATGCCGTCGCCTGGCCCATTTGTGATCCTTGCGATGCCAAGGACGGGCACGCACTACCTGGAAGAATTGCTGAACGAGCATCCGAACGTGTTGAGCAACGGTGAGTTGCTCAACACCTACGATACGAATTGGTTCGATAAAGATCGCTTGGCAGGCAGCGATCGCGCGCTTCTTGAGCTTGCCTACTTGCGCTACCCCAACGCAACCAACAAGAAGGTGACGCGTGTTGGTTGCAAGATCAACGAACCTCAGTTCAATGAGCGTCCGGGGTTTTTTGCTGAGCTCGCCCGATGGCCAGGCCTCAAGGTCATTCTGCTGGTCCGCAAAAACACCTTGGAATCGCTGCGATCACTGACACAGGCGAGGCAAACCCGGCAGTGGCTGAAGGTCAGTTCGGACAACGATGCGGCTCCATCCGTCAAACTGGCAATCGCCTGCTGCGAAGCTTATTTCGAGGCCGCGGACGAATTCCACAATCGCGTCGCACACTCCTTCGCGTCCACTGACTTGCATGTGGTCGAGTACGAGAGCCTTCTTGGCAAACCGTCGGCGTGCTTGGCTAAGATTTGGGATTTCCTGGGGGTTCCGGCGTTTGGGCTGTCTGGTAACCCTATCCTTAAGCGCCAGGAAGCGCGCCCCCTGGATCAAACGATAGAAAATTTTGAAGAGTTGCGGCGCCATTTCGCAGGCGGACCTTATGCGAGATTTTTTGACGTCGGTGACCATCTGAAGGATCGTCCCAATCTCACATGACGGCCTGTCCCTCGTTAGGCTCCGGGTTCCGGCGGACGCGAGCTTACCTGCCCCTAGGCGGCAATGGGCGCAGCTCCGCAGTGGCTCGACGGTGGGGGCGCGCATGTGGCATCCAAATCTTCACCGCCATGCGATATTGGCCCAGCTTCTGCTTGTGGACGAGTACCGTGACATGATCTCTCGCCAGCACGAGTTCTCGCGCTTTCAGGGTGACTGGCGCCACCATTCACGGCCTCGACCACGTCGTTGTGTCGCAACAGGAAAACATTCCCGCAACGGCGTATCCGATCCTGGCGCTTCCTATGCTGCCGGCTCGAGAATCGCCGTCGCCCCTTCCCACTATCGCTCTGTTACGCTCTTGCCCTTCTCGGCGCGGCTGCGGTGGGTCTCTTACAGTGGGATGTTTGCGGCCCCCGCCTTATGGCATTGCAACGGAAATCCTTGAACTAGCCCGTTCTGATGCCGCTTTCGTCGGCTGTTCGACTGTAGATCCTCCCGCGAGAGCGGGCCGCCTTGCTCAAGGTTGACTTGGCATAATGGTGTCGCATCGGCCTTTACATAAGACGCGTCAAACGGAATGGGCGAAAGCTGGTCGTGCTTGATGCTGCTCATGTTCGCGGCGCCCTCATCCACGACTTGGATGAATGCCATCAAAACAATCGATTTTGCCAATTTTAGAAGGTGCTGCATTAAAGAATTCGAAGCTCAAACTTGGGACCTTGAGGATGATCGTCTGCAGCCCGGCTCGAGAGAAACCCTTCTGTTCGTTTGGCAGAGCCTCAATCTAGGCGTTTCGGCGGCACTATTGCGTCGACGCCTGATACCTTGGTGCACTTACCACAAATACGAGAAGAAGGAGATACCCGATGCACTATCGTGAACTTGGCTGGAGCGGCCTGAGGATTAGCGCGCTCGGCTTGGGCACTATGAGCTGGGGAGAGCAGAACACCGAAGCCGAGGCGCACGCGCAACTGGATGCAGCTCTAGAGGCTGGCATAAACCTGGTCGACACGGCCGAGATGTACCCTGTGCCACCCCGCGCGGAGACACATGGACTTTCGGAAGCCTATATAGGCAGTTGGCTACGCAATAACACCGGCCGCAGGCAAGACGTCGTGCTCGCGACCAAAGTTATCGGGCCGGTTCGAGCAGGCAAGGCGAACCTGCCCTATGTGCGCGGCGGCCGCGTCAGCTATACACGCGCCAATCTGTTCGAGGCCCTAGACGCCAGCCTTCAAAGGCTCCAGACGGACTATATTGACCTGTACCAACTGCACTGGCCCGACCGCAGCACCAACGTCTTTCAATCGCTAGACTACCAGTACGAACTCGACAAGGATACGGTCCCGATCCGGGAGACGCTGGAAGCGTTGGACGCGCTCGTCAAAAGCGGTCGGGTTCGTCACATCGGGCTCTGCAACGAAACACCTTGGGGTCTTGCGCGCTTCCTGCATTACGCGGAAATACACGGTTTGACCCGCGTGGTAAGTATACAAAATCCGTACAATCTGCTCAACCTCGACTTCGAGAACGGCCTCGCCGAGATGGCTCAGCGCGAACGGGTCGGCCTCCTAGCCTATTCGCCGCTGGCGATGGGTACATTGACTGGCAAGTATTTGGGGGGGCAGCTTCCAGCAGGCTCTCGGCTGAACTTGTTCAAACGGTTCTTTCGCTACAGCAATGAAAGGGCCCAGCACGCGGCCCTCGCCTACACCACGCTTTTTCGAGAACATGGCATTGACCCGGTGCATGGCGCGTTGTCGTTCGTCACCAGCCGCCCGTTCGTTGCAAGTACCCTCGTGGGCGGCACCTCCGTGCTGCAACTGAAGCACAACATCGCCAGTGTGGACGTCAGCCTTTCACGCGAGGTCCTCGATGGAATTCAAGCCATTTACCAGCGTTATGGAACGCCACCCGCAGCCTAACAACCCGTTCGCCACGATGCCACGGGTTCGATCCAGTGGCTCTGACCGAAGCCTCTGGCTACTCGATAGTGCTTCTGTGATCGCGCACGGCGCCGACCATCGCCACCGCGCGAGCAAGCTGCTCGACCGACATGTTGTCCAGGAGCACGGCATTGACGGCGTCACTCCGCCGACAGGATCGGCCGAGCGGGAGCGGCGCTAGCCATGGTGAAGCGCCGGCCCTCACGAAGGGCGCATACGCTGGGCACCGACAAAGCCTATGACGTGCGCGCTTTCATCAGGGACCTGCGCGAGGGCAAAGTTTTGCCGCCAGCCAGCGCTGCCGCGAGCGGATCGAGGAGGTGTTTGGTGGATCAAGTCATCCGCCGGCATGGCCAAGGTCAAGCTGGACGACGTGCCCGTGTGAATGCTGCCTTCACCTTGAACCTGGCGGCCTACAATCTCATTCGCCTGCCGAGGCATTTGGCTGCCACGGCATGAACCTGCTCGGCCGCTGGCGGATCGTTGAGATGCCCGACTATGTTGACAGCTATCGCAACATGGTGGAGCCCGGCTACATCCTCTTCGGGCCCAACGGGTCCGGTGAATTCGCTTCGGCTGCGTCACCGGTAGATGTTCGGCGCGGGCGGGGCAATTATGTCGCTTTCTCCTGCCAGGGCAATGACGGAATGGACAAGAGGCCACGGCTGGACTGAAATCCAACAAGACGCTTCCATTACACGGCAAAAATCCTGCTTCAACAACGCGACGCGCGCAGATTTCATCGCTCGCAGGTGAACTTCTCAACAGCATGATAGGCGAGTTCGAGCCGGACATCGAGAATATCCAGCAAATCTGCTAAATTAGGGATACAGCAGCGCACTGGCCCGGTAGCTTCCGGCCCTATCCGGCAACAACGGCGACGCCTCTCCGGCGGCGAGAAACAGTGTCTTGCGTTGGCGTGGGCTCTGTACCGGCATCCGGAGATCCTGATCCTCGATGAGGCGGGCTCCTCTCTCTTCGGTCCCCGAGACGTCTGTCCTGGGAGGGATAGCGGAACTACGTCGGGCCGGTAAGACCGTCGTCGTCATCGCTCGTTGACTGAGCACCATTCATTTGACCGACAAGATTGTGGCCCTGGACAAAGGGCGGATGGTTGCGGGGGGAAGGCCATGCTGATCTGCTAAGAGTAGGGGCGCCACAAACCATGCGTTAGCCCTCCGTGATGGCATTGCCCCCGTGATTCCGTGCCAGACAAGGAAGCACGCGCGATTCATCACCTGCAAGAGGTGGGTAATTGAAAGTCGGAAACCAACCCCAATCTTTGACGATGACCGCGACTTCGTCAGGATATCGTCAGCAATGGTCTCTATGTTCGGGTTTGCGATGGCCCGCCACCCTGCGACCCACATTGCAGGTGGCTTTGACACGATTAATCCTTCCCAAATTGATTAACGGAGACAGAAATGAGGAAGTCCTCCCTGCTGGCTGCAACCGCGTGGCTTGCTGGGTTTGTTTGTGACAGCGGAATCGTTTGTGACAGAAATCAACGAGCACTCGGCTCCGGCACGCGGCACATGGCGATGACAGCCAAGATCCGCCCCTGATGATCCTGGAGCCGGCGAAGGTCCGCTGCAGCGTGGCAGCGTTCCGTGCTCGCGAACTGCGATGTCTACTACTTCCTCGGGGGGATACCCGATGTGCGCACAGCCTCGGAAACCTGGTGAGCATGCTCTCGCCGGAAGGGCATCTGGTTTTCGGCAATTCCACTTGCCGGCCTCTGGGGGCACGTCGTTGGCGCCGAGACCTTAATTGCCATGTTGAACGAGATCTTGATCCAGGTCGATCTTCAGCAGTGCCGAAGTGAATCCATCAACAAAGACTTGTTGTTCGCTCGCTTTCGAAGCCCAAGCCGGCTTTGGCTGTCTCGAATTCTGGCAGACGAAAGCGGGAGGCCAAGGTAGCCGAATGGACGGATCACGTTTCTTGATAACTTTGATCGGCGCGTCGGCGACTTTCGCCGCGACCTATTACCTTACCGGTTCGTTCGTTCGGACGGTTCTCTGCCACGTGCTCGTTCGGTCGGGTACTTCTTAGCGATGCTTTATGCCGTGTTCAGGTCGGAGCGGAGCTCCACAAAAGTTCCACGGTCAAAACACACAGGAGCCGCGGCAGCCTCTGAGCGAAAGCAGTAAAGATGTCTTTATGGAGCCTGGATAGCCCGCGGGCATTGAACATGGAGGCACTATGCGAGTTTGTGGCCTCAAGCTGACGCAGACGGGGCGAGCGCCCCGTGTCAGGACCGACACCTTTCTGTGACTTTGATCAGGAGAAGCAAGGCGCCGGTCTGCCTATCAGACGTGGGTTATCTGGACCAAGTATGGCCGTCGCCAGGCGCGGCCTGAATGCATGGGGTGGTGAATGGGCGAACAAGCTGCTCGTGACGCCTGATGCTCAGGGTGACGATGGCTTATCCACGCCATGGATGACTTCCATCAAAACAATCGATTTTACCTAGTTTAGCAAATGCTGCATTAAGCAGTCGAAGCTTAGATTCAGATCTGTAAGGAGAAAGACCTCTCGTGGTATTCAGAGCGTCAATCGAGGATCGTGTCCATTGCGTCCACGCTCTTTGTCAGTGTGAGCAAGCTACATCGCGCTTGCTTAACTGACCAAGCTCCAGCTAATCTGCTCAAACCGCAACGGATAGCTTTCAAGTTGTTTATAAATCGGATCGCGTGATGCGTGAGTCAACAGAACAGCAAGAAATGGTGAGTTGTTCCATGCGCTCTAAATTGCGCTGGAGACTGTGCTGGGAAAATGAACTCGATCTTGACGACCATGTGGAACTTGCCGCGTTCTTTCGCAAGATCTATGGGCAGACCGGGAGTTTCAACGCAAAGCCATTCGAAGGCAGCCAAAGTTGGGGCGGCGCGAGGCCCGAGCTGCGTGCCATCGGCTACGACTCGAAGGGGGTGGCGGCTCACATCGGCCTGCTGCGCCGCTTCATCAGGATTGGCGCCGTCGATCTGCTGGTGGGTGAACTTGGCCTGTATGGGGTACGTCCGGATCTTGAGGGACTCTGGATTGGCCATTCAGTCCGGGTCATGCATCCTTTACTGCAGGAGCTCAAGATCCCATTCGCCTTCGGGACGGTTCGACCCGCGCTGCAGCATCATATTGCAAGGTTCAGCCGACACGGTCTGGCGACGATCATGGCTGGGATCCGCATGCGATCGACCCTCCCATGTGCGCGTTTGGACAAACCGCCCACCCGCACGGAGGACGTAGTCCTCATTGTTCTCCCGATTGCACAGCCGATGTCCGAATGGCCGTCCGGCACGATAATCGATCGGAACGGACCAGAGCTGTGAGAGCCCTCAACTGCATATCCGAAGTCCGTGGTGAATGTGCCGACGGCACTGGCCGGCGCGCAGTTTATTTGACGTTTGACGACGGTCCTAATCCGGTTTGCACACCGGACGTCCTCGATCTGCTGGCGGAAAACCAGGCGTCGGCAACTTTCTTCGTCATCGGGGCGTATGCGGCAGACCAGCCCAAACTCATCCAACGAATGATTGCAGAAGGGCACAGGGTCGCTAATCATACAATGACGCATCCCGACTTTTCCGAATGCCGACCTAGCCAGATACACTATGAAATACTTGAGGCAAACAGGGTCATTCGGATTGCCTGCCCCCAAGCCTCAGTGGCGCATATGCGCGTTCCGTATGGCACCTGGACGGAACAAGCACTCACGACTTGTGTGCGCGCTGGCCTGACGCCGGTCCACTGGTCGATCGACCCTCGAGACTGGTCTCGTCCTGGCGTCGACGCGATTGTCGATACAGTAAGTGGCTCTGTCCGGCCGGGCGCGATCGTGCTCTTGCACGATGGCTGCCCTCCTAACGAGTTCAGGCCGGACACTCAGGCCGGTCTGCGGGACCAGACGCTGACGGCTCTGTCTCGTCTCATTCCAGAGCTGCATGAGCGGGGATTTGCAATCCGCTCCCTCCCGACACAACTGAACGAAGTGGAATCCCATGAACCTGCTTGACGCCATCAGCACTGGTGCTGTCTCAACCTACGCGCTGCTCTCGGCGGCCTATAAAAGCATGCAGACGGTTTATGCTTCGCCGGCAGACCTTTCGTCGCCCTCGGATGGCGAAGCCCGCTCCCAGCTTCTGCCGAGTGTGGACGTCATCATTCCCTGCTACAATGAGGACCCGGACACGCTGTCGGCCTGCCTAGCCTCAATTGCGGACCAAGATTACGCCGGAAAACTACGGGTCTTTGTGGTCGATGACGGCTCCGCAAATCGCCTTGCTTTGGGACCTGTTCACGATCTCTACGCGCTCGACCGGAGGTTCAACTTCATTCTGCTGCCGCAGAATGTTGGAAAGCGCAAGGCGCAGATCGCCGCCATACGCCGCTCATCCGGAGACTTGGTGCTCAACGTCGACTCCGACACGACACTGGCTTCTGACGTCGTCACGAAGCTTGCGCTGAAAATGAGGGATCCACAGATCGGCGCGGCCATGGGTCAGTTGATAGCCAGCAACAGGAACGAGAATTGGCTGACCCGCTTGATCGACATGGAGTACTGGCTTGCTTGCAACGAGGAGCGCGCGGCGCAGGCTCGTTTCGGTGCGGTCATGTGTTGCTGTGGACCATGTGCCATGTACCGCCGGTCGGCACTTCTCATGGTTCTTGATCAGTACGAAACGCAGCTGTTTCGTGGGAAGCTAAGCGACTTCGGTGAGGACCGCCATCTCACGATCCTCATGCTGAAAGCAGGCCTGCGAACCGAGTACATTCCGGACGCGATTGCGGCAACGGTCGTGCCGGATCGGCTGCGGCCATATCTGCGCCAGCAGCTGCGATGGGCACGGAGCACCTTCAGAGACACGTTGCTTTCGCTGCGTCTGCTACCCAGCCTAGATCGCTATCTGACCTTGGACGTGGTCGGACAAAACGTCGGGCCGCTGCTCCTCGCCGTTTCGGTGTCAACAGGGATTGCGCACCTGGCGCTGACTGGCTCGGTGCCTTGGTGGACAGGCATCATGATTGCGGCCATGACCATGATCCGCTGCGGCGTGGCAGCGTTTCGTGCTCGCGAACTCCGGTTTCTCGGGTTTTGTCTACACACGCCAATCAATCTCTTTCTTCTGCTTCCGTTGAAGGCCTATGCGCTTTGCACATTGAGCAACAGCGATTGGTTGTCGCGAGACTCTGCTGCCACGGTTCCAAGCGGCGGTGGCAAAGGCGTCGCGATCACAGACCACGATGTTGGTTCGAGAGCCACGGACCTGCCGGATAATGCGGCGCCATCGCGCAGGCCCACTCTTTTGAGAGAGTTCTCGACGGTGACCTCATCCGGCATCGGCAGCCAAGAGTGATTGCCTATCTGATATTGGGGACACGTCTTGACAGAGCACGACAGTCGCCACTGGTCGCTAGAATTGGCCACGGACGATTCATGGCGACTGGACAGCAAGCCGTTGGAGCGGGAGTCTCACGCGCAAGCGCCGAGCTGTCGCTTTCCCAGTGGCCTACTACAAACGCGCTCCAAATCGGATGCCCGGCCGGGGGATTTAACGGAACATTCGCCGCACTGCCGCAGGCTCACGGTCATCGCCGTCGTGCCGCGAGCACAACCTCGAAGGCGCGAACCGATGAACGAGCCGCAACACATCTGCCTGAGGGGTCGGAGAGGTTGAAATGTTCTCGAGCCAGGAGCCGCTCAGTCTGATCGTCGCTGCGGAATTCTATACGGCCGCCGCGGTCAAGGCCGATATGCGCGCGGCTATCCGAAAGCTGGCGACTATGCTCGCGTCGGGCGGCATTTGGCTTTCGTTCAGCGCGCGATGCCACTGGTCGGTGCTGGGGCACGCCGCCGGCGCGGACACCGCAACAGCATGCCCCATAAGACCAGGCCGACCGTCAGCAGGTGCAGATGTGAATCATCAACAAAGACAGCGTGCTCCGGTTTCGAAGTTCGATTCGGGGTGGATCGAATTCCGGCCGACGAAAGCGGGAGACTAGGAGAGCCGAATGGAAGCATCATATTTCTTGATACACGTGATCGGTGCATCAGCGGCCTTCGCCGCGGCGACCTATTACTTGACTGGTTCGTTCGGTCAGACGGTTCTCTGCGCCGTGCTCACTCAGGTCGGGTACTATTTAGCCATGCTTTATTTGATGTGGAGGACGGAGCGGAGCTCCACAACCGGTTCACGACCAGACACACAGGAAGCGAAACGGCATCTGACTGCAAGCAGTGACGACCTCTCTGTGAAGGCTGACTAGCGTGCGTGCGTCAAACGGAGGCACTATGCGCATGGACGGCATGAAGCTGACGCGTGACGGGGCGATTGGCCATGTCGAGGACGGATGCCTCTTCTGTCACTTTGAACAGGAGAGGCAAGACGAGGGTCTGCCCAATCAGATCGCCGGGTATCTTGACACGAGTGGGACCGCAGTCGCGGGAGGCGGTCAGGATGCTAGGGATGGTGATAAGCGCGTGAGCGAGTGCTGGCACGGTGAGGCCAATTCGCAGATTCTGGTCATCAGCGGCGTGCCCCTCCTCTCTCCCCTCGAGTCTTCGCAGTTTTCTCCAAGGGACGTGGTGCTGGTCGACGGCGTTTTGCAGGGGGAGGCGAGCGCATGTCCACCACGCTAGCCATCGACCTGGACGGCGTGAGCAAGTCATATGGCAACAAATTGGTAGTGAACGGGCTGTCGTTCACTGTTGCGGCAGGAGAATGCTTCGGCCTGCTGGGCCCGAACGGCGCGGGCAAAAGTACGATTACGCGTATGCTTCTCGGCATGACACCGCCTGACGCCGGTAAGATCACGGTGCTCGGCATCCCAGTACCAGCACGCGCTCGCCTGGCACGCGGGCGCATCGGGGTCGTCCCGCAGTTCGACAACCTCGACCTTGAGTTCACCGTACGTGAGAACCTGTTGGTGTTCGGGCGCTACTTCGGCATGAGCACGCGCGCGGTCAAAGCGGTCATACCGTCTCTGCTCGAGTTCGCTCGCCTCGAGAGCAAAGCCGATGCCCGCGTCGGCGCATTGTCCGGTGGGATGAAGCGCCGCCTGACGCTCGCGCGAGCGCTGATCAACGACCCACAGCTGCTTGTCATGGACGAGCCCACCACAGGCCTTGATCCGCACTCGCGCCACCTGATCTGGGAGAGGCTGCGCAAGCTCCTGGCGCAGGGCAAGACGATCATCTTGACCACCCACTTCATGGAAGAGGCCGAGCGGCTGTGCAACCGACTGTGCGTACTGGAGGCAGGGCGCATTATCGCAGAGGGTCGCCCACACGCACTGATCGAAGAACAGATCGGGTGCCAGGTGCTTGAGATATACGGTGGTGATCCGAATGAACTGACTGCGATGATCAAGCCCTATGTACAGCGCATCGAGGTGAGCGGTGAGACGCTCTTTTGCTATGCGCCCGATCCGGAGCAGGTCCGCGTGCAGCTGCACGGGCGCGCGGGTTTGCGTCTGCTTCAGCGGCCGCCGAATCTGGAAGACGTTTTTTTGCGGCTGACAGGACGCGAGATGGAGAAATGATGATAGGCGAACGTTATGCGGCGGCTATGCCAGCCAATGCGTGGAATTGGATTGCTGTATGGCGCCGAAACTATCTAGCATGGAAGAAAGTCGCGCTTGCCTCGCTTATCGGCAACCTGGCCGACCCTATGATCTCCCTGTTCGGGCTCGGCTTCGGCCTTGGAATAATGGTGGGGCGCGTTGAGGGCACGTCCTACATTGCGTTTTTAACAGCGGGCATGGTCGCCGCGAGCGCAATGACCTCCTCCACTTTCGAAACGATCTATGCAACTTTCGGCCGCATGCAGCGGACTTGGGAAGGAATCCTGTACACACAGCTCACGCTCGGCGACATCGTGCTGGGTGAATTGGCGTGGGCAGCCACGAAGGCCTTTCTAGCCGGCACCGGAATCATGATTGTGGCCACAATGCTGGGCTATGTGGCATGGCCATCCGCTCTCTATGCACTGCCTGTCATTGCTCTTACTGGCCTCGCTTTCGCGAGCCTGGCGATGGTGGTGACGGCGCTTGCGCCCAGTTACGACTACGTCATTTTTTACCAGACGCTGGTCATCACACCCATGCTTTTCTTATCCGGGGCTGTCTTCCCGGTGGGCCGGATGCCTGGCGTTTTTCAGCAGGTGGGCGGCTTTCTGCCGCTTGCACATTCGATCGAGCTTATTCGCCCGGCGATGCTTGGTCGCCCGGCCGTCAGCGTCGGCCTGCATATCGGCGCACTGTGCATTTACACAGTGTTGCCGTTCTTCCTGTCATCGGCACTGCTACGCCGACGCCTCATGCCTTGACGCACTGACGGCCAATACGAGAAAAAGAAGATGGCCGATGCGACATCATAAACTGCTCGAGGGCCTGAAGGTAAGCGCGCTCGGCGTGGGCACGGTGAGCTTGGGAGAGCGAAATGCGGAGCCGCAGGGCGCGCGCGACTCACGGTGCGATGGTGGCCGGCATAAATGAGGTCAGTACTGCCGAGGTGAGAGGCCACTACCAGATTGTCGCGGCATCGGTGCGATGAGTTAGCCGTCGTAAGAGCAACGTCGGAGATTGGTCGCGCCGTTCTGCGGCCTCGGCGGCAAACATTCGGCAGTTTGCGCTACTGCGGTTGAGCTTGACCGGCTCTGTGACGCAAATCCACGACGCGGCCGAACCGGCTGGCAGGCCGGATTTCGAGCTCGCCTAAGATCAGCGGCGAGATGAAACGCTGCTGTGCGGCGCTTAATTCCCAGAATGCAGGCCGATCTCCCAAGCCGATTTGCCGCGCGCGGACCATTGCAGACTTAAGCGGAAGCTGCGAATGCCGAAGCGGGCGAGAATCGCCGTGATGCGGTTGATGAGCCGCGTCTGCTCACCGACCAAGGTTTGCCGTTCGCGATTCGGCCGCCGCGCGTCCTCCTCTTCGAGCGTCGGGATTGCCGCCATACTGCAATGGCGCTTCTCGCCGCGCAGCCACCGCCAGCCACACATCCGGCCAGCGCGCCCCGCAGATTGCCGAGCAGCCAGAACCTGAGGCTGTCGGGGAAGTGTTCGATCGCCTTGTCGCGCAGCCAGGGCTCGACCTGGCCCCAACATTGAACGCGATCCTCGGCGACGAAGCCGTTGAGGGGATCGCCGAGCTTCACCTCGATGCCGCCATCCCAAAACCACGACACCGAAACATTTATCTCGCTGTGGTAGAGGTCCTGCATAACGCTCATCGGGATCGCTCCTGCGTCAGATTTAAATGCCGCAAAGGAGCAACGGTTCCTGGCCCTGATAACTCCTCCCGCACGTCCGTCAGCGTGGCGTCGCATAATCCGCCTTCGCCTCTCACGAAGCGAACACGGCCGACAAGCCCGGTTGCATTGAGCCCCGGCGTTCTTAAAACCCTTCGGGCGCTATACGCCTCCGGCGAGGTTTCCGATTACCCACATCGTCGGCTTGATCCAATGGAGATGCCGAAGGCGATGTCGTGCAAGCGGGTCATGCCGCGCCAGACTACCATGTTGCCGGGAGGCGGATCATGTTTGCGAGCGAGACAGCCGGAACAGATCGAACTGATATGTCGTGGGCTGGCGCGGCATGGACCTCCCCCCGATTCGCGTCGTGAGGACCCGATGCTGCGCCCGAATCCTCCAATTGCGATGGGGTTGGGGGAATTGGCCGTCGCGTCCTGCAGCAGTGTCACCAAGACGCCAAGCGTTCTGGGATCAACATGTGGGGCAGCGGCAATGCGCCACGTGGCGCAGACCGCGCGATCAAACATCCAGGCCGGAACCTCCAGCCATCGATCGGGGGCGTGCCCAGAGAGACTGCAGCGGAAAACCACCCGGTCAGCCTTCTCGATCACCTCATGAACGTGAACACAACGCCCGGCCCAGGGATGCCATGGATAAAGAAACTCGCGTTCCTCGGTCCCGTGGGCGTTCTCTCGTCGTGTTGTTCAACATCGCGAGGCCGCATTCCTCGCTCGGCTACCAGACCCCGGCGGCCTCGCCGGAACCCTCGCCGCAACCGGCTCCGACGCTGCCTCGGCAGCCGAGAGGCTGCCCCGCGTCAGGGGCGAAGCCGAAAGACCGCCTGAGCCTGCCGAAGAAAAGCGGGCTCGGTTCACGAGCACCCGGCGAGCGCCATCAGCCGCGGGCGCCTAGGTAGGACGACGACGCCGAAAAAGGCCTGCGAGATGCAGCGCTCGGAGTTCCTTCAATTGCAAGCCTTTACCGTGGTCTTGCCGACTGTTGTCAACGAGTAAGTCTGGTTGCCCTCGCTGAAGCTCATTTTCAATTCAACGGAAATTGGATCCCCGACCTGGACCGATCGGCCGCTTCTAGGCCCGATCATTGCGGTCCAAAGAGCCGCGGCGGGAGGGTATTTCGAGACTTCCACGACCGAGTTGTTGGCAACAGCCACACCCGCGGATGGCTCTAGGAGGCAGGTGAACGGATCGGGCTGTAACTCGCACATTTTGTCGCCGAACAAGCTCGAGACGACTTCTATTGTTGGCGAAGAAAAAGCAATGGACGCGCTCACAGGTCTGGCGATGGCGTTACCGATTTCGGGCAGAGCAATTGTGGCGGGCGAATCTGCGTCGCAGCTTCCGGTGAGCCTGCCATTCTGAAGAAACACGGCGGAGGCTCGATCCACGTTGTATATGTTTCCCATTATGATCGACAGCGCCTGCACCTGATCCATGACTTCCTTGTCCGTCCAAGTCGTTTGCACAAATGGTGCTAGCGGGACCATTGCAAAAGTAACATCGTCCTTTGCGACCGAAATAAGGGTCACGTGATGGAGTTCACCTGCATTCGAACTGCCATGCTTGGTGTCTCCGCCGGTCGACCCAACTACCCAGTACTGTATTCCGTCCAATTTCGAATCTTGCTGATTGTAGTGAGTGTGACCGGCGACAACTGCACTAACGCGATACCGCGCGAGCAGAGAGTGGACGCGCTGCCATCCGGTCCAATTGTACCAAAGCGGCTGGTGAGTAAAGACGATCACGCCATCCTTACCGGGCGTGTTTGCTTTAAGGTCCTTTTCCAGCCATTCATATTGCTCGTCGCTGACCCGGGCGTAGAACACATTCCCCCACCTTGGGTCGGTGTGCAGGTGCTCGAGGCTGTCGAGCGCTACTACATGCCAATTCTTGATGTCGAAGGAGTAGTAGAGCCTGCCAACGATTCCAGGATTGATCTTCACGTACAATTGCTGGAATAGCTGCTCGCGCGATCTGTCAGTCGAGTTTTGCACGAAACTAGGTGGATTGACATCATGATCACCGGGCGTGAGATACCAGGGCATCTTCAAGGTACCGAGGATTGATGTCGCCTGAGCGAAGCGCCTCTCGATCTCCTCAACCGTCTGTGTGCTTTCAATCAAATCACCAACGTGCAGCACGACATCGGGCAGCGAGTCCGCGTTGTTCAGCGTTTCGACACCTCGTTGCAGGACCGCATAGGAGGCGTCAATATCGCTTGCCCCCGTTTGATCGCCGATTACGCCGATGACGATTGGTTCGGCCTGTGCGCCGCGGGAGGACGTTGCAAGAATTAAAACTAGCGCAGCGGCGAGGCTACGGCCCCAAGTTCCCAAGTCCCTCTCCTCGAATACAGAAAATCAGTCATAATTAGCGCAATCTTGAAAGTCCTACCACTTAACGTATTTCGACCTGCGGATCACCTTCTTCTCAAACATCGATTTGCGAAAGCGCCATCCGGCGCTTTGAAAAACTGCCCTGCCGGTTGGGAGGCACACCGGCAGGGCACGCCGCGCAAAACTCGCGGCCACGTGGCGACCGGAAAGCGACGGCGATTAGTTGTGGACCGCACCTGTGTTTGATGGAGAACAATCAAGGCGTCCTCGTTGCATGCCGATACCGGACCGCGGCATACCACGAGATCGGACGAACCCACTGGTTCGAGGTGCCAGCGGCTGCATAAAGAAGCGCGCCCTCCCCACCTTGGCACCGGTTACAGCGATCCCTCTGTTCGAGTTTGGCAGGGCCGATCTCGACCGTCTCCGCCCCTCTGACGGTTGAACTCGGCTTCCAGCTTGCCGCTTAAGTCAATCGAAGCGGCGACGGCGACTTCAGATACCCCCGTTACGATGTGGGCGATACCGGATGAGGCTCGCTGCTCGGTCACGAACCTTGCAGTGTGCTGTAGCCGGAGATCCAGATCACGATGTGATGGAGGTATCGGTGCCATATGGTTGCCTCGTTCTCGAGATTCCGGAAGGTCTCACACCCCTTGCATTGCAGGTTCCCAATTTCGATGGCGCTATGCGCATTTTTCTTGAGGATCAACCGCCGCACGGCTTGCGTCAAATTCAGTTTACATACCCTCGGCATCTGGAAGCGAGATGGCTCGAAGCGCGTCGAACCGCCAGTTTCTGCTTCCGCTGTGCCACAGGGGCAGCGAAATAAGACGGCAGAGTCTGCGGTGGGTCGCGCCGGTCCGCCGCTTTCGCGGGGGACATTCGGGATCTTGCGCAACTGCGGCAGAGCGTGATCGGCTCTATGACGCAGTCAACGAGGCGGTGGACCTGGTCGGGAAGGCCATATCACTCCAAAGCGAAAGTTATTGCCCTTTAGCAATAGCTGCTGGTGCGCAGTCAGGCCAGGTTTCGTGCTCTTCGAGGGCATAGCCGGCCGAGCGTATGGTACGGATGACGTTCTCGGACGAGACCTTCTTCAGGGTCCGTCTGAGCCGACTGATATGGACGTCGACGGTGCGCGGGCCGACATGGATGTTAGCGGGCCAAGCCGTGGCGATCAGTTCGTCTCGGCTGCACGCCTGGCCGGGATTCTCGATCAGATGACACAGGAGGTTGAACTCGATCGGCCCCAGATGGAGTTGATGGCCGTTGCAGCGCACCCGGTGGCTGGCAGGCCGGATTTCGAGCTCGCCGAAGATCAGCGACCCTCCGCCCTCCCCGCCATCGGAACCAAGGGGCGCCATCCCCAGCTCCGCGCGCAGGTAGGCGAGCAGCTTGGCCGGCGCGAAGGGCCGCACGAAACTCTCGTTGATGCCGCTCTTGAGCAAATCGAGGTGCTGGTGCTCGGCGCCGGGCGCGATTAGGGCGACTACCCTTCGGGCGCTGGTCCGAACTTCGCCTTTCAACCGGGCACAGATCGCCTGCCCCACAGCGCTGGCCGGCTGGCAGTCGAGAACGACAGCCTGGGGCTCTCGCTCAGTGGCCTGCCAGACCGTTTCCTCGACGCCGCCGGCCAGCTCGGTCGCGAAGCCGTCCACCTCCAGGATGTGGCTGAGGAACAGGTAGAACTCAGCATCCTCCGAACAGATCAGAACCAGTGGCTTCATCTGCGGGCTCCCTGCGTCAATCAAGGAGCGGCACCGGTGTCATCGGCAACTTACTCGTAAGGGCCGGTCCGTTGCACCTGCCAAATCGTTTCATCTGTCCGATCCTACCGACCACTCCCGCGACGGCCTGCGACCAGTCGGAAATTCGGGTTGCCGTAAACAGATGCACCCAAAATAAAGTACCCTACATCGGCGGTCTGCCTCTCCCGGGAGCGGCAATGGAGGTCAATTTTCGATAACGCGCCCCCAAGCCGGCGCCGGCCGATGCAATGGAAGCGGTGCTCTGAGGGATCCACGTCCACGCTACCTATTAACTGTGGGGGGAGCGTCGCCAGCAAAGTCGAGACGCCCTTCGTGCGAGCACGAGCTATCTGATGCAGGCCTGACACTTTGGCTTCCTTTCGTCGTTCCATCGTTCGCGATGTCATCTACGACATGATACGGCAGCTCCTGCCGCCTTCCGAAAAGGAGCTTCAAGATTCATGCCAACTAAGGCGAAGAGCCAATAAAAAGTTTTCTATATATTATTAAGGTCTAGCGAGTTGCAGCAACAAGCAGACCGAACGCCACCGTGTCGCCGACTCGACAAACCCGACATTAGTGTCGGTTGCAGTGCATTTTCCCAGAAATGGTCGACGGGAATTTCTCCGCGGGGCAAGTGTCTCCCAACCTCCACGACTCGGCAGACAACTTAAATCAGCTGCGTATCAAGCGCTAACAGCTCCTGATCCTCTAGGTCGGAAGCCGATCATCGAAACACTGAAACGGGTCAGTTTATCCGGAATGGACGACGCGAGCCTATGTGCAGGATACAAACGTCCCTCTGGATCGCAGGAGACTACCAGCCTTAGTAGGTTGGTTGTTCGCGCTTCTCAGTTATTACAGGTCAGTGAGCGCGAACACGCGTCATTCAATATGAGTTAACTTCCGCCGAAACGCGCGCACGTTAGGGCCCGCGATCGCGCACAGCTCGCGCGATCTGAGAACAGCGTGCTTGTGGTCATTGAACCACTTAATTGCGAAGGAGACCGCCATGGATGGAGTGATTGGCAAGGCGCCACAACGGTATCCACGAAATGAATGGCCAGAATGCGTAATCCATACCCTGTGGCTCGGTGATTGGCTGAAGAATATCGATCGCCGACCAAACGCGTCTAGTTGCCATCTAGTTGAACGCAATGCCTACGTGCAGAGGGATCCCTAAATGAATACCGACGTTTTCGCGGCTTATGAGTCTAACGTCCGTCGCTATGGGCGGTCGTTTCCCACAGTGTTTACCAAAGCCCTTGGAGCGACAATCTGGGACGAGGCCGGCAAGAGTTATATTGATTTCCTTGTGGGGTCCGGCGCACTCAACTACGGACATAACAACCCGAACATTATGGCGCCAGCAATTGAATATCTATCCGGCGGGAATATCCTTTTGTCACTTGATATGTATACGGCTGCAAAGCGTGAATTTATTGAAGTGTTTGTCGATTCTATTCTGAAACCCCGGAGCCTTTCTTACAAGATACAGTTTCCTGGACCAACCGGCACAAACGCTAACGAAGCGGCGCTGGCGCTGGCGCGAAAATATACCGGCCGATCAAGCGTCATGGCCTTCACAAATGCGTTCCACGGCATGTCGCTCGGCTCGCTGGCGGTGTCGGGTTCGGCGTCAACCAGGGAGCTAGGCGGCGTGGCTCGCCACGATGTGGTCCGTGTGCCCTACGACGGCTATCCGAACCCAGCTTTCGATTCCGCGAGTTATATCGACTACATATTGGGCGACCAAGGGAGCGGCATCGAAAAGCCCGCCGCGATCATTCTGGAGACCATCCAGGCAGAAGGCGGCATGAACACCGCATCCGCAGCGTGGCTCACAGAGATTCAGCGCATTTGCCGTAGGCACGGCGTCGTTTTCATCGTGGACGACATTCAGGCAGGTGCGGGGCGAACGGGCGACTTCTTCTCGTTCGAGTTCGCCAAAATCGAACCCGACATCGTATGCCTTTCGAAATCCTTCAGCGGTTCAGGTAGTCCGTTTTCCATTGTTCTGATTCGCCCCGATATGGACATATGGAATCCCGGAGAACATAGCGGGACCTTCAGAGGTAACAATCTCGCCTTCGTGACTGCAGGGGCCATGTGCAAATTGTGGTCCGACAGGCAGTTCACTGCAGGCGTCGAGCGAACAGCCGTCAAACTGCAAGCACTCCTTGATCGCCTTGTTGCGAAATTTCCTAAGTGCATCGAACAAAAGCGCGGCCGCGGCCTTATGGCCGGCCTCAAGTGCCGTTCACCGGCCATTGTCGGCCGTGTGCACGATGTCGCGTTCGAAAACGGCCTGCTGATCGAATCTTCAGGGCCGTATCGCGACGTCATCAAAATCCTCCCACCCATAACCATCAGCGATGACGAACTCCATGATGGCATCGCCATCCTCGATCAGGCAATACAGGAGCAAGCCAATGACCACTGACCAAGTATCTCAGGCGCCAGCCATCTCGCCTCTTACGCTCGCGGAACGCACGGGCTCGATCAGCACTGCGGAGATAATCTCGGTGCTGAAAGGTGACATCACCGGCCTGCACATCAAGCAAGCTTTCAGTAGCGAAGTGGCCGAGGAGATCACCGCGAACTTTGTTCGCAATCCCGGTCTCAAAGAGCGCAAAGACGGCGTTCCCGGACAGTATGTCGGCGCTTCACACTACAGGAACGATGCAGCCACCTATTTCGCACAGGCGGAAGATGCGCGACCCTTCGTCAACGCTCTTTTTGGTACCTTGGTTGATCCGGTCCGCGGAGTATTCGACGCCCTGAAGCGCGAGCTTCACAATCAGGGCATTGAATTGCGACTGGCTCGTTCGGAGGACGGCCAAGCCAATGTTTGTCGTGCCCTGTCTTGGTCTGGCACGGGCATGTATGCCTTGGAGCCTCACGACGACGTTGCTCAAGTCGTATCTGCCGGGAGCAGTTACGAGATTCCTGCGGTGGCGGACAACACCGTCGCCGCGCTCAACTTCTATGCCAGCATGCCCGAGGAAGGCGGCAATGTGCGGATATGGAGTCATAAGCCGACAGTCACCGATCGCAAGTCGCAGGGTGTGGAGACCACGGGCTATCCCTATTCGGCAGCTTATCTCGATGCCTTTCCTTGTCACGACTTCCAGCTCAAGGCCGGGGATATCGTCCTAATCGACGGCGGTTTCGTTCACGGTGTCACCCGACAATCAGGCAACGGAAAGCGTCGCCTTCTGCTGAACTGCTTCTTCGGATTTGCGCGGCCGGATCTTGTTCTCTGGTGGACCTGAAGTTGATGTTGCAGCGACTGACTGGCTTCCGCCGGCAGTTTAGGCGTCAACATCCTTTGTGACGGGAACGCCCTCCCGTCACAGACTGTCGTGCTGTTCGAAGGGCCGGCATCATTCTGCTCGTCCTGACGTTTCAGATGTTGCCGGCCCGCGGGCCGCGATAGCAAAGTATCTTACCGCTTTTTACAACTCAATAATTCCGAAGTTCAGGGCCTTTACAGCAGCGACCCTTCTGTTAGCAGCATCCAATTTTCGCATTACATTTTTTATGTGGAAATTGACCGTGTTTAACGATATCCCTAGTATTATTCCTATCTCCCAAGACGATTTACCTCTCGCAACCCATAGAATGCACTCAGTTTCTCTCAAAGAAAGACTAGGCGCCTCCTTGACGTCACTCGGATTTGTATATTTCGCGACCTTAAGATGAAATTGTAAAGCGGCAAACTGCAAATAAGCAATTGTTCTATTTTGGAGTTCGCAGGCCCAGGGTTGAGCAAAGCTCATGATCGCGAAGGTGGCATGGGGGCCGTGCAATGGAACGCTAATGCCTGACCTCAAGCCGAACGTCGCAGCCTCGTCGAAAACGCGCCGCTCGTTTTCAGTCGTGCTTGCGTCGTTATACACCTCGCTCCATCGAAAGGGGCCTGCCCGCTTTCCACACGTCTTTAAAATGGGGGCTATCCTGTCATAAGCCATCTCGAAATAGCGCTTCTGCCATTCATCAGCATAATTCAGCATGACCGCCTCATCGCGTAAGACGGGCATTAAACATTTTTGGTCGGGTGTAAGAGAGTCATAGGCGATCCACGGGAAATCAAGATTCAAGGCAAAAGCCGATAGTAGCTCGAACAATTGCTCGGATTGAGCAATACCATCAGTCTGGTCGATAAAGCGCCCAAACTCGACCGCAAGTTCTCCTCTAGGCGCCTTCGGGAAATGCAGCGACGGCACCATAGAAAACTGGTCGGACACTCTGGTTGCCAGCCCTAGAAAATGAGAGGCCGCATTCATCTGCGGGCGTTCCATAGTCTCTCCTCAGCAGCCAATTGCGGGCAGCCATTTGCGCCGGATGTTCACTGGTGCACAAAACCTGCCGGCTGTAGGGCTGCTCTTCACCGTCCTCGGCAGGCCGGCATCGCCAAAGATGCATCACATCACCCGACCCGGAAAGTGATCTTTAGTAAAGTGTAGGTTACGCTAGCTGTTCGGAAAGTTTAAAATTTGGAGACATCTCTTCAAATTCTGAAGAGTTTAGGCTGCTTATGCGACGTGTGCTCAGCTGGAAATGTTTCCGACCCAGACCCTCCGATCAGTTCCTCGCGGCTGAAGACCGTCCGGGATTCTCAACGGGTGGCGCAGCAGCCTGAATTGATCGGCCCCTACATGAATTTTGGCGACCATTGCCATGGAGGCGCCGTGCCTCTCCAGATCCTCATAACGAATTTGCTTGCTCCGGATTCGTAGCTCCACCGAAAGCCGCATCAGCTGCGCGTCCGATCCGATTGGCGATCATTCTTATGGGAAAAGAATTGCCTTGCTCGGCGATTGCGACACCACGGCCGCACTTCCATTACGAACACGGAGAACACCATGCAGGGGCTTCCGCTCGCCGGTAGGCCTGCAGAGGTTCGTTCGTTCTTCTCTGCGCTCAGAACCATTTCGTCCCGCGACGCCAGAACTCCAGAAGTGCCCAACCTCCAGATCGATCTCTACCGGCTGACCGCCATAGCCAATGGAAAGCCATGACCAGGGCCGCCTGACATCAGTTTGTCGCCGCCACCTGTGCGGCCAGATAGCGAAAACGGCCATCACCTATTGTCTTTGACATCGCACCGCCAAGGCGATCGGTTGATCACCTGTGCGCCTGCTGCCGCAGGGAAATCCGAAACTCTTTGGCGCTAAGGGCGGCAACAGGCGGAACGCCGGAGCTATTTCTGGGAACACTGCGGCGGGCGCGATCACGTCGACGTCTCCACCTTGGGTCGACACGGCCGCTCGACTCAGATGCGGCTGCTGCGAAATATCCGCCTGCTGATATAGGCGGCGTAGGCGATGCTGCTGCTTCGAGCTCGTTCATCGCTTCGTCGCTTGGTAGTTGCGCAAGGCGTCAACAATAATCTCGTGCAAGAGGGCCCGATTGCTGAGACGCTCCATGTTGCCGGCGAAACCAGGACGGCGCGTGAGTCCAGGCTGTTTCAGGAGGTTCGCGCAACAGTTCGCCCACTCACGATCGCTTGAACTGAAAGGATCACGTCCTATCCGTCGGCACAGTGATGTGCGCCATAGATCGATCTGAATGGCTTGTATTCGCTGGCTCCGTCAGAATCACATCGCACCCTCCGCCTTCAGCGCGCGATAGGTCGTATCCACCGATTTTGCGGTCGCGTCGACTATGACGTCGATCTCGTTGCGGGTGATGATCAGTGGCGGCGCATAGCCGAGGGTATCGCTATGGGGCATGGCACGCGCGATGACGCCGTTTTCAAGCAGAGCTGCGGCGGCGCGAACGCCGACCTGAAGTTCGGGCTTGAATGGTACCCGTTCTTTTGGGTTCTGCATTAATTCCACGGCGGAAAGAATGCCGACGCCGCGAACTTCTCCGACCATGGGATGGCCCCCCAGTTCGGCTTTCATGCGAGCATGCCAGTAGGGCCCGACGTCCTGGACATGTTCCAAGATGTTTCTTTCCTTAAGCAATTGAATATTCGCAAGCGCGGCCGAAGCACAGAGGGTGTGACCAGAATACGTCCATCCGTGGCCAAGAGGCCCATGCTTCTCCGTGCCTTCTTCTAAGACCGACCAGACACGATCGCCGATGATGGACCCGGAGATGGGCAGGTAAGCGGAACTCAAACCCTTGGCGATGGTGACGAAGTCCGGACGCATACCATAGAGGTGGGACCCGAATTTCGCGCCGGTTCGCGCGAAGCCGCAGACGACTTCATCTGCGATTAGCAGGATATCGTGCTTATCGAGCACCCCTTGAATGGCGGTCCAGTATCCCTCTGGTGGCGGAACGATGCCACCGGTCCCAAGTACCGGCTCTCCGATAAAGGCTGCAACCGTCTCCGGGCCTTCAGCGAGGACAAGAGCTTCAAGTTCGTCGGCGCAACGCCGGGAGAAGGCTTTCTCACTTTCGCCGTCATGCGCCTGGCGATAGTGGTGCGGCGCCGTTGTATGGCGCACCAAGTCCAGAGGTAGGTCGAAGAAATCGTGAAAGAAGGGAAGGCCCGTCAGGCTTCCTGTGACCAGCCCGGATCCGTGATAGCCCCGATGTCGCGAAATGATCTTCTTCTTTTCAGGGCGGCCGAGAATGTTGTTGTAGTACCAGACCAGCTTGATGTTGGTTTCGTTTGCGTCAGAGCCTGAAAGGCCGAAATAGACCTTTCGCATCTCCTGCCCGAAATATTCGATTACTGCCTCCGCCAAGAGGGCGACTGGCTCCGTGCCCTGGCTGGCATAGACATGCGCGAAAGGTAACGCGTGGGCTTGCCGGGCAATGGCGTCGGCAATCTCCGTGCATCCATATCCCATATTGACGCAGTAGAGCCCGCCGAAACCATCGAGGCTCTTTCGGCCATCCGTATCCCAGATGTAGACGCCTTCTGCACCGGCCATGATCCGGTTCGGCGTCTCGCCGCGACTATGCTTGGCTAAGTGCGTGGATGGATGAAAAACGAAGCTTCGATCCTTCTCGCGGAGTTGCTCGGTTCCTAGATTGATCAGGCTCATCGTCTTCTCCTTGCAATCGTTCGGCGGAGAACACCCAGTCAACCGCCTCTTTAGAGATAATCATATCGGCAAACACACCTCGCGTTTCGCGGGAATGCGCGTCCGTAGCCAACGAATTCGCGGAATTGGCCTCAATCGCCGTCGAAACCACGCCCCCCCCCCAAGTCACCGATCCCTAGGCGGCCAAGGGAATCGCGGAATTGGATTTGACGGGTTTCGTCACAATAAGGCTGTAGTACTGATCGATTCCCAAGCCTGCCTGCAGCAGTCCCTCCATGAGATCCTGATACGCAGCCATTGAAGGAGCTGCGACGCGCATCAGATAGTCAATCCGTCCCCCAATAGCCCAGCAGTCCAGGATTTCCGGGATCTCTTGAATCGCGGTCTCGAAATGTCGTTGGTCCTCGAGACGGTGGCGGTTCAGCACCACTTCCACCATCACGAAGACCACGCCCCCAGTGAGGGCCGGACTCAGCCGCGCGTAATATCCTTCAATGATACCTGCAGCTTCAAGTATACGGAGCCGCTCCGAACAAGCCGAAGCCGAAAGATGAACGCGTCTCGCAAGCTCGCTTTTCGAAATCCGACCGTTTGCCTGGACTTCCGAGAGAATCCGGATATCCCAGGCGTCTAGGCGCACAGTGTTGGGTTTCGGCTTCATGACTTTTTACTCTACCCGCTGTCGGCGTGGAATTGATGCCTAACCAATGTATTGTTGAAATCAATTACGTCAAACCGGTAGGCGGGGGAGAGATTTGTTCGTTGGCTGCCGGTGAGTGGGGCAAAAGACGATCCGCCGGACTTGTGCAGCGCTTCGATGGGCTTCGAAAGGCCGACCCGATTGCATAGCCGCAAAGATTTACAGGCCGATGCTGCGAGCGATACTGTCGGCCGCCATGCGCTTACGCCACTCAACAGGTCCGGAATTGTGAATGGAGTTTCCCTCAACATCGACAGCCATGATGACCGGCATGTCCTGCACATCAAATTCATGGATGGCTTCCATAGCCAGGTCCTCGAAGGCAACAGGCCGCGCCGACTTGATCGATTTTGAAATCAGGTAGGCAGCGCCACCCACTGCGATGAGATAGGGCGTCCTGTGTCTGACAATCGACTCGATGGCTGCCGGACCCCTCTCCGCCTTACCCACCATCGCGAAAAGCCCGGTTTCGGCGAGCATCTTATCAGTAAAGCAGTCCATGCGGCAGGAGGTTGTTGGGCCAGCCGGCCCGACTACCTCATCCCTCACCGCGCGGACTGGTCCGACATAGTAGATCACGCGTCCCCGCAGATCGACCGGAAGCGGCTTGCCGGCATCGATCAAGTCGACCATTCGCTTGTGGGCGGCGTCACGGCCCGTCAGCATCTTTCCGGACAAGAGGAGGGTTTCCCCGCAGCGCCACGATGCCGTCTCTTCCTTCGTAAGCGCATCTAGGTTAACACGCCGGACGCCGGCTGGCTTCAATTCCTCGATCCCAATCTCTGGCCATTCGCGCAAATCGGGCGGCTCAAGCCTGATGGGTCCAGAGCCGTCCAAGCTAAACTTCAGGTGCCGGTTGGCGGCGCATTGCGGAATTAGCGCCACGGGGTTGGACGCCGCATGGGTAGGATAGGTCGCAACCTTGACGTCTACGACTGTCGTCAGACCACCAAGGCCCTGGGCGCCGATGCCCAGCGCGTTAATCCGTTCATACAGCTCAATCCGCAGTGCCTCCTCTGCGCTTGACGGCCCTCTGGCGATCAGTTCCGACATGTCAATGGGCTCGTTCATGGCCTCCTTGGCCAGCAGCATCGCCTTTTCAGCACTACCACCGATGCCAACCGAGATCAGGCCGGGCGGGCACCATCCGCTGCCAAGGGTCGAAACGGTGTCGACCACCCAGTCGGCAACGGACGCGCTGGGGTTCAGGGTGGTGAAACGCGCCTTGTTTTCCGACCCGCCCCCTTTTGCGGCAATGGTGATCTCAATCCGATTGCCGGGCACGAGGTCGATGTGGATGACCGCCGGCGTGTTGTCACGAGTGTTGACCCTTCCGGCGAGCGGATCCGCCACGATCGATGCCCGAAGGGGATTGTCCGGGTCGAGATATGCCCGACGGACGCCCTCATTCACGAGGTCCGCGAAACTGGCCGTTGATTTGATGCGGGCGCCCATGCCGATCTTTGCGAAGATCACCACGAGGCCGGTGTCCTGGCAGATCGGGCGTCGCCCGAAGGCCGCCATGCGGGAGTTCAGCAGAATCTGCCCGATGGCGTTCTTCGCGGACGGACTCTGTTCGCGCACGTAAGCCTGCGAAAGGTACCGGATATAGTCCGCAGGATGGTAGTACGAGATATATTGAAGGGCGTCTGCAACGCTCCTTGTGATGTCCTTGCCGGCGATGGTCCGTGTCATGTTATTCACGAAATCATCCGAATGACCCAAGCCCATTGACCATTTTCAGGTTTTGGAAGCTCCGCACCCCCTGCTCGCCCCCTTCATATCCATAGCCACTCTGTTTGACGCCTCCATAAGGCGCGTCTGCGGAAACCCCTTTCAGGTAATTCACACTGACTGCGCCCGCTGAAAGGCCGTTGATCAGCTTCTGTTTCACATCGGCGGCGGCGGTGAAGAAGTAGGCGGCCAGGCCGTACTCGGTGGCGTTGGCTTCTTCGATCGCCTCTTCGATCGTGCCGAACGGCGCCACAGTGAGGATCGGCCCGAACGGCTCTTCATGAAGCACTTTCGCATCCTTTCGCACCCCTGTCAGGATGGTTGGCGGCCAGTAAAAGCCCGGCCGGTTGAGGCGGGTGCCACCTGTCTCGACGCGTGCGCCGCGATCGACCGCATCTTTGATCAGACGCTGCATGGCTTCGATTCGCCGCACGTTTGCCATCGGTCCCATCTCGGTCGCCGGTTCGTCCGGTGGGCCGATCTTGATCTTGCTGGCGGCTTCAGTCATCCGGGTCAGGAATTCCTCATAAAGAGCCTGCGCGACGAGGATTCTGCTGGGCGCATTGCAACTCTGGCCCGCGCACTCGAACTTGTAATCTAAGATTGCCGGTATGGCCTTTGCCAGGTCGACATCCTCACATATGATGACCGGGGAGTGCCCACCGAGTTCAAGGATGCACCGCTGCAAGTTATTCGCGGCGAGCTTCGCCAGCTGTTTTCCGACCGCCGTGGAGCCCGTAAAAGTCAGGACCTTCACGATCGGCGAACTGAGAAGATGTCGGGATATTAGCACCGGCACACCAAAGACGAGATTGACCACCCCGTCCGGAAGACCCGCTTGGCGCAAGGCTTCGACGATATGGATAGCCGCGCTTGGCGTCTCTTCGGCCCCTTTTAGGATCACCGGGCAGCCTGCTGCCAATGCAGGAGCGAGCTTGCGGGCGATAAGTACGGCGGGATAGTTCCAGGGTGTAAAGGCAGCAACGACACCGAGAGGCTCCGGCACAATCATCCGGTTCGAGCCCAACGGGAGCGGGGCCGATAGCTCTTCGGCGTGCCTGCCGTTCCACTCCAGCGTTTCGACAGCGCGCGCATACTCACCCGTCGCTTCGGCAATCGTCTTTCCCTGTTCGGCCGACAGGTCCCTGGCTGCGGCTTCGACCTTCGTTGCCAGGATCCTGGCTGCTGCTACGAGGATCTCGCCACGGTCTTTTGCAGGCCATGAGGACCAAGCCGTGCGGCTCCGCTCTGCCGAAGCGAGGGCCTCATTCATATCCGGCGCCGACGCTGAGGTCACGAATGCAAATACCTTCTCCGTCGCCGGATTGATCACCGGCAGAGTGGTTCCGTCACTACCGGCTCGCCACATGCCGTTAATGAAAAGCTCGTAGCTCGTGGCGTCGTACATTGCGTGCTCCGCTTGTGTGTTTTTTTGTATACGAGCCCCGTTCGAGATCTAAACCGCTGAACTCGCTCTTCCGCTGATTTCAACGCGATGATTGTGGCTGGTCAAATATGGAATATTGCCGAAGACCATCTGGAATCCAGATCGTTACGGCCTTAGCCGCAGCGGCAAGAGGAGTAGCGTGTCATGCGGTTGAACCGTTTATCAGCCCGCGTCCGGAGCCGTGGCTGACCAGTGCCGGTTCTCAATCAGTGCCCTAGCGACCTTGGGGATGAGTTTGCGGACCGCGGAGACGGCCGGAGAACGCTCATCTTTCGGGTTTACTGCAAGCACGACGGAACGGGTAATCACCGGATCCACGATTTTGACCGTCCGGACCAGTCCCTGAGCGGCTTCTTTCTGAACGGCCGACGGGGCGAGAATAGAATATGCCTTTCCCTCTATGACCATGTTGATGATGGTCGAGAGGGAGTCCACTTCAAACCTGACATCCAGCATACAACCGTGCTGTGCAACGACATCAGCCACTGAACGCCTGACATTGTTATTTCGCATAGGAACCGCCAGCGGGAACGCGTGGAGGTCCGCAAGACATACCGAGTCTTCGAAAGGGGGTTCCTCCGTCGGCGCCACCAGAGAAAGCTCTTCGCGCGCCAGGACCGTCATTCGCCCAACACTGTCTTCGGTGCGGTAGAGAACCGCCAGATTGAAGCGTCCGGCTGCCATCCACTCCTCCAACGGCCCCGTCATACCCTCGATCATCTTGAGGGAGATCCTCGGTAGTTCGTTCCTTACCGACTCAAGCAGTGGACCGCTGAGGACACGAGCGGCGCCGGACGGAATGCCAATAGTCACCTCTCCGGAGGGAGAGGTCACGGTATTGGTCAGTTCCGCCTCGGTGAGCTGGATTTCCTTAAGAATCGTCCGCGCCCGCTCAAGTAGCTTGGCTCCGGACGCCGTCACGCTGATGCCGGTTCTGTCGCGTACAAGAAGCTGGGTGCCGAAGCGTTCCTCGAGCTGACGCACATGCAGGCTAAGGGCGCTTTGAGCGATGTGGAGGAGCGCAGATGCCTTCGTAAAACTGCCTGCCTCCACTACGCCAACAAAATATTTTAACTGCCTGATTTCCACGGGTTAAGGAACCTAACTGAGGCATTCTCCCCAGGCTCGTCATACCTATCGCGAAACGAGATGGTGAGCAAGCTGCAATATCGCCGAGTTCACCGGAAACAGGCACGCCTTCCCGTTGGTTGACTAGAGGTACAGGTCAGTCACTGCCGGCTAGGGCGAGGATTTCGCGGGCGCGCCGCACCACCGGCGGGTCAATCATCTTGCCATCCATCGCGAAGGCACATAGACCCCGCCCTGCGGTATCCATTTCCGCCGCGACGACACGGCGCGCCCATTCGATCTCCTCTGTGCCGGGCGAAAAAGCCTCGTTCAAGATGGCCACCTGTGCCGGATGGATCGCCAGGGCACCGGCAAAGCCAAGCCGTCGCGCATGCATCGCGGCTTCATGGAGTTTGCGGGTGTCCGAGAACTCGCTGATGCTTCCTATAAAGCCCAGAGGGAGTAAGCCGGCCGCACGGGCAGCGAACAGCACGGCAAGGTTTGGCGCTAGGAGCAGGTCAAATTCCGGAGCGCCGCCGACAGCGGCACTGAAGTCTTCAGGACCGAGTGCCATTGCGATGATCCTTGGATGGGCCGACGCAATAGCCGGGAGTCTTTGCAACGCTGCCGGGGTCTCGATCTGGGCAATGAACCGGATGTGCCCCAGTGCAAGACTTTTCTCGAGTTCAAGTCCCGTTACGGCATTCGCGACCTCTGACACCCACTCCGCCGATTCCACCTTGGGGAGAACAAGTGCATCAACGCCCGCCATGACCGCTACGTCGAGATCGGCGGCCAAGGCGCGCAGGCCACGGTTCACGCGAACCAAAACCGACGCACCCTTACGACCCACCTTGGTCACTGATTCAGTAAGTTGCCGCCTTGCCTCGCCCTTCCGATCCTGCGGGACCGAGTCCTCGAGGTCGAGTATGACTCCGTCTGCACCCCGCTCATGAGCATTCTCCACAAACTGGGCGACGTGGGCGGGGACAAAGAGCAGGGATCTCCAGCGGGGAACTGAGGTCGCGCTACGGACGGCAGGAATGGTGTCGCTCCCCATAGAGATTCTCCTACTCGATTTCGAGTGAGTGCGGTGGCAATTGCCTTTCTTGGCGGCCAGATTGACGGCCAAGCCGGCGGCAGCGATGGTTTCCTAAGTCGTGAGCGCCTCACCGCTCATGGGCTATCGCGCGTTCACGCGCACGGGGCCTTTGGGCGTAACTGGGCCTGGACCTCCTCGCGAACAGCCTCCGTGTGAGCGCCGAGCGCCGGGACGGGGCGCAGTGAAGGCTTCTCGGAGTTGAAAATCGCAGCGGGCGCTATAGCCTCGACTGCCCCTCCAGGTGTACCGACCTTCACTCTGCGAACATGTGGATGCTGCGAAACGTCCGAGATCTCGTTCAATCGCCCGTATGCCAGACCGGCCGCCTCAAGCTCCTGCATCGCTACCTCGCTGGAGAGTTCAGAGAAACGCCTTTTGATGATCTCATCCAGACGAGCACGGTTACCGAGCCGCTCCATGTTGTCTGCGAACCCGTGTTCGCGTGTGAGTCCGGGCTGCTTGAGGAACTTCTCGCAGAAGTTCACCCATTCCCGGTCATTCTGGACCGAGAAGATGACGTCTTTGCCGTCGGCGCAACGGTAGGCGCCATAAGGGGCAAGCGATGGGTGGGTCACGCCCGCGCGAACCGTTTCGTAGCTGCTATAGCCGTGCTGAAGCACCGGTACGTTCATCCAGTCGGCGATGGCATCGAACAGCGAGACTTGTATGCCGGCGCCTTCACCTGTCCGCTCGCGGTGGAACAGTGCCTGTAGGATGGCGCTATGCGCCGTCATGCCGGCCGAGATGTCGCAAACCGACACCCCTACCCGTGCTGGTCCCTGTTGCGTACCGGTGATGGCGCACAGACCCGTTTCAGCTTGCACGATGAGATCGTAAGCCTTCAGGTGGGAAAATGGCCCCCCAACCCCAAAACCGGAAATATCGCAGGTGATCAGCCGCGGAAAGCGTCGACGGAGATCCGCAGACCCGAAACCCAGTTTTTCGATGCTGCCCGGCTTCAGGTTCTGGATGAATACGTCAGCATTGGCGATGAGCGATTCCAGGACATCACGGTCCACCTCCGATCTCAGGTCCAGGCATACCGATTCCTTTCCCCGATTAAGCCAGACGAAATAAGCACTCTGCCCATGGACCAAGTTGTCATAATTTCGGGCGAAGTCCCCTTCTGGCCTCTCGATCTTTATCACCCGGGCGCCTGCGTCCGCAAGACGAGACGAGGCGTAGGGTGCAGCAACGGCCTGCTCCACGGCAACGACAGTGATCCCCTCGAGGCAATTCTGCATGGCGGCACCGCGCTCTTCATCCAACGTTTTCGTTTTGAGCCCGACGACGGTTCAGCATCGCCAGCAACCGGCTTTGTTCATTCCCAACAATTGAGAATGCCTCGTCGACACCCATTCCGGGCTTTGCAAGCATCACGTCGGCCTGGGTTGCCACCGATACGTGGACAGAAGCTTGGGCGGAGAGATCTGTCTCGGTACAGCTTCCTCCGACATACGCTCCAACTTGGTTCTCCTTACAAATGAGAACGGCACGCGCCGTGTCGGCAATTGAGCCCACATCCGGGGTCTTGATTTGAACGAGATGCGCGGCCTTGGCTTCGGCAAAGAGCCGAATATCCTCGAGCGTGTTGCACCTCTCATCTACGACAATGCGAGCGCTGGAACCCCGGTCATCCAGGATCGATACAATTCGAGCGTAGTCATTAATTTGGGCCTGTGTGGAACCAAAATCGGCCGGGCACTCGATGTTGAGCGTAAAACCCGGAACGGTATCAGCAACCCTGCAGATGAAGTCGGCGATGCGTTCTGGCTTCAGGCCGATTTCCAGGCCAATCCAGCCATACACATCGAAATGCAGCACGGGATGATACCCCGGGCGGCCGATTTCGCGAGTGCGCGCTGCAACCCACTTCACGAACTCCATGAAGGTCTGGCCATCGACGCCGAATTTCTGCCTTGAGTTGATTAGGCCGTGGGGGAGAACATCCACGGCCTTCAGAATCATCTTGTCGACGTTGATTTCCCGAGCATCGCCGCTTTGGCAGTAAATCGGGACCCTGCGCGTCGGCAGCGGCAGTTCAAATTCAGCACATACGACCTCCGCCATTGTCATGCGGTGGAGATGGGCCGCAGTACGAAGCAGCGCCTGGCTGACGCCATACTCAATGGCGAGAGGTAGCCGCTTATGTTCGAAGGGGTCGAAGACATTCGCGCAGGCATCAAGGTAACCAGACGCATCGACATCGAGAAGCCGCGGCGCCACGACCCGCGATATCAAATCCGAGATGTGAGCAGTTTCAAACACAGGATCGCGCCCGCCGGCACCTGAGTACTGAACGCCCATCATGTCGCCCCAAACAACGGTGCCGTCGGTGAGAGCAAGCCCGATGCTGAGCGAAGATGCCGGAACTCGAATTGACGCGAACCCGGGCGTTATCGGTTCGTCGAGATAGATGAGACTATCCTGGGTTGCGCCGGCCCGGATAGCAGCCTGATCGTCATAGAAAAATGCGCCATTACCAGGCGCGAGAAGGACGTCTTTGATCTGCACTACACTTCACTCGATCTGGATTTGACAGCGTTGGAGGCCGGATGCATTTCGTTCCGCTAATGCCTAGTATGTGCCACTTGGCGTTGAATTCGCCAATATAATGTCCTGGATAGTGCCATCGCGGTTTGAGATGGCTGGCGCTTGCCCTAACGCATATCATGTCCTTTTCCTGTTGTTGTGGTCCAACAGTTCGATGCGCCCAGAGCCTCAGAGTTTGAGCGGTCTCGCAAGGAGCGCCACCACCTCGTCGGCGTCCACATGTAGACTTTACCGCGCAAACGATAGATTTGGTAGGCGCGCGAATATCAATGGGATCAGATAGCGAGCCATCGAATGCAGGACGCAAGGTCGTGGTGCGCGCCAGGCCGAGGATGAAGTCGATAGCGATGGTCGATCCAGAGATCTCTCGGTTCCCGCACAAGGAGCGTCCGTACATGCCAGGGTCTCAGACCCCGCCGTGTCCGTCGGACGCTCGCAATAACGCGCCCGCCGATCTCGCCTTCCATCAGGTGAACAACGTCGGCACCCGAAATCATAACGCTTTTCGTGGCTCCATGGCTAGCCTGCACGCTCCCCTACCGACGCTTCGCCGAAGCCCTCGCGGACGCCTGCGCACGGATCGGGCGGCGTGGGTTGCTAGTCTTTCATCGCAGTGGACTTCCACCACATACTCCTTGCCAGTCTCCCGGCGCTCTCACTCACGTTACTGCCATCGGATTGCTCATCGCCCAAGGCGGGCTTTGTCACGAGGCTTCGACCCGGCCAGTTTGCCCGACCGAGCCGCTCGTCAGCTACCAGACGAAGCGACTACTATCGTGGGTGGAACCTTCCTCCACTAGCGATACGCGCCATCGGGGCGCACTGAATTTCTCAGGCTAGTTTGCTTCTGGCTCAAACACGGGCTGCCGGTGATCTGCCTCGATGGCCGCCATGCGAATCCGGCGCTACGGGCCCGCATGAACAAGCGTGACGGCCGAGAACCAAGTCGGGCCAGTGCGCGAGCGCTGCTCCACGCCCGACTTTCGCCTTGGCCTATGACACCGCCTGTCAGCTTATGTTTAAATTTCTAGAGGTCGAACTCGATTGCGAGGCTCCGACAATGTCCAGGGCATACCACATGTCCGGTAAACAACACGTCGCAACAGATCTTTTAAATAACTTTACCTATTCTTTACGAGCGCAGATCGCTGACAATGGTAGCTTCGCCGCAAAACTGAGGTCAGGCACGTATAAGAAAAGCTGATGCCGATTTAGCCTCAGAACCCGCACAGCACACAAATCTCGGAGTTGACGGTCAATGGCAAAAAGAGCTCTCATCCTGGTTGAAGGCAATGCAAAGGGTAATGGTCTGCTCTACGTCCAAGCGGCCCAGCGTCTTGGTCTTTATCCAATTACCCTGTCGGCTGATTCCACTCAGTACGACTATCTTGCGGCCGAAAGGAGAGAGGCAATCCGTGTCGATACGACCAATCTCGATGCGCTGATCCGCGAATGTTCCCGGCTGGGTGAGACCTTTGAGATTGCTGGTATCACTGGCTTTGCGGGCGACGACGAGTCCTTCTATGCGACAGTTGGCAAGCTCTGCTGGCATTTCAATCTACCGGGACCGAACCCCACATCGATTGAACGATGCTGTGACAAATTCTCTCAACGTCAGCTCCTCGCGGACGCCGGTCTTCCAGTACCGGCTTATCGCTTGGCAGCGAACGCGACGGATATTGAACGCTCAGCCGCGGAGATAGGCCTTCCGGTGATTGTTAAGCCAGCGGTAGGCAGCGGTAGCCTCGGGGTCCG
>NZ_JBSPTO010000022.1:0-100691 GCF_053850215.1 Mesorhizobium sp. f-mel
ATCGCATCAAGAAATGCGCCTGGAATGACGACTATCTCATCAATGCCATCACTCATATGCGATAGCCGTGCCGCTTTGGGTGGCAATTGGTTCGATTTGCAAGGCGGCACGGTCAGGATTGTCGAGGGGCGACTGTTGCAGTAGAGCGAAGCGCTCAAGAGTCGATCCATTCTACCCCGCCATCAGCGCCTTGATGCCGTCCGCGACGAACTGCACGGCGAGCGCCGCCAGGATGACGCCTAGCAGCCGGGTCAGGATCGAGCGGCCGGTCTGGCCGAGGATGCGGTCGATGCGCTCGGCCAGCACGAACACCAGGTAGGTGATGACGAGACAGATCGCGATGATGCCGACAAGGGCTGCCTGCGCGCCAAAACCTGGAAAAGAGCCGGACAGCAGGACGGTCGCTGAAATCGCGCCCGGACCGGCGATCAGGGGGATCGCCAGCGGAAAGGCGGCGATGTTGTGGATCATGTCCTTGGTGATGGCGACGTCGCCGATCTTTTCCTTGCGGTCCTGCCGGCGCTCGAACACCATTTCAAAGGCGATGAAGAACAGCAGGAACCCGCCGGCGACGCGGAACGCCGGCAGCGTGATGCCGAACACCGACAGGATCGATGCACCGGCGATTGCAAACAGCGCCATCACCAGGAAACCGATGATCGAGGCGCGGACGGAAACCTGGTTGCGCTCCTCGCGGTTCATGCCGCGCGTCACGGCGAGGAAGAGCGGTGCCAGGCCTGGCGGGTCGATGGTCACGAGAATGGTGACGAAGGCGTTGAACAGGCTGTCGAAGCTCGGCATCTCTGACCCTCCCCGCCGGGCCGTGCCCGAGACCCCTGCATTGGTAGAGCAAAGCAGCGTCAGGGGAAACCGTGCAGGTCAGGTGCTGCCGGCTCGCCGCGCCAGGAACTCGACTTCGAGCCGCCAGGTCGCGCCATCGTCCTGAGAGCGTTCGCCCAGCCAGCGGAAGGAGTTTTCGGTAATCCGGGAAAAGCTCCAGCGCACCGAGGCGCCGCTGCCGTCAGCGCCTTGCTGGACGATGGTGTCGCCCTCGGCCCGGCCGAGCTGGCGGCTGTAGTACTGGGTGCGCGGATCGCTCCAGAAAATATGCCAGGCGTCGACCCCGGGGTCATAGACACGCAATGTCGTGCCATAGAAAGTCCATTTGCCGAGGGAGGGTGAGGGACCGGCGTCGCGCGCCGGCAGGATCCATACGTCCTGGATCGCGCGGCCCTCGAGCACCCAGCCGAAATGCACCTCGCCGCGCCCGGTCAGCACCTGGCCGTCCTCGAGGTGGCGCGTGGCATCGAATGTCCAGGCGCCGACGAAGCGGCCGTAAAGGTTCAGTTTTTCGGCCAGGCCCCCGGCAGGCTCGTCGCTGTGCAGGGCTTCTACAAAGGAAGATGAATTGAACATGATTTCGACCTCATCTTGTCAGGAGACTGGAGGGAATAGGCGGCGGCAGGGTTCTGCGCTTGGGAAAAATTGCTATCTTTCAAGCCATGACAACGAGCGCGCATACACTGGCGTCCGGACGAGGCTCGCAGGTGTTGGACGTGGTCTGCACCGCCGGCGCCGCCGATCGCCCGTTCGAGGAAGAGCATCGTAATTTCTGCGTCGCCGTGGTGACCAATGGCACATTCCGCTACCGCGCACGCCAGGGCAATGCGATGCTGACGCCGGGCGCGCTCCTGCTCGGCAACCCTGGCACGTGCTACGAGTGTGGGCACGAGCATGGCGCCGGCGACCGCTGCCTCTCCTTCCAGTTCGAGCCGGCCTATATGGAACAGATCGTTGCCGACATGCCGGGCGTGAAGAAGCTGGCCTTCGAGACGCCGCGGCTGCCGCCCTTGCCGGCGCTGGCACCGTTGCTGGCCGAGGCGGAATCCGCACGCGAGATGGCCGACGTCGACGCGTTCGAGGAAATCGGTCTGCGGATTGCCGGCGCAGCCGTCGCCTCCGGCGTCACGCCTGCTGCCCGGGTGCCGAGCCGCCGCGACGAGAAACGTGTCGCGGAGGCGGTGCGGCGCATTGAGCTGGATGCCGACCGGCCGGTCTCGCTTGCTGCGCTTGCAAGCGAGACGGCGACCAGCCCGTATCATTTCCTGCGCACGTTCCGACGCGTCGCGGGCATGACGCCCTACCAGTTCCTGCTGAAAACCCGGCTGCACAGGGCGGCGGTGCGGCTGCGCATGTCGGACGAGGCGATCTCGACGATCGCCTTCGAGGCGGGGTTCAACGATTTGTCGACCTTCAACCGCCGATTCCGGCGCGTGATGGGGGAGGCGCCCGGCGCCTATCGGGTCCGGCGGCGAGGCGATAAATTGCCGAACGCATCCGCCGTTCCGGCGTTGTGAAGCAAATTGGCCTGACAATGAGCTTTGCCGCGAGAGCAACGAAAAAGCGCCTCGGCCATATCGTCGCAATCAGTGATATCCTTTTGAAATCACCACAAAAATCGACACTGGAAAACTATCGCGGACATTGGAGTTTCGACCCGGCTTCCTATATAAGCACCGAGTGATTCCCGATTAGATTGTGACCTGATTTGACCGACCAGAAGACACCGCGCGGCGCCGACGGCGGCCCGACCGGCATCGAGCCGATATCCATCATCGAGGAGATGCAGCGCTCCTACCTCGATTACGCCAT
Source organism: Mesorhizobium sp. f-mel (assembly GCF_053850215.1). Lineage (NCBI taxonomy): Bacteria > Pseudomonadati > Pseudomonadota > Alphaproteobacteria > Hyphomicrobiales > Phyllobacteriaceae > Mesorhizobium > Mesorhizobium sp. f-mel. The sequence goes on from NZ_JBSPTO010000022.1 coordinate 2,653, forward strand.
GAGCGTGATCGTCAGCCGTGCGCTGCCCGATGTGCGCGACGGGCTGAAGCCGGTGCATCGCCGCATCCTCTATGCCGCCCATGAGAGCGGCTACCACTGGAACCGCAAATACGTGAAGTCGGCGCGCCCGGTCGCCGACGTGATGGGTAAATACCATCCGCATGGCGACGCCTCGATCTACGACGCCTTGGTGCGCATGGCGCAGGGTTGGTCGCTGCGCGTGCCGCTGATCGACGGGCAGGGCAATTTTGGCTCGATCGACGGTGATCCGCCGGCGGCGATGCGTTACACCGAATCGCGCCTGACGAAGGTCGCGCATGAGTTGCTGGAAGACATCGACAAGGACACCGTCGATTTCCAGGACACTTATGATGCGTCCGGCAGCGAGCCGAAAGTCCTGCCGGCGCGCTTTCCAAACCTGTTGGTCAACGGCTCCGGCGGCATCGCCGTCGGCATGGCCACCAACATCCCGCCGCACAATCTGGGCGAGGTCTGCAACGGCGCCATCGCCCTCATCGACAATCCGGCGATCGATCTGCCGGCGTTGATGGAGATCATTCCGGGGCCGGATTTCCCGACCGGCGGCATCGTGCTCGGCCGCTCCGGCATCTACAGCGCCTATTCGACCGGCCGCGGTTCCATCGTCATGCGCGGGCGCGTCAACGTCGAGGCGCGCGGCAACGACCGTGAATCGATCGTCATCACCGAAGTTCCCTACCAGGTGAACAAGTCGTCGATGATCGAGAAGATGGCGGAGCTGGTGCGCGACAAGCGCATAGAGGGCATTTCCGACATCCGCGACGAGAGCGACCGCCAGGGTTACCGCGTCGTCATCGAACTGAAGCGCGACGCGGTCGCTGACGTCATCCTCAACCAGCTCTACCGTTTCACGCCGCTGCAGACGTCGTTCGGCGCCAATATGGTGGCACTGAACGGCGGCAAGCCGGAATTGCTGACGCTGACCGACATGCTGAAGGCGTTTGTCGCCTTCCGCGAGGACGTAATCAGCCGGCGCACGAAATTCCTGCTGCGCAAGGCGCGCGACCGCGCCCATGTGCTGGTCGGCCTTGCCATTGCCGTCGCCAACATCGACGAGGTCATAAAGCTGATCCGCACCGCGCCGGACCCGCAGACGGCGCGCGAGCAGTTGATGGAGCGGCGCTGGCCTTCGGGCGACGTCGAATCGCTGATCCTGCTGATCGACGATCCGCGGCACCGCATCAACGAGGACGGCACCTACAATCTGTCCGAGGAACAGGCGCGCGCCATCCTCGAACTGCGCCTGCAGCGACTGACCGCGCTCGGCCGCGACGAGATCGCCGACGAGTTGAACACGATCGGCGACGAGATCAAGGACTACCTGGACATCCTGTCGTCCCGCGCCCGCATTCAGCAGATCGTCAAGAACGAGCTTGCCGCCGTCCGCGACGAGTTCGGCACGCCGCGCCGTACCGAGCTCTCCGAGGGCGGGGCTGATATGGAAGACGAGGACCTGATCCAGCGCGAGGACATGGTCGTGACGGTCAGCCATTCCGGCTACATCAAGCGCGTGCCGTTATCGCTCTACCGGGCGCAGCGGCGCGGTGGCAAGGGCCGATCCGGAATGTCGACCAAGGAAGAGGATTTCGTCACTAGGCTGTTCGTTGCCAACACGCACACGCCGGTGCTGTTCTTCTCCTCGCGTGGCATCGTCTACAAGGAAAAGGTCTGGCGCCTGCCGATCGGCAATCCGCAGTCGCGCGGCAAGGCGCTGATCAACATGCTGCCGCTGGAGCAGGGCGAACGCATCACCACCATCATGCCGCTGCCTGAGGACGAGACCAGCTGGGGCGAGCTCGACGTGATGTTCGCCACCACCCGCGGCACGGTGCGCCGCAACAAGCTGTCGGACTTCGTCCAGGTCAATCGCAACGGCAAGATCGCCATGAAGCTGGAAGAGGAAGGCGACGAGATCCTCGGCGTCGAGACCTGCACCGACAATGACGACGTGCTTCTGACTGCAAGCTCCGGCCAGTGCATCCGCTTCTCGGTCAGCGACGTGCGCGTCTTCCAGAGCCGCAACTCGGTCGGCGTGCGCGGCATCGCCATGGCTGCCACCGACCGGGTGATCTCGATGGCGGTGATCGAACATGTCGAGGCGCCGCCGGCCGAGCGCGCCGCTTATCTCAGGCGAGTGGCGGCGGAAAGGCGGCTCGCCGCCGGCATTGCGGCGGGCGAGGACGAAGACATTCAACTCACCAATGAGGAGGTCGGCGAGGAGACGGAGCTTTCCGATGAGCGCTACGAATTCCTCAAGGCACACGAGCAATTCGTGCTGACGGTGACGGAATATGGCTACGGCAAGCGTTCGTCTTCCTATGATTTCCGCCTCACAGGGCGCGGCGGCAAGGGCATCCGCGCCACCGATGTGTCGAAAGTGGCTGAGATCGGCCGTCTGGTGGCGACTTTCCCGGTCGGCAATGACGACCAGATCATGCTTGTCTCGGATGGCGGCACCGTCATCCGCGTGCCGGTCAACGGCATTCGTTTCGCCAGCCGCGCCACCAAGGGCGTGACCATCTTCAACACGGCCGACGGCGAGAAGGTCGTTTCGGTGGAGCGGATATCGGAACCGCAATCCGACGAGGAAGCGGAAGAGAGTGTCGAGGGCGACGCAACTCTGGATATCGGTACTGAAGATGTTGGCCCGGACAACAACGCCGAGTAGGTCTTGACGGGCAATGCCGGCCCGATGGGCCGGCGCCGTCAACAGCTAGCGGTGGCGAAACGGCTTGCGGATACCAAAGCCTCCGAACCGCTTGGCATTGGACTTGGCGCGGACGCGCTCTGCTTCCTGATGCAGCCCGAATACGGTGGCGATCAGCATGGCGACGGTCATTGCGGTGGCGAGCATGTAGATCAGCATGTGCGTGTCTCCTGCACCTAGCAACGATTAAATGGGGTTTTGGTTTCATCTCCTGAAGCTGCAACCTAGTGAACGCTGCGTGAAGGCTTCGTGATCGGCCCGTTCATTGGTCGTTCATCTCGGCCAAAAGGTTCACACAAAGCGCATCGCGATTACCGTGGCTCAGGCGTTGCGCTTTGAGGCTCTGTTTGGGTGCATGTCGTTGTCCAAAACCGCTGCACACTTTTGGGCGACATGCATTGGCGGCTCGCTGATCGGATTTGCCTTTGCGAGAGAGGCTCGCTAGAAGCACCTGCCATGACCGAACGCATCGCCCTTTATGCCGGCTCCTTCGACCCGCTGACCAACGGCCATCTCGATGTGCTGAAGGCGTCGCTGGCCGTGGCGGACAAAGTCTATGCGGCGATCGGCATTCATCCCGGCAAAAAGCCGCTGTTTTCGTTCGAGGAACGGGTCGGCCTCATCGAAGCAGCGACGAAGGCCGAATTTGGCCGCGACGGCGCGCGCATCAAGATTGTCGCTTTCGACGGGCTGGTCATCGACGCGGCCAGGAAGGAGGGCGCCTCGATCATGATCCGCGGCCTGCGCGATGGCACCGATCTCGACTACGAGATGCAGATGGCCGGCATGAACGAGACGATGGCGCCGGAACTGCAGACAGTTTTTCTGCCCGCCAGCCCATCGGTGCGAACCATTACCGCCACACTTGTCCGCCAGATAGCCTCGATGGGAGGCGACATCCGCCCCTTCGTGCCGGCGGCTGTGGCTGGCGCACTTACCGCCAAATTCGCGAAATAATGCATGTCGCCCAAAAGTGGAACCCCGTATTGGGATAACGACATGCATGAAACAAAGGTTTTCGGAGAAAGATCCATGCAGCTCAAAAGGCTCGCCACCTGCTTTGTCGTTGTTTTCGGTCTTGTGGCTGCAACCGTTTCGGCGTTCGCCGCCGATCCGGAAAACACCATGATCATAACGCTGAAGGGCGGCGACGTGACCATCGCGCTCAGGCCCGATCTCGCGCCGAAGCATGTCGAGCAGATCAAGAAGCTGGTTCGTCAGGGCGCTTACGACAACGTCGCTTTCCACCGCGTCATCGACGGCTTCATGGCGCAGACCGGCGACGTGAAGTTCGGCAACATGAAGAACGGCTTCAACGCCGATGCTGTCGGTACTGGCGGTTCCGATCTTCCCGACCTACCGGCCGAATTCTCGACGTCCGAGCGCTACGAGCGCGGCGTGGTCGGCATGGCCCGCTCGCAGGACCCGGATTCCGCCAATTCCCAGTTCTTCATCATGTTCGCGCCGGCGCCGCCGCTCGATGGCCAGTACACTATCGTCGGTAATGTCGAGAACGGCATGGAGTTGGTGGACCAGATAAAGAAAGGCGATGCGGCACAGAACGGGGTCGTCACCGATCCCGATCGCATGATCAAGGTGCGCATCGCCGCCGACGGCAAGTAAACCCATTAGTTTCAAAGGATATTCTGACATGGCCGAGATCAAGGACCGCGAGAACGCGCTCATCATGGAAACGACCAAGGGCAAGGTCATCATCGAACTGTTTCCCGATCTGGCGCCTGGCCATGTCGGCCGCATCAAGGAACTGGCGCGCGAAGGCGCTTATGACGGCGTGGTGTTCCATCGCGTCATCGAGGGGTTCATGGCGCAGACCGGCGACGTGAAATTCGGCAATTCCACCAAGCCCTCTTTCGCACCGGCGCGCGCTGGCACGGGTGGCTCCGACAAGCCCGACCTGAAGGCGGAGTTCTCCAACGCCAATCACGGCCGCGGCACCTGCTCGATGGCGCGCTCGCAAAATCCGAACTCGGCCAATTCGCAGTTCTTCATCTGCTTCGACGATGCCGCCTTCCTCAACCGCCAATACACGGTCTGGGGCCAGGTCATCGAGGGCATGGACAATGTCGACAAGATCAAGCGCGGCGAGCCGGTGCCGGATCCCGACAAGATCGTGTCGCTGAAGGTGGCGGCCGACGTGAAATGACCTACCGGGCTGTCGCGGCTATCACTCTGATGCTTGTCGCGGCGGCCACTCCGGCGCTGGCGACGGAATCGATTGTTTGCAGCGCTGAAGGCGACGCGGCATCGATCGACGTTCTGATGGGGCACACTGCCGTCATCGCGGTTGCGCGTGTATGGCTTGATGCCGGCGGCAGGAACTGGACCACCGACGGTCAGCCGGGTTCGACGAAAGTCATCGTCGGACAGGCATTCGAGGACGACCAGCACATGGCGATCGATCTCACCGATGAGGGCATCAGCTCGATCGTCGCCAAATTGCGACTGGTCAAGGCCAGCGAACAGTCCAATTTCGCAATGGGCGGCACGCTGAGCATCGACGGTGTTGGCGCCTGGGCGGTGACCTGCCCGGAATTTTGAGGCGGGATTTTCTTGCGCGTCGATCTTTTCGACTTTGATCTGCCGGAGGAGCGTATCGCGCTTCGACCGGCAGAACCGCGCGACAGCGCCAAAATGCTGGTTGTCAGGCCGGGTGAGGGCCGCGAAGACCGGACGGTGCGCGAGCTGCCGTCCCTGCTCGAGACCGGTGACGTGCTGGTCTTCAACGACACCAAGGTCATTCCGGCACAGTTGAAAGGCATCAGGCGGCGCGGCGAAGCGGTGGCGCAAGTCGAAGCCACGCTGCACATGCGGGTGGCTCCCGACCGCTGGCTGGCTTTCATGCGGCCGGGCAAGCGCATCGCCGCCGGTGACCGCGTCCATTTCGGCCATGACGCCAATTCCTGCTTTCTCGGCCAGCTCGATGCCACGGTGATCGAGAAAGGCGAGGCCGGCGAGGCTTTGCTCGGTTTTGACCTCTCAGGTCCGTTTCTCGATGAGGCGTTGCACGCCGTCGGTCACATTCCGCTGCCGCCTTACATCGCTTCGAAGCGCGACGACGACGAACGCGACCGCAAAGACTACCAGACCATCTATGCCAGGGAGGAGGGGGCCGTGGCGGCACCCACTGCCGGCCTGCATTTCACGCCCGAGCTTTTCGCGGCGCTGGATGCCAAAGGCGTCGAGCGGCGCTTCGTCACCCTGCATGTCGGCGCCGGCACGTTCCTGCCGGTGAAAGTCGACGACACCGCCGATCACAAGATGCATGCCGAAATCGGTTCGGTCAGCCGGGAAACCGCCGAGGCGCTGAACGCGGCGAAAGCGCGCGGCGGGCACATCATCGCCGTCGGTACGACGTCGCTGCGCCTGCTGGAGAGCGCCGCGCGGGAGGACGGCACATTGGCTGGATGGTCGGGTCCGACCGACATCTTCATCACCCCCGGCTACCGCTTTAAGGCCGCCGACATGCTGATGACCAATTTCCATCTGCCGCGTTCGACGCTGTTCATGCTGGTTTCGGCGTTTTGTGGTCTGGAAACAATGCGTGCGGCCTATGCGCATGCCATCGAGAACCGCTACAGGTTCTACTCCTACGGAGATGCAAGCCTTCTGTTCAAAGAGGAGAACGATCGACGCGCGCCCGGTATAGAACAAGGAATTCAATGACTAAGGCGTTCACCTTCGATGTGCTGGCGACCGACGGAAAAGCGCGGCGCGGCTCTATCACTATGCCGCGCGGAGAAATCCGCACGCCAGCCTTCATGCCGGTCGGCACCGGCGGCACGGTCAAGACCATGTATATGGATCAGGTGCGCGGCGTCGGCTCGGACATTATCCTTGGCAATACTTACCATCTGATGCTGCGGCCTGGCGCCGAACGTGTGGCGCGGCTTGGCGGTCTGCATGAATTCGCCCGCTGGCCGCACCCGATCCTGACCGACAGCGGCGGCTTCCAGGTAATGTCGCTGTCGAAACTGAGGAAACTCACCGAAAAGGGCGTCACCTTTCGCTCACATATTGATGGCGCCCCCTATGAGATGTCGCCCGAGCGCTCGATCGAAATCCAGGGACTGCTCGGTTCCGATATCCAGATGCAGCTCGACGAATGCACCGCGCTGCCGGCTATGGAGAAGGAGATCGAGCGCGCCATGGAGCTGTCGCTGCGCTGGGCCGAACGTTGCAAGACGGCATTCGGCGACCAACCGGGCAAGGCGATGTTCGGCATCGTCCAGGGCGGCGACATACCGGCCCTGCGGCTGCGCTCGGCGCAGGCGCTGAAAGCGATGGACCTCAAGGGCTACGCCATCGGCGGGCTGGCGGTCGGCGAGCCGCAAGCGGTGATGCTCGAAATGCTCGACATCACCTGCCCGGAGCTGCCGGCGGACAGGCCGCGCTATCTGATGGGTGTCGGCACGCCTGACGACATATTGAAATCGGTGGTACGCGGCATCGACATGTTCGATTGCGTGATGCCGACGCGCGCCGGCCGTCATGGCCTCGCCTATACAAGGCGCGGCAAGGTCAATCTGCGCAACGCTCGCCATGCCGACGATCCGCGCCCGCTGGACGAGGAGAGCGACTGCCCGGCCGCCAGGGATTATTCACGCGCCTATCTGCACCATCTGGTCCGCTCGCAAGAGGCGCTGGGGGCGATGCTGCTGACCTGGAACAATCTTTCCTACTACCAGAGGCTGATGCAGGACATTCGTGCCGCCATCGAAGCCGGCGCCTTCGAGGCGCGGGCGGCGGCAATTTCCGAGGGCTGGGCAAGGGGCGATATCCCGGTGATGTGAGCGGGCCCTCTCAGCGAAGCGAACGCGCGCAGGCATAGCCTACGCTTGGCAGCGCTCCACAGTCTCAGCGCCCGCGTGCATCCGCCGTTTGGCTGCACTAAAGCTTCCCTCAGGTCGCGTTCTGCCTTAGCCCCGTCCTGATGCTTGAAAGCCGGGCGGCAGTCTGCCACAAGGGCCGCTTATGCGTGCAAGTTGAGCAGGACCGGGCAATGAAGGCATTTTTCGTGCAGATAAAGTGCGATCTGGGCAGGGCCTATGACGTTGCCGGCGCGTTGGCCGATGCCGAGATCGCTTCGGAAATCTACTCGACAGCCGGCAACTACGATTTGCTCGCCAAATTCTATGTCGACGACGAGGAAGACATCGGCCACTTCGTCAACGAGAAGGTGCAGATTCTTCCCGGCATCAAGGACACGTTTACGGTCGTCACCTTCCGCGCCTTCTGAGTGGCGCCGGCCGCCTGCCCGGGCACAAGGCAAAGCCTGACCCAGCCATATCGGCGCTGCCCTAATTTTAGGCAGGTCGCGACATACTGATCGCCAGCATCCTCCAAATCACCGATTGCGCTTGATTTTCTCCCGTGACGCCAGTGAAATGGTCTCACAGGGGAGTATGCGATTGGCAGCGTTCGACGAAATGCTTCCGGAAGTCTCCGGATTGAGAAAACCGTATTCGGCTTACGATCGCTGGCTGAAGGAGCAGGATCCAGCCAGGCTTACCGAGAAGATGCAGGACGCCGAACGCGTCTTTCGCAAGACCGGCATCACCTTTGCCGTCTATGGCGAGCAGGAAGCCTCCGAACGCCTTATTCCCTTCGATATCGTTCCGCGCATCATTTCCGGCAACGAATGGCGACGGCTGACGCAAGGCATCGAGCAGCGCGTCCAGGCGCTGAACGCGTTTCTCGACGATATCTACCACCGCCAGGAGATATTGCGCGCCGGGCGCGTCCCCAAGGAATTGATCGCCAGGAACGAGGCGTTCCTGCCGGAGATGATCGGGGTAAGGCCGCCGGCCGGCGTCTACACCCATATCATCGGCGTCGATATCGTGCGTATCAGCGAGAACGAATTCTACGTGTTGGAGGACAATGCGCGCACGCCGTCCGGCGTCTCTTACATGCTGGAGAACCGCGAGACGATGATGCAGCTCTTTCCCGAGCTGTTCCAGCAGATCAAGGTGCGGCCGGTGGAAAACTATCCGCAGCTCTTGCGCCAGTCGCTGGCGGCGGTGCGGCCGCAAAGCACTACGGGTGCGCCGACCATTGCCGTGCTGACGCCGGGCAGCTTCAACTCCGCCTATTTCGAACATGCCTTCCTTGCCGACCAGATGGGCGTGCAGCTTGTCGAGGGGCAGGATCTGCGCGTCGTCGACGGCCACGTCGCGATGCGCACGACCGAAGGCTACAAGCAGATCGATGTGCTTTATCGAAGGGTGGACGATTCTTTCCTCGATCCGCTGACCTTCCGTCCGGACTCGGCACTTGGAGTGCCGGGCATCATGGATGTCTACCGCGCCGGCAACATCACCATCGCCAATGCGCCGGGAACCGGCATCGCCGACGATAAGGCGATCTATTCCTACATGCCCGAGATCGTCGAATTCTACACTGGCCGCAGGGCAATCCTCGGCAACATCCCGACCTGGCGCTGCTCGGAGCCGGACAGCCTGAAATACGTGCTCGAACATATCGACGAGCTGGTGGTGAAGGAGGTGCACGGCTCAGGCGGCTACGGCATGCTGGTCGGGCCGGCGGCGACCAAGAAGGAATGCGAGGATTTTTCCAAGAAACTCGCGGCAAAACCGTCGAACTACATCGCCCAGCCAACGCTGGCGCTGTCGACCTGTCCGATCCTGACCGACAAAGGGCTGGCGCCGCGCCATGTCGACCTCAGGCCCTACGTGCTGGTTTCCGACCGCATCCAGATCGTGCCGGGCGGGCTGACGCGCGTGGCGCTGAAGGAAGGCTCGCTGGTGGTGAACTCATCGCAGGGCGGCGGTACCAAGGATACGTGGGTGCTGGATGATTGAGACGGGTAAGGAGTGAATAGTCAGTAGTCAGTAGTCAGTAGTCAGTAGTAGAGGGAAAGCACAATGTCATACTCCGTCAAAATCCAAACATTCACCATGCACTATTCACCACTCACTACTCACTAGCCCGAAGGGCAGCCCCACATGCTTCTCGGCCGCACCGCCAACGGGCTCTACTGGATGAACCGCTACATCGAGCGGGCGGAAAACATGGCGCGGCTGGTCGATGCCGGGCTGCGCATGGCGCTGACCCGTACCCAAAACGCCTCCGAAGAGTGGAATTCGGTGCTGCTCAGCGCCGGTTCGGACGCTGCCTTCACGCAGAAATATTCCGACTATACCGCCGCCAACGTCGCGGATTTCCTGCTTCGCGACACATCGAACCCGTCGAGCACGATGGCGTCGATCGAGACGGCTCGCAACAACGCCCGCATGGTGCGCACCGCGCTGACGCGCGAAACCTGGGAAAGCATCAACGAGGCCTGGATGTCGCTGAAGCGCATGCTGGCCAAGCCGATCGACGAACGTGACCTGCCCAGCGTGCTCGACGCGATCAAGCGCGAAACGGCGCTGATCCGCGGCGCGTTCTACGGCACCATGCTGCGCAACGAGATCTTCGATTTCTCGCAGCTCGGCACCTATGTCGAACGCGCCGACAACACGGCACGTATTTTGGACGTGAAATACTACGTGCTGTTGCCGTCGATCTCGTGGGTCGGCTCTACGCTCGATAACTACCAGTGGGAATCAATCCTGCGCTCGGTGTCGGCGCATCGCTCCTATCGCTGGGTCTACGAGGCCGACTACAAGCCGAGCAACATCGCCGACTATCTGATCCTCAACGTTCGGATGCCGCGCTCGCTGACCTTCTGCTACCGTTTCCTGACGGAGCACCTGAAATTCCTGGGCGACGATTATGGCGAACGCCACGCCTGTCACGCGACAGCCGGCAAGACCCAGGCCATGCTGACGGCCGGCTCGATCAAGGACATATTCGATGCCGGCCTGCATGAATTCCTGGCCAATTTCATTCGCGACAACACCAGGCTCGGCGACGAAATCGCGCAGGACTACAGGTTTTATTGATCATGATACCGGAAAGTGGAAGCCGGTTTCCGGAAAAGATCATGCTCTGGGGACGAGAGCAATGCGGCTGAAGATCACCCACCGGACCGAGTACCGCTACGATGCGCCGGTGCACTATCTATTGCAACGGTTGCGGCTGCTTCCGGTCAGCGGGCCGACACAGACCGTTTGGTCCTGGGCGCTGACGATCGAAGGGGCACGCGAGGAGGTGCGCTTTACCGACCATTTCGGGAACGACACGCGGCTTTTGAGCGTCGAAGGTGACCGCGATTTCATCACCGTCGAGGCATCAGGCGAGGTGGTGACACGCGACACCGCTGGCGTCTCCGGGCCACATCAGGGTTTTGCGCCGCTCTGGCTGTTTGGCCATGAAACGCCGTTGACCACGATCGGCAGCGGCATTCGCGAACTCGCGGCCTCAGTAGGCGAGGGGACCGATATCGAAAGATTGCACCGGCTGATGGCCGTGATCGGCGAGCGCGTCGCCTACACGCCGGGCACCACCAACGCAGCGACCCCGGCCGAGGACGCGCTGGCGCTCAAGACCGGCGTCTGCCAGGACCACAGCCACATCTTTGCCGCCGCCGCGCGCGCCATGGGGTTTCCCGCCCGCTACGTCAGCGGCTATTTGATGATGGATGCGGCGGTCGAGCAGGCGGCAAGCCATGCCTGGGCCGAGGCGCATGTTGCGGGCCTCGGCTGGGTCGCCTTCGACGTCGCCAACGGCATTTCGCCCGACGAACGCTATGTAAAGGTGGCGACCGGCCGTGATTACCGCGACGCCACGCCGGTGTCGGGAATTCGGCTGGGACAAGCGGAAGAACAGCTTGCGGTCACCGTCACCGTGGAGCAGTAATCCCCGGCAAGATTTGCTGCCAAAGAGATTCGATGACCTATTGCGTCGGCCTGAAGATCGATCGCGGGCTCGTGTTCATGTCCGACACGCGTACCAACGCCGGCATGGATTCGATCTCCACCTTCAAGAAGATGCATGTCTGGGAGGAGCCGGGCGAGCGCGTCATCGTGCTGATGTCGGCCGGCAATCTGGCGACGACGCAGGCCGTCGTAAGCCTGCTCGACGAGCGCACCAAGGCGGTGGCCGATCGCCACGCCACTTTGCTTGAAACGCCTTCCATGTACCAGACGGTGCGGATGGTCGGCGACACCGTCAAGGAAGTCATCGCCAGTTCGTCACCGGCGGGCGAAAAGGCCGATTCCTATTTCAATGCCTCCTTTATCCTCGGCGGCCAGATCAAGGGCAGCGCGCCTCGGCTGTTCATGATCTATCCGGAAGGCAATTTCATCGAATCGACCGATGACACGCCGTTTTTCCAGATCGGCGAGACCAAATACGGCAAGCCGATCATCATCCGCGCCTATGAAAAGACGATGAGTTTCGCCGAGACGGTGAAACTCCTGCTGGTGTCGTTCGACTCGACGCTGAAATCGAACCTGTCGGTCGGTCTGCCGCTTGACCTGCTGTTCTACGAAAAGGATGCCTTCAAGGTCAGCCTGAAGAAACGGATAGCCCAGGACGATCAATATTATCGCACGATCTCGGACGGCTGGTCGAACGCGCTGAAGACCGCTTTCGCGAGCCTACCTGATTTTCCCGAATGAAAGCCTCCGTTTTTCGTGCTCTTTGATTTCTGGGCTCGATGCGACGGAGAGGAAAATGGATAGCAACGAATTCCGGGAATGGTCGCTGTACGCGGCTGAATGGGGTGCCGACTACAGGAGCACACTTCGCGAAAGACCGGTGCGGCCGCTTGTCGAGCCGGGCGAAATCTCTAGAAGCATCGATGTCTCGCCGCCGGAAGAGGGCGAAACGATGCAGGCAATCTTCGCCGACTTCGAGCAAAAAATCCTGCCGGGCATGACGCATTGGCAGCATCCGCGCTTCTTCGCCTATTTCCCGGCCAACGCCGCACCGGTCTCGGTGGTGGCCGAATATCTGGTCTCGGTGATGGCCGCGCAATGCATGCTCTGGCAGACCTCGCCGGCAGCGACCGAACTCGAGACGCGCGTCGTCGACTGGATGCGTCAGGCGCTTAGCCTGCCGGAAGGGTTTTCCGGCGTCATGCAGGATTCGGCATCGTCGGCGACGCTTGCCGCCGTGCTGACCATGCGCGAGCGCGCGCTAGACTGGCAGGGCAACAAGAAGGGCCTGCAAGGCCAGCCGATATTGCGCATCTATTCTTCCGACCAGGTCCATACTTCTATCAACCGGGCGATCTGGGTATCGGGCATTGGCGAGGACAATCTCGTCCGCATTCCGGTTGCTGGCCGCCTTCGCGCCATGGATGTCACAGCCCTCGAAGCGGCGATCGTCGCCGACCGGGATGCGGGCATGCTGCCGGCCGGCATCATCGCTTGTGTCGGCGGCACCAGCACCGGCGGCACTGATGACATCGCCGGCGTCGCTGCTGTGGCTAAGCGGTACGGGCTCTATCTGCATGTCGATGCCGCCTGGGCCGGATCGGCGATGATATGTCCGGAATACCGACATTTCTGGGCCGGCGCGGAGCACGCGGATTCCATCGTCTTCAATCCGCACAAATGGCTGGGCGCGCAGTTCGACTGCTCGATGCAGTTCATCCGCCGGCCGGAAGACCTGGTGCGGACGCTCGCCATCAAGCCGGATTACCTGAAGACGCATGGACGCGACGGCATCATCAACTATTCCGAATGGTCGGTGCCGCTCGGGCGGCGCTTTCGCGCACTGAAACTGTGGTTCCTGCTGCGCGCCCACGGGCTGGAAAATCTCCGGACCATGATCCGCAACCATGTCGCCTGGAGCGAAGGCCTTGCCGCGCGGCTGGCTGGGCAACCGGATTTCGAGATCGTCACGGAACCGATGCTGTCGCTGTTCTCGTTCCGGCATCTGGCGGCGGCCGGCATCGATTCGGACGAACACAATCTGCGGCTGGTCGACGCGATCAACGACGATGGCCGCATCTATCTGACACAGACACGGGTGGACGGGCAGATCGCGATCCGCTTTCAAGTCGGTCAGTTCGAGACGACGGCGGCGGATGTCGACACAGCTTTCGAGGTCATCACCGAAATCGCCCGCGGTCTGGGTTGAGTTGAAATGGTCGGCAAAGTTGCGCCGTGGTTGTCTTCGGACGGATGTAATTTCGTTAGCCGGCTTATGCCTTTTCATCACTTTCGTTTTCCGCTATAGACAAGAAAAGCGAAAACGAGAGGCCCCCAAATGTATCTGTCGCCGCGTCATTCCGAAATCGTCCAAATGGCCAAGGACAATGGCCGCGTGCTGGTCGACGATCTGGCAACGTATTTCAACGTGACGCCGCAGACCATCCGCAAGGACCTTAACGACCTGTGCGACCAGCGGCTGCTGTCGCGGATTCATGGCGGTGCGCTGTTCCCGTCCGGCATCGAAAACATGGAATATGAGGCGAGACGCAAGATCGCCGCCGAGGAGAAGGAGGCGATCGGCCGCGCAGCAGCCAGGCTGATCCCGGACAATGCCTCGCTGTTCATCAATATCGGCACCACGACGGAGTCGGTCAGCAAGGCGCTCCTTGATCATACCGGATTGATGGTGATCACCAATAATATCAATGTTGCCAACAGGATGCGCATCTACCCTTCCATCGAAGTCGTTATTGCCGGCGGGGTTGTGCGCGGCTCCGATGGCGGCGTGGTCGGCGAGGCGGCGGTCGATTTCATCAGGCAGTTCAAGGTCGACTACGCGGTGATCGGCGCCTCGGCGATCGACCATGACGGTGCGTTGCTCGATTTCGATTTTCGTGAAGTGAAGGTGGCGCAGGCGATCATCGCCAATGCCCGGCATGTCATCCTCGTTTCCGACCAGACCAAATTCGAGCGGACGGCGCCGGTCCGCATCGGCCATCTGTCGCAGGTCAACACCTTCATCACCGACCGTTGCGACATCCCGTCGGTACGCAAGATCTGCCAGGAGGCAGAGGTTCAGCTGATCGAAACGTCGCTCTCGTAAGGGTGCCGTAGCGGCAATTGCCGCTGTTTATATTTCGTTTGACATTCGTTCCTATTTCGAAATAATCCCACCACGGTTTCGTAAAAACCTAAAAATGCTGCAATGCGAAATCCGGGAGGACTTATTGTGGATGCACCCCCGATCCATGACATCTTCGTCATCGGTGGCGGTATCAACGGCTGCGGCATCGCCCGCGATGCGGTTGGGCGCGGCTTCTCGGTCTTCCTTGCCGAAATGAACGATCTGGCCAGCGGAACCTCCTCCGGCTCGACCAAACTGATCCATGGCGGCTTGCGCTATCTCGAGTTCTACGAATTCCGCCTGGTGCGCGAGGCGCTTATGGAGCGCGAAATTCTCTGGAAGAATGCGCCGCACATCATCTGGCCGATGCGCTTCGTGCTGCCCTATGCCAAGGGTTTGCGTCCGGCCTGGCTGATCAGGCTCGGCCTTTTCCTTTACGACCACATTGGCGGGCGCAAATTGCTGCCGGCGACCAAGACGCTGGACATGGCAAAGGACCCAGCCGGCAAGCCGCTAAAGCCGTTGTTTCGCAAGGCCTTCGAATATTCCGACGCCTGGGTCAACGATGCGCGGCTGGTGGCCCTGAACGCCCGCGACGCCGCCGATCGCGGCGCAACGATCCGAACCCGCACGAAAGTCGTCGGCGCACGTCGTGAAGCCGAACTTTGGACGGTCAGGCTGGAAAACGCGCAGACCGGGGACACCGAGGAGGTCAAGGCGCGGCTTTTGGTCAACGCCGCCGGTCCATGGGTCGACCATGTGCTGTCTGCTACGGTCGGCTTGAACGAGGTGCACAATGTCCGGCTGGTACAGGGCAGCCATATCGTCATCGGCAAGAAGTTCGACGATCCGCGCGCCTATTTCTTCCAGAACAAGGATGGCCGCATCATCTTTGCTATCCCCTACGAGGAAGAGTTCACGCTGATCGGCACCACTGACCAGGACTATGCTGGCGACCCGCACGACGTGAAGATCAGCGACGCCGAGATCGATTATCTCTGTGCCGCGGCGAGCGAATATTTCGCGCAGCCGGTCAAGCGTTCGGACATCGTCTGGACCTATTCCGCCGTGCGCCCGCTTTATGACGACGGCGCCTCGAAGGCGCAGGAAGCAACCCGCGATTATGTGCTGAAGACCGACGGCGGCGAGGGCACGGCGCCGATCATCAACACCTTCGGCGGCAAGATCACCACCTATCGCCGGCTGTCTGAATCGATGCTCGAGAAAATCGAGGGTTTTCTCGGCAAGCGCGGCAAGCCGTGGACGGCAAACGCGCCGCTGCCGGGCGGCGATTTCCCGGTCAGCGGTTTCGACGCCGAAGTGGCGAAACTGAAAACGGCCTATCCGTTCCTCGACGCACGTCTGGCGCGCCGCCTGAGCCGGCTTTACGGAACTCGCGCAAGGATGCTGCTGGGCCTCGCCAGATCGAATGCCGACCTTGGCCGGAACTTTGGCGCCGATCTCTATGAGGCCGAAGTGCGCTACCTCGTTCAAAATGAATGGGCGATGACGGCTGAAGATGTATTGTGGCGCAGGACCAAGCGCGGCCTGCATCTGAGCTGCGAGCAGACGGCAGCGCTCGACGAATTCATGCGCGGGATAAGCCGGCGCCATGTCGCGGCTGCCGAATAGTCATGCAGAAAGCCCGGGAGGAGGCATCATGCTGGAACTGAGAAACGTGACGAAGACGGTCGGGGCGACGGAGCATATACGCGACGTGTCGCTGACGCTTCAGCACGGCTCGCTCAATGTCCTTCTCGGGCCGACGCTTTCCGGCAAGACCAGCCTGATGCGGCTGATGGCCGGCCTTGATGTGCCGACATCCGGCTCGGTCTGGTTCGATGGCAAGGATGTCACCGGCATCCCGGTGCAGAAGCGCAACGTCGCCATGGTCTACCAGCAGTTCATCAATTATCCGGCGATGACCGTCTACGAGAACATCGCCTCGCCGCTGAGGGTGGCCGGAACCGAGCGGGCAAAGATCGACAAGGAGGTGCGCAGTGCGGCAGCCCTTCTCAAGCTGACGCCCTATCTCGACCGCACGCCGCTCAGCCTCTCCGGTGGCCAGCAGCAGCGCACCGCGCTGGCGCGCGCTATCGTCAAGAACGCCAGCCTCGTGCTGCTCGATGAGCCGCTCGCCAACCTCGACTACAAGCTGCGCGAGGAGCTGCGCGCTGAATTGCCGAAAATCTTCGCGGCGACCGGCACCATTTTCGTCTACGCCACTACGGAGCCGCACGAAGCCTTGCTGCTCGGCGGCAACACGGCGACGCTTTCCGAAGGGCGCATCACTCAGTTCGGCCCGACGATCGACGTCTTCCGCAGGCCGAACGACCTCGTCACGGCCAAGACATTCGCCGATCCGCCGCTCAACACGATCGTGCTGAAGAAGAGCGGTTCGAGCTTCCTTCTTGATGGTGGGGTGAACCTCCCGGTGCCGGCTGAACTCGCCGGTATTGCCGATACGAGCTACACGATCGGCTTCCAGCCTCACCATCTCTCTCTTGCTCGGCCGAGCCCGTCGGCGGTTCCGGTGAGAGCCAAGGTGTCGGTCACCGAAATCACCGGTTCTGAAAGCTTTGTGCATCTCGATTTCGCCGACGTCCGCTGGGTGATGCTGGAGCACGGCATCCTGGTGTTCGAACCGGACCAGACCATCGAGGTGTTCATCGACCCGCGGCACATCATGGTGTTCGACGTGAACGGCCGCTCGGCCGCGCCGCCACAGATGCTGGCGGCTTGAGGGAGGAGGGCACATGGCGCGCATCGACTGCAACCACATCCGCCACGCGTACGGGCCGCATCCGAAGTCGGACAAGGACTATGCGCTGAAGGAGGTGCATCACGCCTTCGAGGATGGCGGCGCCTATGCGCTGCTGGGGCCGTCGGGCTGCGGCAAGACCACGCTGCTCAACATCATTTCCGGCCTGTTGTACCCCTCGCATGGCGAGCTTCTGTTCGACGGCAAGGACGTGACCAATCTGTCGACGCAGGAGCGCAACATCGCGCAGGTGTTCCAGTTCCCGGTCATCTACGACACCATGACCGTCTACGATAATCTGGCCTTCCCGCTGCGCAACCGCGGCGTTCCAGAACCCGACGTCGACCGCAAGGTGCGCGAAACGCTGGAAATGACGGGGTTGGCCGATATGGCTAAGAGAAAGGCGAGGGGGCTGACCGCCGACCAGAAGCAGAAGATCTCGCTCGGACGCGGGCTGGTGCGCTCCGATGTCAACGCGATCCTGTTCGACGAACCGCTGACCGTAATCGACCCGCACATGAAGTGGGTGCTGCGCTCGCAGTTGAAGCAGCTGCACAGGCGCTTCGGTTTCACCATGGTCTATGTCACGCACGACCAGACCGAGGCGCTCACCTTCGCCGAAAACGTCGTCGTCATGTATGAGGGCGAAATCGTGCAGATCGGCTCTCCAGCCGAGCTGTTCGAGCGTCCCAAGCACACATTCGTCGGCTATTTCATCGGCTCGCCGGGCATGAACGTCATGCCGGTCGCGGTCGAAGGCAGGAATGCGCGGCTCGGCAGCCAGACAATCCAATTGCCTGGCGCGCCAAAGGCTGGAACCTCAGGCGTGATCGAACTCGGCATCCGCCCCGAATATGTCAGGCTTGGCGCTAGCGGCATGCCGGTTTCAATCCGGAAGGTCGAGGATATCGGCCGCCACAAGGTGGTGCGCGCCAGTTTCGAAGGCCGCGACATAGCGGCGATCGTCGGCGAGGACGAGGACATTCCCGCCGATCCGAAGATCGCTTTCGACCCGGCCGGCATCAACATCTATGCCGATTCCTGGCGCGTCGAGATCGGAGGCTGAGCATGGAAAGGACCTGGAACAACAAGGCTTGGTTCATGGTGCTGCCGGTGCTCTTGCTGGTGGCTTTCTCGGCGATCATCCCGCTGATGACGGTCGTGAATTATTCGGTGCAAGACACTTTCGGCAACAACGTCTTCTTCTGGGCGGGCTCGGAATGGTTCGAAGAAATCCTGCATTCCGACCGTTTTTGGGAAGCGATGGGCCGCAACCTGGTGTTCTCGGCCATCATCCTCATCATCGAGATTCCGCTCGGCATCTTCATTGCGCTCAACATGCCGAAGAAGGGCTGGGGCGTTCCGGTCTGCCTGGTGCTGATGGCGTTGCCGCTGCTCATCCCGTGGAACGTCGTCGGCACGATCTGGCAGGTGTTCGGCCGCGTCGACATCGGTCTACTCGGATATTCGCTGCGGTCGCTCGGCTTCGACTACAACTACGTCAACGACCCGTTCGACGCCTGGGTCACCGTCATCGTCATGGACGTCTGGCACTGGACGAGCCTGGTGGTCCTGCTCTGCTACGCAGGGTTGGTCTCGATCCCCGACGCCTATTACCAGGCGGCGAAGATCGACGGGGCGTCGCGCTGGGCGATCTTCCGCTATATCCAGTTGCCCAAGATGAACCGTGTGCTGCTGATCGCGGTTCTGCTGCGCTTCATGGACAGTTTCATGATCTACACCGAGCCGTTCGTCGTCACCGGCGGCGGGCCCGGCAACACCACCACTTTCTTGTCGATCGACCTGGTGAAGCTGGCCATCGGAGAGTTCAACCTCGGTGAGGCGGCGGCCATGTCAATCGTCTATTTCCTGATTATCATGCTCCTGTCCTGGGTGTTCTACACCGTCATGACAGCCTACGACGCGGAGCGGTGAAATGGCACACCTCGACGAAACCACGGCCAACGAACGAACGCTGATGCGGCAAACCCCCGCTACAGCGGAAGTGCAGACGGCGAACGCCACGCTGGCACGCAAGATGCGGCGGCGGGGTGAGGAGTCACGGTTCTGGTGGCTGGTGCCAACGATCTACATCATCTTCCTGATGTTGCCGATCTACTGGCTGGTCAACATGAGCTTCAAGACCAACCAGGAGATTCTCGGCGCCTTCTCGCTTTGGCCGAGAAACCCGACGCTTGCTAACTACGCGGTCATTTTCAATGATCCGTCCTGGTACAGGGGCTACATCAACTCCATCATCTATGTGGTTATGAACACGGTGATTTCGGTCGCCGTGGCGCTTCCGGCAGCATATGCCTTCTCGCGCTACCGTTTTCTCGGCGACAAGCACCTGTTCTTCTGGCTGCTCACCAACCGCATGGCGCCTCCGGCGGTGTTCGCGCTGCCGTTCTTCCAGCTCTATTCGGCTTTCGGCCTGATCGACACGCACATCGCCGTGGCGCTCGCGCACTGCCTGTTCAACGTGCCGCTTGCGGTCTGGATCCTCGAAGGCTTCATGTCGGGCGTGCCAAAGGAAATCGACGAGACCGCCTATATCGACGGCTATTCCTTCCCGCGCTTCTTCCTCAGGATATTCATGCCGCTGATCGCGAGCGGTGTAGGGGTGGCCTGCTTCTTCTGCTTCATGTTCTCATGGGTGGAACTGCTGATCGCGCGGACGCTGACCACGACCGCCGCAAAACCGATCGCGGCGATCATGACGCGTACGGTTTCGGCCTCGGGCCTCGACTGGGGCGTACTGGCCGCAGCCGGCGTGCTCACCATCATACCGGGCGCGCTCGTCATCTGGTTCGTGCGCAACTACATCGCCAAGGGCTTTGCCCTGGGGAGGGTGTGATTATGAGCTTCTCCTGGATGGCCTGGACCTGGCCGACCGCCGCCTTCTTCGGCACCATCTTCCTGCTGCTCTGCGGCATGGCGGTCTGGGAATATGCCTCGCCGGGCGGCAATCCGCGCATCGGCCTTTTACGCTTTGAGACAACGCGCGGCGATCGTCTCTTCCTATCGCTGCTTGGCAGCGCCTTTATCCATCTCGCTTGGCTGGGTCTTGTCGGACCCAACCTGTGGTGGGCTCTCGCTCTCTCCGTGGTCTACGCCATCGGCGTGTTCCGATACGTATAGAGGGGGAAACTGCTGGAGCGGCCGCGTGCCGGCGGCTGCTCCACATAGCACTTAGAACTGAACAGTGGAGGAAACACATGCGAAGGCAATTTCTGACGTCAACGACCGCCCTGGTCCTGCTCCTCGGAGTGGGTCAGGCCTATGCCGGAATGGACGAAGCCAAGGCGTTTCTCGACGCCGAGATCAAGGACCAGTCGACGCTCGACCGCGCCGGCCAGGAAGCAGAGATGCAGTGGTTCATCGATGCCGCGAAACCTTTCGTCGGCATGGACATCAAGGTGGTTTCGGAAACCATCACCACCCACGAATACGAGTCCAAGACACTGGCCAAGGCGTTTACCGACATCACCGGCATCAAGATCACCCATGATCTGATCGGTGAAGGCGACGTCGTCGAAAAGCTGCAGACGCAGATGCAGTCGGGCGAAAACATCTACGACGCGTATATCAATGACTCCGACCTGATCGGCACGCACTGGCGTTACCAGCAGGCGCGCAGCCTGACAGATTGGATGGCCAATGAAGGCAAGGATGTCACCAACCCGAACATCGACATTGACGATTTCATCGGTAAGTCGTTCACCACGGCGCCGGACGGCAAGCTCTACCAGCTTCCCGACCAGCAGTTCGCCAACCTCTACTGGTTCCGTTACGACTGGTTCAATGACGAGAAGAACAAGGCCGATTTCAAGGCGAAGTACGGCTACGATCTCGGCGTTCCCGTCAACTGGTCGGCCTATGAGGACATCGCCGCCTTCTTCACCGGCCGCGAGATCGACGGCAAGAAGGTCTATGGCCACATGGACTACGGCAAGAAGGACCCGTCGCTCGGCTGGCGCTTCACCGACGCCTGGCTGTCGATGGCAGGCAATGGCGATAAGGGTATTCCGAACGGGCGTCCGGTCGATGAGTGGGGCATCAAGGTCAACGAGAAGTCGCAGCCGGTCGGCTCCTGCGTGACGCGCGGCGGCGATACCAACGGGCCGGCCGGCGTCTATTCCATCGAAAAATACCTGGAGTGGCTGAAGGCCTACGCGCCGCCGGAAGCGCAGGGCATGACTTTCTCCGAATCAGGCCCTGTTCCTGCGCAGGGGGCGATCGCCCAGCAGATCTTCTGGTACACCGCCTTCACCGCCGACATGGTCAAGCCCGGTCCGGTGCTGAACGACGACGGCACGCCGAAATGGCGCATGGCACCGAGCCCGCATGGCGTTTATTGGAAGGACGGGATGAAGCTCGGCTATCAGGACGCCGGTTCGTGGACGCTGATGAAGTCGACCCCGGACGACCGCGCCAAGGCCGCCTGGCTTTATGCGCAGTTCGTCACCTCCAAGACCGTGGACGTGAAGAAAAGCCATGTCGGCCTGACCTTCATCCGCGAATCGACGCTCCAGCATCCGAGCTTTACCGAGCGCGCGCCGAAGCTCGGCGGCCTCATCGAGTTCTACCGCTCGCCGGCCCGCGTTCAGTGGACCCCGACCGGTACCAACGTGCCCGACTATCCGAAGCTGGCGCAGCTCTGGTGGCAGGCGATCGGCGATGCTTCGTCGGGCGCCAAAACCGCCCAGGAGGCGATGGACTCGCTCTGTGCCGAGCAGGAAAAGGTGCTTGAGCGCCTCGAGCGCGCCGGCATCCAGGGCGATATCGGACCGAAGCTCGCCGAGGAAAAGACGCTCGAAGAGTGGAACGCCGACGCCGTCGCCAAGGGCGACCTCGCGCCGCAGCTGAAGATCGAGCCGGAGAAGGACAAGCCGCAGACCATCAACTACGACGAACTGGTCAAGAGCTGGAGCAATTAAGCATCGATCCGGGCGTTCGCGCCCGCATCGCTACAATCGGGGGAGGCGGCATCGTGCCGTCTCCCCTGTTTGCGCCAAGGGAGTGGGGCTGAGGGAGTGAGAATGAGTGGCTTTATCCTTGCAATTGACCAGGGAACGACATCGAGCCGGGCGATCTTGTTCGATCCCGAAATGAAGGTCGTAGGCAGCGGGCAGAAAGAATTTACCCAGCATTATCCGGCTTCCGGCTGGGTCGAGCACGATCCGGAGGAAATCTGGTCGAGTGTCGTGGCGACGGTGAAGGCTGCGATGAACAGCGCCGGCCGCGATGCGTCGGATGTCGCGGCGATCGGCATTACCAACCAGCGCGAGACCGTCGTCATCTGGGACAGGGCGACCGGCAAGCCGATCCATAACGCGATTGTCTGGCAAGACCGCCGCACCGCGCCGCTGTGCCAGAAATTGAAGAAGCAGGGGCTGGAGAAGAAGTTCACCAGAAAGACCGGCCTGCTGCTCGATCCCTATTTCTCCGGCACCAAGATCGCCTGGATGCTGGACAAGGTGAAGGGCGCGAGGAAACGCGCCGCCAAGGGCGAATTGCTGGCCGGCACTATCGACAGCTTTCTGATCTGGCGGCTGACCGGCGGCAAGGTTCACGCTACCGATGCCACCAATGCCTCGCGAACGCTGGTCTACAACATCGAAAAGAATGCCTGGGACGACGAGCTTCTGGCCATTCTCGGCATACCGGGAAAAATGCTGCCGCAGGTGAAGGATTGCGCTGACGACTATGGAACCACAGACAAAAGCCTGTTCGGCGCAGAGATAAGAATCCTCGGCGTGGCTGGCGACCAGCATGCGGCGACCATCGGCCAGGCCTGTTTCGAGCCGGGCATGATGAAGTCCACCTATGGCACCGGCTGCTTCGCGCTGCTCAACACCGGCAGCGATCTGGTGCGCTCGAAGAACCGGTTGTTGACGACCATTGCCTACAGGCTGAACGGCAAGACCACTTATGCGCTGGAAGGCTCGATCTTCATCGCTGGTGCGGCCGTGCAATGGCTGCGCGACGGCATCAAGGTGATCGGCAAGGCCGAGCAGAGCGGCGTGCTGGCGGCGAGCGCCGACCCGACTCAAGAGGTGTATCTAGTGCCGGCTTTCGTTGGGCTTGGCGCGCCGCATTGGGACGCCGAGGCGCGCGGCGCCATCTTCGGGCTGACCCGGAATTCGGGCCCGGCCGAATTTGCCCGTGCCGCATTGGAATCCGTGGCCTTCCAGACGCGTGACCTGCTCGACGCGATGCGCAAGGACTGGAAGGGCTCGTCAGCGAAGACCGTTCTCAGGGTCGATGGCGGGATGGTGGCGTCGAACTGGACCTTGCAGCGGCTGGCCGACATCCTCGATGCGCCGGTCGACCGTCCGACCATCCTGGAGACGACGGCGCTTGGCGCGGCATGGCTGGCCGGCTCGAAGGCGGGTGTCTGGCCGAAGACAAGGGAATTCGCCAAGAGCTGGGCGCTCGAACGGCGGTTTCAGCCGGATATGAATGTTTCGGTCCGTTCCGCAAAACTCGCCGGCTGGCGCGACGCCGTGCGCAGGACGCTGAGCACGATTTAGATTCGCGCACCAAAAAGCCTGCGCCGGTGCCGGCGCAGGCTCTTCAACCATCTTCGTTCAACTCTGCCCGGCGTATCAATAGGGCGAGATGCACTGCCGGCGGGGGCCGTAGTAAGGCTGATACGTGTTGTCATACGCCCGGTAGGATCTGTAGCGGCTGTAGCACCACTCCACGTGTGAACCGCCTCGATAGACGGGGCGGTACTGGTTGTTGATGATCGCGCCGGTGATCAGCGCGCCAGTGGCGAAGGCAGCCAGCGGGAACCAGTAGTCGCCGTGACGGCGATAGCCGCGACGCCAACTGCGATAACCGCGATGGCCGCGCCAATACCTGCCGTCGTCACGCGAGAAACTGCGACGAAAATCGCGGCGCGAGAAATCGCGGCGGGAGAAATCGCGGCGTGAAAAATCGCGATCGCCGTCGAAACGCCTCCAACGCCTGTGGTCGACGGTCTGGACATCCGACGAGACGTTCTGACCTAGCGGCACGTAAATGGGCTGGGCGTTGACGGGCACGATTTCCGCTACAGCGAATGACGCTGACAGCGCGGTCGCCAGCAAGCCCGACATGATCCTGTTCATGATCTTCTCCTTGAAAGCGTCGTCCCTTGTAGCGACAAAAACGGGCAGGTTGCGCAATTGTTCCGCGAAAAATAGCAAGCTGCTGATTTGTAACGCGTCTCGGTTTTGTGCGGGACAGCCGCTCCGGCCCTGCCGAAGCGGTTTGCGAGGCGTCACGAGACCGCGAAAAGTCCGGGTGGCGAGGCCTCTTTTTCCGGTTGACCGGTCGAGACACTCTCCCTATGTTCCGCGCAATTTCGAGGGCGGCATTCTGAGCCCGCGGGAGCGCGTAGCTCAGCCGGTAGAGCAACTGACTTTTAATCAGTAGGTCCAGGGTTCGAATCCCTGCGCGCTCACCATTGTTTCATATAAAAAATTCAATTATTTAGGCCGGTCCGATGGAGCGTAGTCAGAAGCTGTGACACGGCAAATAGCCGGATGAGGCGAGCATCGGGGCAGGTTCCCACAAGAATCGTGCGCTGAGACATCCGGAAACCTTGATCAAATCAGCGAGACATTGCCGCCGGCGTGACGCTCCAGCCGGCCGGCGAGGTCGAGTTCCAGTAACACCATGAAAACTTGGGCGGGATGCAGGCCAGTGTGGCGGATGATTTCGTCGACCGCCACCGGCGTTGGGCCGAGCGCTTCGATAACGCGGGCGCGGTCGTCTTCGCCGGGCGGCGGTGTTGCCGAAAAGTCGGGGGGCTCTTCGAGCGGTGGCGTCCTTGGTGCCAGTGCGCCGACCAGCGGCGCAATCGCACCGGTAATGTCCGATGCTTCGGTGACCAGGGTGGCGCCGTCCTTGAGCAAGGCGTTGGTGCCGGCGGCGCGCGGATCGAGCGGCGAGCCGGGGACGGCGAAGACCAGCCGGCCCATCTCGCCGGCAAGCCTGGCGCTGATCAGCGAGCCGGAGCGTTGCGCCGCCTCGATCACGACCAGCCCCAATGCAGCACCCGCGACGAGGCGGTTGCGGCGCGGAAAATCCTGGGCGCGCGGCTGCCATCCGAACGGCATCTCTGAAATGATGGCGCCGCCGCGCTCGGCAATCTCGTTACAGAGTTCGGCATTCTCGGGCGGGTAGGGCAGGTCGAGGCCGCCGGCCAGCACGCCGATCGTGCCGGTCGCAAGGCTGCCCTGATGTGCTGCCGTGTCGATGCCGCGCGCCAGACCGGAGACGATGCCGTAGCCGTCGCGGCCGAGTTCGGCGGCGAGCGTTCGCGCCATCTTGATGCCGGCCAGCGAGGCGTTGCGGGCGCCGACGATGGCGACTGCCGGCAGCCGAAACACCGCGCCTTCGCCTTTGACCGCGAGCAGCGGCGGCGGATGGTCCATGCTTTTCATCAGCGGTGGATAGTCGGCTTCGCCGATGCCGACGAAGCGGGCGCCGGCGCGCCGGGCTGTCTCCACTTCCGCCTCGGCCTCCGCAATCGACGGGATGCGGACGATCTTTCTGGCGCCTCCCGAAATCATCAGCTCGGGCAGCATCTCGAGCGCCGTCTCGGCCGAGCCGAAACGGTTGATCAGGTCGCGAAAGGTGGCCGGGCCGACATTCGGCGTGCGGATCAAACGAAGCCAGCTCAACCGCTGCCGGTCGCTGAGCCGCGGCCCGGCGGCGCGCTGGCTCACTCCCTGGCTCCGATCTTGCCCTCGGTGCCGGCCAGCAGCCGCGTGATGTTGGCGCGGTGTTTTATGATGACGATCAGGCTCATCAGCGCGAACAGCCCGGCAATCTCAGGCGTGCTGAGGCCATAGAGCGCGATAGGCACGACGACTGCTGCCGTCAGTGCCGCCAGCGAGGAATAGCGGAACAAGAAAGCGACGGCCAGCCAGACGACGGCGAAGATCAGTGCCACCTGCCAGGCCAATGCAATCAGCACGCCGAGATAGGTGGCGACCCCCTTGCCGCCCTTGAAACCGAGCCAGACCGGAAAGAGATGGCCGAAAAAGGCGCCGAGGCCGGCCCAGGGCCCGAGCTCCGGTGCAAAGCGACCGGCGATCAGCACGGCCGCCGTGCCTTTCAGCGCGTCGAGCAGCAGCGTGGCGGCGGCCAGGCCCTTGTTGCCGGTGCGCAGCACATTGGTGGCGCCGATATTGCCGGAGCCGATATTGCGGACGTCGCCAAGACCGGCGGCACGGGTGATCAGGAGCCCGAACGGGATTGAGCCGAGCAGATAGCCGAACACTAGCGCCAAGACGATGCCGTAAGCCATTGTTCCCCCAGA
Organism: Mesorhizobium sp. f-mel; assembly: GCF_053850215.1. NCBI lineage: Bacteria > Pseudomonadati > Pseudomonadota > Alphaproteobacteria > Hyphomicrobiales > Phyllobacteriaceae > Mesorhizobium > Mesorhizobium sp. f-mel. Next base: position 29,413 of record NZ_JBSPTO010000022.1, read on the forward strand.
TATGCCCTAATGCGCGTCGCGTTTGACCGGCCTCAGCGACGCGCTTTAGGTTACTGTTTTATGCATGTCGTTATCGCAAAACCGCTGCACACTTTTGCGCGACATGCATTAGGCTGAAAACACTGTGCGGCCCGCCATCATCGTTTGCAAGACCTTGCCCTGCAGCCGCGCGCCTTCGAAACAGGTGTTTTTCGAGCGCGAACGGATACCGCTTTCGCTGACGATCCATGGCTCGTCGAGATCGACCAGCGCAAGATCGGCGATCGCGCCTGGCTTCAGCGTGCCGCCGGGCAGGCCGAGCAGTCTTGCTGGCGCGGTGGACAAGGTCTCGACCAATCTAAGCAGCGTCACGTCGCCATTGTGATAAAGCCGCAGCGCCGCACCCAGCAGCGTTTCCAGCCCGATGGCGCCGGCCGCGGCGTCGGCGAAAGGCAGGCGCTTGGTGTCGACGTCCTGCGGATCGTGCGAGGAGACTATGATGTCGATGGTGCCGTCCTTGACCGCCTCGATCATCGCCAGCCGGTCTTCCTCGGCGCGCAGCGGCGGCGTCAGCCGGAAGAAGGTGCGGTATTCGCCGACATCGTTCTCGTTGAGCGACAGATTGTGGATCGACACGCCTGATGTGACATTCGCGCCGTCGGCTTTCGCCCGCGTAACCGCGTTTGCCGCCATGGCCGTCGAGATCTTGGCCGCGTGATAGGCGCCGCCGGTCAGCCGCGCCAGCGCAAGGTCACGCTCCAGCGGAATGGACTCGGCCTCGCGCGGAATGCCGGCGAGGCCGAGCCAGCTGGCATAGAGGCCTTCGTTCATGACGCCTGATGAGGCGAGGTCGGCGTCTTGGGTTTCATGCGCGATCACGCCGCCGAAATCGCGCGCATAGGTCAGCGCGCGGCGCATCACCAGTGCGCTTGATATGGTGTGCCGCCCGTCGGTGAAGGCGACCGCGCCGGCTTCGCGCAGCAGGCCGAATTCGGTCATCTCGCGGCCCTCGAGGCCCTTGGTGATCGCCGCCGCCGGAAAGATGTTGACGATGGCCGTATCCTTGGCAGTGCGCAGCACGAATTCGACCAGCGCGACATTGTCGATCACCGGGTCGGTGTCGGGCATCATGACGATGGAAGTGACGCCCCCGGCCGCCGCCGCCAAGCTGGCCGAAGCGATGGTTTCGCGGTGCTCGCCGCCCGGCTCGCCGATGAAGACGCGCGCATCGATCAGGCCCGGGATGATTGCTTTGCCGGCGCAGTCGATGACGGTAGCATCTTGCGGAGCGCCCTGGTTCAAGGCCGACTTGCCGGCAGCGACGATCTTGCGGCCCTCGACAATGACGGTGCCGACCTCGTCAATGCCGCGCGACGGATCGATGATGCGGGCCCGGCTGAAGACCGTTGTGCTCATCGGGCAACTTCGCGGTTGCGGCGGGGGTCGAGCAGCGCTTCCATCACCGCCATGCGCACGGCAACACCCATCTCCACCTGTTCCTGGATGACGCTCTGCGGCCCGTCGGCGATTTCCGAGGCGATCTCGACGCCGCGGTTCATCGGGCCGGGATGCATGACCAGCGCGCCGTCCTTGGCCGCTTTCAGCTTCTCGGCATCCAGCCCGAAATAATGGAAATATTCGCGCACTGAAGGCACGAAGGCGCCTTCCATGCGCTCGCGCTGCAGCCGCAGCATCATCACCACATCCGCGTCCTTGAGCCCTTCGGCCATCGAACGGGTGACGATCACGCCCATTTTCTCGATGCCGGCGGGCAGAAGCGTCGACGGCGCCACGACGCGGACCTGGGCGCCGAGCGCGTTGAGCAGCATGATGTTGGAACGCGCCACGCGCGAATGCAGGATGTCGCCACAGATCGCCACGATCAGCTTCGACAGCGGGCCCCTGGCGCGGCGGATCGTCAGCGCGTCGAGCAGCGCCTGCGTCGGGTGCTCATGGGCGCCGTCGCCGGCATTGATCACCGAGCAGCCGACCTTTTGCGCCAGCAGTGCGGCGGCACCCGCCGACTGGTGGCGGATGATCAATATGTCCGGGCGCATGGCGTTCAGCGTCATCGCCGTGTCGATCAGCGTCTCGCCCTTCTTCACCGAAGAGCTCGCCACCGACATGTTCATGACGTCGGCGCCTAGCCGTTTTCCGGCCAGCTCGAACGACGACTGCGTGCGGGTCGAGGCTTCGTAAAAGAGGTTGATCTGGGTGCGGCCGCGCAGCGTCGTGGTCTTCTTCTCCGACTGCCGCGAGATCGCGACCGCCCGGTCCGCCTTGTCCAGCAAAAGCTCGATGTCGGCGGGGGAAAGATCGCGGATGCCCAGAAGATGGCGGTGAGGATAGAGTGGCAGGGACGAAGCGTCGGTCATCTCAAGGCGCTGCTATAGGGTGGAGGACCTTTGGCTGCAAGCACCAGCTTTGGATTGCGGTCTTTCTCCCCGGTATTTTCGTCGCGCGCGTTGCGCGGCTTGGGCTATAAACCGCTACTGGCTTCGGATTCGTGGCCTTGTGATGATAAGGACAGTGCGTGACCGACGACGTGACGAACCAGCCGCCGCCGCTGGCAGGCGGCAACGCCTGGCGGGGCGATCCGTTGCTGATCCAGCTTGCCGAGCGTTTTTCCGATCCGGTGCGCAAAGATCTCGATGGGCTTGGCCGTTTCGTGCTGACGCAGGAGGCGCAGGAACTGGCTCGCCTGGCCAATGTCGAGACGCCGAAGCTCAGGACCCATGACCGGCAGGGCCGGCGCATCGATCTGGTCGAGTTTCATCCAGCCTATCACGCACTGATGCGCCGGTCGGTGGCAAACGGGCTGCATTCGTCGGTCTGGGAAAATGGCGATGCCGAGATCGGCCGCCGTCATCAGGTGCGCGCCGCGCGTTTCTACTTGACGGCCGAGCTCGAAACCGGGCATCTCTGTCCCATCACCATGACCAGCGCATCGCTGGCAGCGCTGATGGCAAGCCCGAAACTGTTTCGCGAATGGGCGCCGCGGGTGACGACACGCAAATACGACCAGGGCCAAAAGCCGCCGGTCGAAAAGACCGGGCTGACGCTCGGCATGGGCATGACCGAGAAGCAGGGCGGCACCGATGTCCGCGCCAACATCACCAGGGCCGAGCGGGCCGGGAGCAGCTTCTATCGGCTGACCGGCCATAAATGGTTCATGTCAGCGCCGATGTCGGATGCGTTCCTAGTGCTTGGACAGGCGCCGGAAGGACTTTCGTGCTTTCTCGTTCCCCGCATTCTCGGCGATGGTTCGGGCAACGGCTTCCGCTTCCAGCGGCTGAAGGACAAGCTCGGCAACCGCTCCAACGCCTCGTCCGAAGTGGAGTTCGTCAACGCCATCGGCGAGATGGTCGGCGAGCCCGGGGCGGGCGTGAAAACGATCATGGACATGGTGACGCTGACCCGGCTCGACTGCGCGATCGCCTCTTCGGCGATCATGCGTGCCGGCCTGGCCGAGGCCGTCCACCACACCCGTCACCGCCAGGTGTTTGGAACCAATCTGATCGAGCAGCCGCTGATGCAGCGCGTGCTGGCCGACATGGCGCTCGACGTCGCCGCGGCCACCGCGCTGTCGTTCCGGCTGGCGCGCTCCTTCGACGAAGCGGCCGGCGACCGCGGCGAGGCGGCCTTCGCTCGCGCCATGACGCCGGTCGTAAAGTACTGGGTCTGCAAGATCGCACCACCGCTGCTCTACGAAGCGATGGAGTGCCTCGGCGGCAATGGCTATGTCGAGGAGGCGCCGCTCGCCCGCTACTATCGCGAAGCTCCGGTCAACGCGATCTGGGAGGGATCCGGCAACGTCATGGCGCTCGACGTGCTGCGCGTGCTGGGGCGTGCACCCGGCCTGTTCGAGGAGGTGCTGGCCGGCATCGATCGCGATCTCGGCGCCGGCGGACGCGGCACCGTCGGTGTACTCAAGGCGGCAATGCAGGTCGCGGCAACCGACGAGGGCTCGGCCCGCCTGCTCACCGAGCAACTGGCGCTGTCGGCGGCTGCGGCGGAGCTTCGCAGGCTGGGGGCAGGGCGGATCGCCGACGCCTTCGTCGAGACGCGCCTCGCCGGCCAGTGGCGCACCACCTATGGCATGCTCGATTCGCGCCATGACGCGCGCATGATCATCGACACGCTCTATCCGCCGACGAACTGAGCCGCCAACAGCAGTACAACCGGGATGGTCGCGAAGGAAGCAAGCGTCTGCAGCGTCGTAACCGTAGCGTAAAGCTCGGCGTCGCCGCCCATCTGCTTGGCCAGCACATAACCGTTCATGGCGGTCGGCACGGCGCCGCACAGGATGAGAAACAGCAATTCCTCGCCGGTGACGCCAAGCAGGAGCGAAACGGCCAGCAGCAGCGCCGGAAACACCACCAGCTTGACCGCAACCGGGACGAGGATAGCGATCCTGGGCTTGACCAGGCTGTCGAGCCTCAGGCCCGCACCAATGCCGACGAGGCCAAGCCCAAGCGCGGCCTGGCCGATCAGCTGAAGCGTCTTGTTGACTGGCGCAAAAAGTTCGAAGGGCAGCGCGCGCAGCAGAAGACCGCCGGCAGCCGCGATCACCATTGGATTGGTCGCCATGCGGCGGATCAGTGTCGGCCAGTTGGCCGTCCTGTCGGCGAAGCGTGTAACCACGAAAACCGTCACAAGATTGATCGGCAGGATGATGATCGCCATCACCAGCGCGACGACAGCCATGCCGGCGGGCGGAAACAGTTTCTGGGCAATGGCCAGCGCCATGAAACCGTTCCAGCGGATGGACGTTTGGAAAATCGACGAGAATTCGGCCGCTCCGGCAAGACCGGCCTTGCGCAGAAACGGCCACAATGACAGCACGAACACAAACATCAGCGGCACGGTGATCGCCAGCGCCAGCATCATGGCATCCAGCTGCAGACCGGTGAAATCGGCGTTTACGATCGTCACGAGAATCAGTGTCGGATAAAAGAACCAGTAGCCCAACTGGTCGATGCCGTGCCAGCCGGCCGGATCGATCACGTCGACGCGTCGAAGAATATTCCCGCACAGGATAAGCAGGAAGATCGGCAGGATGCTTTCGAACGTGGCCTGCATGGAAGCGTCTCGGAGGGAGACTGTGCCATAGCAGGCATTGCCGGCATGTAAAGCGCCACGACCGGCGCTGTCGTGCTCCTGCGGACGCCCGTTAACCTTAACAAATGGTTTCCATTGCGGTCGCAAGCCGCAAGGCCCACTGTCCTGTTTACGGAAGCAGGAACGCCATGCGGCATATATTGAGCTCCTTTCTGGCCTTGCACTGGGCGGTCGTTTTCGCCCTGCTGGCGTTCCTCTGCATCGACGGGAATCGCGGTGTTGCGGCAGCGCTTGGCGTGCTCGGCGTCGTCGTCCAGAACACCCGCTTCGCCGACCTCGAAAACGCCGTTGTCGTGGCACCGCTTGCTGTAGCGCTGCTGGTCGTAGCAGTGCTGTTCTGCTGGGCCTTTGTCGAGACTCTGTTTAGCGATCCGACAAATCCGGACGCCACCGACAGCGTCGTGCGGGTCGCCTTCATCTCCGCCTCCGGCGTATTGTCGCTGATTGTCGTCGGCGGCGCCGCGCAAGGCATCAGCGGGCTGTTCATGGTTGTCGCGGTGCAACTGGCGGCGCTGCTGGCGTCCTATGTCGCCATGCTCGCAGAGTGGCGGTCGGCCCTTGCCGCAGCGGTTCCGGGCACGGGTGAAATCCGTGCCGCCGCGCATGTGATGGCGAAGGCGGCGGCGCACAACTCGGCGCTCGCGCGCATTTCCGGCCGGCTGGACACGAACTTGAGGCCGGACACGAACTTGAGGGATGGCCGCTGATGCGTACCTTGTTCGCGCTATGGGCGGCGCCGCTCGCCCTGTTCTGGGGCTGGTTTTTCCTGTCGCTCAACGACATCAATTTCGGATATATCATGCTGAGCCGCCAATTGCATGACCTCGTCTTCCAGCTTTATGGGGAGATGCTCGGCATTGATCCGGCGCTCATTCCCGGCATGGTGGCAAAGGCCTGCATCTTCGACAGTCTGCTGCTCATGGCATTTTGGGCGTTCCGCCGCCGCCGGGTGATCGGCGGCTGGATCAGGATAATGCGCGACCGCTATTTCGGCCAGGCATCGACGCCGAGCGCCTGAAGCCGGTCGAGAACGCCCTGCAGAATAAAGGCCGCCGCGGCCGAATCGATCTTGCCGGCGCGTTTGCGGCGCGAAAAATCCATCTCGATCAACGTCCGCTCAGCCGCCACCGTCGACAGTCGCTCGTCCCACAAAACGAAGGGCAGGTCGGTCACACCAGCCATGTTGCGGGCGAAGGCGCGGGATTTCTGGGCGCGCGGGCCTTCCGACCCGTCCATGTTGATCGGCAGGCCGAGCACCACGGCGCCGACGTTCTCTTTCTGCAGCAAGGCGAGCAGCACAGCTGCATCCAGCGAGAATTTCCTGCGCATGATGACCGGACGCGGATGGGCGAAGGCAAAGCCCCTGTCGGAAACCGCCACGCCGATGGTCTTGTCGCCGAGGTCGAGCCCGGCCAGCGTCTTGCCGCCGCTGAGCCGCGCCGGCAACTCTTCGATGGTGATGATGCTCAACGGCCTTCCTTGGACCATACGCCGTGGGACTTTAATTTCACTGCCGGCGTTCTATCCTCTGGCGAAGCAAAAATCGAGGAAGGCATTCATGAAACTGACCTGGTACGGACATTCCGCATTCCGCATCGAAACCACCGACGCGAAAATCCTCATCGATCCCTATCTGATCGGCAATCCGTCATGGACGAGCGGCTGGGAAGGACCGGCGGAAGGGGTCACGCATGTTCTTTTGACCCATGGCCATAGCGATCACATCAGCGGTGCGCTCGAAGTGCTTGGGAAAAGCGGCGCTATGCTGGTCGCCAATTTCGAGGTCTGCATGTACCTGGTCGGCAGGGGCGCCAGCGACAAGAAGATCAATCCCGGCAATATCGGCGGCACCGTGGATTGCGGCGGTTTCACCACCACCTTCGTCCAGGCGCTGCATTCATCGTCGTTCCCGGGTGACAATGGCCTGAACACCTATCTCGGCAATCCAGGCGGCCTCGTCCTGCATTTTCCGGAAGACAAGACGCTCTATCACATGGGCGACACCGACATCTTTTCCGACATGGCGCTGATCAACGAATTGCATGAACCGAAGATCGGTATTGTGCCGATTGGCGACCGCTTCACCATGGGTGGCGCGGTGGCAGCCCTTGCCTGCCGACGCTTCTTTCAGTTTGAGACGGTCATCCCAAGTCACTTCGGCACGTTCCCGATCATCGACCAGACCGCCGACAAGTTTGTCGCAGGGTTGGAGGGATCCGGCGTGAAGGTGGCGTTGCCGGAGATCGGTGGGACGATTTCATTGTAGAGGATGCCCAAGGCGGCAGCTATGTCAGCTGCGACAGCGTGGCCTGCCAAAGACCTTCTGGGCCGGTTCTCAGCACGATGCATGTTGCGCGGCACGCGCCGCGCCGCTATAGCGCGGACTGGTTTTCCAGAGGCACAAACAACCATGTCCGTTGATCTTCAGACTGTGAAGCGCGTCGCGCGTCTCGCCCGTATTGCGGTGAGCGAGGAGGATGCCGAGCGCATGACCGGCGAGTTGAACGCCATTCTGGGCTTTGTCGAGCAATTGAACGAGGTCGATGTCTCCGGCATCGAGCCGATGACTTCGGTGATTCCGATGGAGATGAAGAAGCGCCCGGACGTCGTCACCGACGGCAGCAAGGCGGCCGACATCGTCGCCAACGCACCGGCCACCGAAGAGAATTTCTTCCTCGTTCCGAAGGTGGTGGAGTAGCGGGCCGATGGCAATCGAGATCGCCATCGAAACGCCGGTGCAGGACGATGTGCGCGGGCTGGTTAAGGAGCTCAACGACGCGCTGCTGGAACTGACGCCGCCGGAGCACTGCTATCACATGACCGTCGAACAGATGGCCGACAACGACACAACTGTCTTCATCGCTCGCGACAACGGCCTTGCCGTCGGTTGCGGCGCGCTGAAGCGCCACGATGGCACCGTCGGCGAGGTCAAGCGCATGTACACGCGGCCTTCGCATCGTGGACAGAAGATCGGCGCCAGGATCGTCGAGCGGATCGAAGCGCTGGCGCGCAATGAAGGGCTGAAGCGTTTGGTGCTGGAAACCGGCGACCGCCATCCGGCAGCGTGGACCGTCTATGAAGGCGCCGGATTTTCGCGCTGCGGCCCGGTACTGGACTATCCCGATTCCGAGTGGTCGGTGTTTTACGAAAAGAGCCTTGCCTGATGAGCGACCTGACCCACCTGACGATTTCGCAGGCCCGCACCAAGCTGCGCGCCAAGGAAATCACCGCAACCGAGATCACCGAAGCCTATCTCCAGGCGATCGAGCGGGCCAATCCGACGCTCAACGCCTATGTCGTCGTTACCGACGACAAGGCGCGCGACATGGCCAAGGCCTCGGACGCGAAGCTGGCGAAGGGCGAGGGCGGGACGCTCGAAGGCATACCGCTCGGGATCAAGGACCTGTTCGGCACCGAAGGCATCCACACCCAGGCCTGCAGCCATGTGCTGGATGGGTTCAAGCCACATTACGAATCGACTGTCACTGCCAATCTGTGGGCCGACGGCGCCGTGATGCTCGGCAAGCTCAACATGGACGAGTTCGCCATGGGCTCGTCCAACGAGACCTCCCACTACGGCCCCGTCGTCAATCCGTGGCGGCGTTCGCGCCTCGACACGGTGGTGATGCCAACCACGCATCAGGGCGATGGCGGTTTCGTCTCGGCCGGCGGCACCAGGACCGCGCGCACGCTGGACAACGCCCAGCTGGTGCCGGGCGGTTCGTCAGGCGGCTCGGCCTCCGCCGTTTCAGCGCTCCTATGTGCCGGCGCCACCGCCACCGACACCGGCGGTTCGATCCGCCAGCCCGCCGCCTTCACCGGCACGGTCGGCATCAAGCCGACCTACGGCCGCTGCTCGCGCTGGGGTATCGTCGCCTTCGCTTCGTCGCTTGACCAGGCCGGACCGATCGCCCGCGATGTGCGCGACGCCGCGATTCTCTTGAAATCGATGGCCTCGGTCGATCCGAGGGACACCACCTCGGTCGACCGGCCGGTGCCGGATTACGAGGCGGCGATCGGCAAGCCGATCAAGGGCATGAAGGTCGGCATCCCCAAGGAATACCGCGTCGACGGCATGCCCGACGAGATCGAGGCGCTGTGGCAGAAAGGCATTGCCTGGCTGAAAGATGCCGGCGCCGAGATCGTCGACATTTCTCTTCCGCATACCAAATATGCGCTGCCGGCCTATTACATCGTCGCGCCCGCCGAAGCCTCTTCGAACCTCGCCCGCTATGACGGCGTCCGCTATGGGTTGCGCGTGCCGGGCAAGGACATTGTCGACATGTACGAGAAGACCCGCGCCGCCGGCTTCGGCCGCGAGGTCAAGCGCCGCATCATGATCGGCACCTATGTCCTCTCCGCAGGCTACTACGACGCCTACTATCTGCAGGCGCAGAAGGTGCGGAATCTCATCAAGCGGAATTTCGAAAACGCATTCGCCGCCGGCGTCGACGTCATCCTGACGCCGGCAACGCCGTCGGCGGCCTTTGGCATCGCCGACGAGGACATGGCCGCCGACCCGGTCAAGATGTACCTCAATGACATCTTTACGGTGACCGTGAACATGGCTGGACTGCCGGGTATCGCCGTGCCCGCAGGGCTAGACGCCAAGGGCCTGCCGCTCGGCCTGCAGCTCATCGGCCGGCCTTTCGACGAGGAAACCTTGTTCCAGACCGCCCATGTCATCGAACAGGCGGCGGGTAGGTTCCAGCCGGAAAAGTGGTGGTAGTGCCGTCTCCCATCTGAAGGGGTGAGGGAATGTTCTACTATCTTTCCAAGGTGTCTTGGCTCCTCGTCCAGCCGTTAAATCTGGCGATCATCCTGCTGTTGGTCGCGTTGCTTGCTGCCTTGGTTGGGCGCAGAAAGCTGTTTGCCACCGGCAGCGGGCTGGCCTTTCTTATCCTCGCCCTCTCGACCTGGACCTCGCTCGGCGCACTGATGCTCAACCCGCTGGAAGAGCGCTTTCCGCGCCCGCCGCTGCCGGAAAAGGTCGATGGCATCGTAGTGCTCGGAGGCGGCATGGAGGGCGCCGTCAATTTCGCGCGTGGCGGCTATGAACTGAACGCCAGCGGAGACCGGGTGGTCGCGGCTGCCGTGCTGGCACGGCATTTTCCGACAGCTAAAGTCGTCATCTCAGGGGGCACTATCGCAATGATCGGCGAAGGCGAGGGCGATGCAGAGACGGCGCCGCGTCTGTTCGCCGCGCTTGGTGTGACGGCCGATCGGCTGATCCTCGAGAACAAATCCCGTAACACCTACGAGAACGCCGTCTTCACCCGGGAACTGGTCACCCCGAAACCGGGCGAGACCTGGCTGCTGGTGACGTCGGCCTTCCACATGCCGCGCGCCAAGGCACTGTTCGACAAGGCCGGCTTTGCCACCATTCCTTGGCCGGTCGATTACCGCACCTTAGGCAAGGAAGGCATCGGCCTGTTCCGCGACGATCCCTTCGGTTCGCTGCAAACCGCCAGCACGGCGGTCCGCGAATGGATCGGGCTCGTCGCCTACTGGTTGTCGGGCCGCATCGACCGGCTTTTCCCTGGACCGGGTGTTGGTTCGGGCGGCTGACCGATCACGGCTTGCCGCGCCGCCGAGAAGAACTGGCGACGCACCAGGACCGCCACCAAAAGCAGCGTCGACAGCACGAACACTTTTGGGTCGACGAACCAGCCGAGATAACCGATCGAGAAAAACACGCCGCGAAGGCCGGAATTGAAGTGTTTCCCGGCCAGCATGTTCATGCGCGCCGCACGCCATACCGCCGTCTCGCTAACCGGGTTACGTGAAGCCTCGCCATGCGGAATCGGCACAGCTCCGATCAGGATCGAGCAGTAGTTGAACAGCCGGTAGGCCCAGCCGAACTTGAAAAAGGAATAGGCAAGGATCAGCACCAATCCGAACACCTTCATCTGAAAGGCGGAGCGGGATGATGTCGCGCCGAGCGGCAGATCGCTCAGCATCGAAACAACCTGATCGGAGGCGCCGACCAAGGCAAAACAGCCGCCGATCGCAATCAGCGAACTGGAGGCGAAGAAGGCGGTTCCCTGTTGAAGACCTGCCATAATGGCGGTGTCGACGATGCGGATCTCGCGTTCGGCCATGGTCCGCATCCAGGCTTCGCGCTGGACGTTCATCGCTGTCGTCAGCGACATGCGGCTGACCAGCTTCCCGTCGGATGCGAGCGTATGCAGCACCCATATGAAAAGGAAGAAGGCCAGCGCCACGAGGTCGGCCGTCGACAAATGAAAGGAATCGCCCATGCGGCCCTTTTACCACAAGCGGTGGCGCCGCTTCGATGGCGGAACGCAACGATGTCGCTGCCGGAGCAAACAAGGTCGGCAGGTGCAGCGCCGCGATCTTCGAAAGAGCGGAAACATCACAGGAATTCCTATATGTAAATTCCAGTAGGAGACAGCGGCGCGTGTTCCTTTCGGTTTTCGACCTGTTCAAGATCGGCATTGGACCATCGAGTTCGCACACGATGGGACCGATGACAGCTGCGCGGCGTTTTCTCGACGAGGTCGCGGGAGATGACTGGCCACGCCCGGCCGGCGCCAAGGTCGACCGCATCGCCGCCAGCCTGCACGGCTCGCTTGCCTATACCGGCATCGGCCATGGTTCCGATCGCGCCGTCGTGCTCGGGCTTGCCGGCCAGACGCCGCAGACGGTGGACCCCGATCAGGCGGACAGCATCGTCGACCGTATCGCCGCCGACAAGCGGATTTCGCCGCCCGGCCATCCGTCCTATCGCTTTGACCCGGCCACGGATCTGGTGCTGGACCGCAAAACGCCGCTACCCGGTCACGCCAACGGCATGGCTTTTTTCGCCTATGATGCCGACGACCGCCTGCTGCTCAAACGCATCTATTATTCGATCGGCGGCGGCTTCGTGGTTTCCGAGGAGGAGCTGCAGCGGATGAAGGTGAAGGGCTCGGTGACGACGGAAGGCAAGAAGGTTCCATACCCCTTCAAGAACGCCGTCGAGATGCTGTCGATGGCTGCAAAAAGCGGCCTTTCAATCGCCGACATGAAGCGCGTCAACGAAGAGACGCAGATGTCGCGCGAGGAACTCGACGCCGGCCTTGACGGCATCTGGGGCGCCATGAAGAGCTGCATCGAACGCGGCCTGTCGCAGGACGGCATCATGCCGGGCGGACTGAAGGTGCGCCGACGCGCGCGGCAATTGCATGACAAGCTGCAGGAGCAGTGGCGGCAGAACCGGCCCAATCCGCTGCTCGCCAACGACTGGCTGTCGATCTATGCCATGGCGGTGAATGAGGAGAACGCCGCCGGCGGGCGCGTCGTCACCGCGCCGACCAACGGTGCTGCAGGCACGCTGCCCGCGGTGCTGCGCTACTGGCTGCATTTCCATCCCGAGGCCGACCAGCCAAGCATCCGCGATTTCCTGCTGACCGCGGCAGCGATCGGCGGCATCATCAAGACCAACGCTTCGATCTCGGGCGCCGAAGTCGGCTGCCAGGGCGAGGTCGGTTCGGCCTCGGCGATGGCGGCAGCGGGGCTGTGCGCCGTGATGGGCGGCACGCCCGAGCAGGTCGAGAACGCCGCCGAGATCGCGCTTGAACATCATCTCGGCATGACCTGCGATCCGGTCGGCGGGCTGGTGCAGGTGCCTTGCATCGAGCGTAACGCACTCGGCGCCGTCAAGGCGGTGACTGCTGCTTCGCTGGCCATCAAGGGCGACGGCGTTCACTTCGTGCCGCTCGATGCCGCGATCGAGACCATGCGCCAGACCGGCCTCGACATGAACGAGAAATACAAGGAAACCAGCCTCGGCGGACTGGCCGTCAATATCGTGGAATGCTGAGCCAAACTTTGCACTGGGGATTGGCACTGTGGAGAACAGCACTGCGAAGACTGGCACTGTGGAGAAAGTCGACCAGGCCGTTGACGCCTTCGCACGCCGGACTAAACCTTAATTCATGTCTCTTAATCTCATAAAGCTCTGCGTCGGCTGCGACAGCGTTGAAGATCTCGAAGAGTGGATTGCCTTCCGCCTCGACGAACGGCGGCGCGCCGGTGAACCGGTCGAGCATTACCACACCACCCGCATGATGCCGACGCGCGGCGCCGAGGTCACCGATGGCGGTTCCCTCTACTGGGTGATCAAGGGCAATGTGCAATGCCGCCAGTTGATCACGGAAATCCGTCCTTTCACCGATGACGAGGGCATAGGCCGCTGTTATCTGATGCTCGATCCCGCGGTGGTGCGCACCGAATGGCAGCCGCGCCGCGCCTTTCAAGGCTGGCGCTACCTGAAACCGTCGGACGCACCGGCCGATCTCGGCAAGGGTAAAGCGGGATTGGTCGAGATGCCGCCGAAACTCAGGCGCGAGCTTGCCGATCTCGGCCTTCTCTAGGAAGGTCCCCCAAATTCAAAGCTGCCGTGATCGCTGGCCCTCCAGATCGCCTCATGCTGGGCTTGCAAGCTGTGCGACAACGCCACATCTTGAATGTCATGAGCGACAAGAAGCAGCCCGTGCCCGCAAAGGCCAATCCTGCGCCGGTCGAGTCCCAATCAAGCACTGGCGAGATCGACGCCTTTATCCGTCAGGCAAGGACGCTCGCTGCGTCCGCGACCGGTTCTGGCAGGCTGATACTCTCGCTCGACGCGACGATGAGCCGCCAGCCGACCTGGGACCTTGCCTGTGCGCTGCAGGGCGAGATGTTCGACGCCGTCGGCAAGGCCGGAGCGCTGAAGGTTCAATTGGTTTATTTTCGTGGTCTTGGCGAGTGCCGCTCATCTGGATTCGTCACCGATACGGACGCGCTGAAGCAGCTGATGACGCGGATCGAATGCCGCAGCGGCCAAACCCAGATCGGCAAGGTTCTCGCCCATGCGCTGAAACAGACGGCGGCGGCCAGGGTGAATGCGCTGGTCTATATCGGCGACGCGATGGAAGAAAACATAGACGATCTGGCCGAAAAGGCCGGCAGCCTCGGCCTGCACGGCGTTCCTGTCTTCGTCTTTCAGGAGGGCCATGATGCCGGCGCAGAAAAGGCATTTAAGGAGATTGCGCGGCTGTCCAAAGGTGCTTGGTTCCGATTTGATCGGCGGGCCGCCGCAACCTTGGCCAGCCTGCTTTCGGCGGTCGCCGTGTTTGCAACCGGCGGGCTGAAGGCACTGGAGGCCAGGGGCAGGCCGGAAGACCGGCTGATGATCGAGCATCTGCGGAGCAGCAGAAAATAATGGGCGCGATTATCGCATTCGTGGCGTTGCTTTTGGTGCTGCTCGGCGTGGCCACGATCTTTCTCCGCGCCGACCCCGCGAGACTCGCAAACGGGATGAGGACACTTGGGCCCGTCCTGCTGGCGCTGATCGGCGTCGCCGTGCTTCTGGTCGGACGCGAAGGTATCGGCGGCTTGATCCTGTCGACGGCGCTCGCCTGGTATGGCTCCATGCGGATGAAGCGGCCGACGGCGAAACTGGAGCCGGGCAAGCATTCGACGGTGCGCACCGCGGCACTCGAAATGGAGCTTGATCACGATACCGGCAATCTGGAGGGGCTCGTGCTCGCCGGCCGCCATGAAGGCAAGATGCTTGGCACGATGAGCTTTTCGGAGTTGCAGCAACTTTATCGCGAGCTCCCCGGCGACCCGGAGAGCCGCCAGTTGCTAGAGACGTATCTTGACGGCAGATTTCCCATCTGGCGCAAAGACGCTGAGGCGAATGGTGGCGAAGGGCTGGGTGTTTCGCCAGGTTCGGGCGCCATGACTAAGGAGGAGGCCTACAAGATCCTTGGTCTTGAAGCGGGGGCCGCCGCGGCGGATGTCCGCAAGGCGCACCGCCGCCTGATGCAGCGCCTGCACCCCGATATCGGCGGCACGTCTTTTCTGGCGGCGCGGATCAATGAAGCCAAGGACGTCTTGCTCTCCAATCACAACTAGTCTCCTTCGACGCAGAAATTTTTCCGGGAGATGTTTTCGACGCCGTCTACTGCTGGACGGCGTAGCACTCGATTTTCTTTTTCTTCAGGGCGTTGCAGGCTTTCCAGGCAGCGGTCTTCGAACCAAAGCCGAACCGGGCGCGGTAATAGGTGACGCCGTCCTTTTCGAAGGCGACGGTGAAACCTGTGGCATCGGCGAGGATCGAAGGCGCCTGCTTGCTCGTCTCGTCCAGGAGAGCCTGGGCTTCGGATTGTTTTGGCGAAGAGGCGACCTGGACTGCCCAGCCGGACGGCACCGATGCCGTGTTGACGGGATCGACCGCCGCCGGTTCGGCGTAGGCTGCTGCGACCCTTGCCGTCGCGACATCGTCCGCCGTGGCCGCGGCCACTGTGTCGACCTTCTTGGTCTGAGAGACGGGCCTGGTCTGGACGACGGGGGTGGCTTCTTCAACGGCGGGGTCGGTTTCCTCAACTAGCGAGGCAATGGTATCATCGTCCGGGGCATCGTCGTCCGGCCGGCTGTCCGGCGTCGGCGCGTCGCGCTTGGGCAGGAACACTTTTGCCAGGGCGCTGATCGGGTTGCCGCTGCCGGCCTTGGCGACCAGCATGCCGCTGCCGCGCGACGACGCCTTCGGCATGTAGGTTTTGATTAATGCGGCCATCTGGTTGTCGCGGCTGCCGCCGGATTTCCCGCCTATCACCACCGCCACGATGCGGCGATCGCCGTCGTCGACCGAGGAAACGAGATTGTAGCCGGAGGCGCGGGTGTAACCGGTCTTGATGCCGTCGACGCCCTTGATGCGCCCAAGCAGGCGGTTATGGCCGTTGATGCGCCTCCGGCCGTAGAGAAAGGAACGCTGCGAGAAATAGCCGTAATACTGGGGAAAATGCTCCCGCAGCGCGATGCCGAGCACCGCCATGTCGCGCGCGGTCGTGAACTGACCGGGGTTTGGCAAGCCGTGGGCGTTGCGGAAAACGGTCCCCTTCATGCCCAGCGCCCGCGCCTTGGCTGTCATCATATGGGCGAAATTGGCTTCATTGCCGCCGAGAAGCTCGCCGAGCGCCGTCGCCGAGTCGTTTGCCGACTTGGTCACCATCGACAGGATCGCGGTCTCGACCGTGATCGCGCCGCCCCGTCCGACGCCGAGTTTCGTCGGCGGTTCAGCAGCAGCATTGGCCGAAAAGACGACCCGGGAGTTCTTGCTGATCTTGCCGTTCGCCATGGCCTCGAAGGCCAGGTAAAGCGTCATCATCTTGGTGAGCGAGGCCGGATAGCGCCGACCATCGGCATTCGAAGAATAGAGCACCTTGCCGGTCTTGGCATCGATGACGATGGCCGCCGACCTCGCTGCCATGGACGAAGCAGCGTCGGCAACGACGAATGTCATCGCCAAAGCGAGGATCATGATCGTTTTTAAAGAGGACGCGGATTTGGAGAGAATGCCCGACAACGCCTGACGCACCGATAGTTCCTTTGAATTTTTTGTTGCTGGAGGCGGCAAAGGTCCTGCCTCACTTCGAGCCAAGCTATCGCGGTCAGCGTTACCAATCCGTTTATGGTAACCATCGTGTTCACCATTTTCTTCGGGCTTGAGCTTCCCTTTATTCGAATTTTAGCGATTGCCGGTGGCTGGGCCTGCACGCCGGGCCGGTCGCCCGGAACCGCGCTCGGCGAAACATTGACTTTTTGTGCAGTGCACAATATATAACTTGCATTGCACAACGCGGCCCCGGACAGGGCGCGTCCACCGTTCAACGGCAACTGTCAAGGGAGCGTGAAATGACCCAGACCTATGAAGATTTCAGCAAATACGGCAAGGAGTTTGCCGACACCGGCTTGAAGAGCTTCGCATCCCTTTCCAAGGGTGCGCAGGCCATCGCCACCGAGGCGGGCGAGTACACCAAGAGAAGCTTCGAGGCCGGCAGCGCAGCAGCCGAGAAACTTTTGTCGGCCAAGTCGCTGGAGAAGGCGATCGAGATCCAGTCCGATTTTGCCAAGCAGTCGTACGAAGCCTTCGTCGCCGAAGCGACCAAGATAGGCGATCTCTATGCCGAACTCGCCAAAGAAGCCTACAAGCCGTTCGAATCAATCGTCGCAAAAGCGAAGTAATCTCGCTATAATGTGAAGATGGCCCTCGGGCCTGCAAGACAGACCCGGTCGCGAACGCGCGGCCGGGTTTTTTCATGGCAATTTGAAATCAGGGGGCTCTGCCGCCTTCACGATTTCGAAAATCGGCCAAGTTTGGCCACCTAGCCATATTGTCAGCTAAACAGAAGGGCTTAAAATCGTTCATCGAAGACCTACATGTCGAACTCGTATGGGGATTCGAAAAGGCAGGGCTACGTGACGATTGGTTTGACTGCCATGAGAGATGTGGTGCGGATGCAAAACGGCAACGACGGCAATGAGGCCGGTCGCGGCACGGCTGTCATCACGCGCACCAAAACCAAGACCAAGAAGCCTAGCCTTTATCGGGTCCTCATTCTCAACGACGACTATACGCCCATGGAATTCGTGGTTCACGTACTGGAGCGTTTTTTCCAGAAGGACCGTGAAGCCGCCACACGCATCATGCTACATGTTCACAATCATGGAGTGGGCGAGTGCGGGGTCTATACATTCGAGGTGGCCGAGACCAAAGTGTCTCAGGTCATGGATTTCGCCCGACAGAATCAGCATCCGCTGCAATGCGTGATGGAGAAGAAGTGAGGTAACATGCCGGCTTTCTCCCAAGGCCTGGAAAAGGCGCTTCACCAGGCGCTGACGCTCGCCAATGAGCGGCACCACGAATACGCAACCCTTGAACATTTGCTGCTCGCTCTCATCGACGACACCGAGGCGGCCGCGGTCATGCGCGCCTGCAACGTCGATCTCGACGAGCTGAAGCACACGGTTCTCACCTATATCGACACCGAGCTCGACAATCTCGTCACCGGCTACGACGAGGATTCCAAGCCGACGGCCGGTTTCCAGCGCGTCATCCAGCGCGCGGTGATCCATGTGCAGTCGTCCGGCCGCGAGGAAGTCTCCGGCGCCAACGTGCTCGTTGCGATCTTCGCCGAGCGTGAGAGCCATGCCGCCTATTTCCTGCAGGAACAGCAGATGACCCGCTACGACGCGGTCAACTACATTTCGCATGGCATCGCCAAGCGTCCCGGCGCATCCGAGACGCGGTCGCCGCGCGGCGCCGACGACGAGCAGGGCGGCCAGAGCGGCGCCGAGCCGCAAGAGGACGGCGGCAAGAAAAAGCAGCAGCAGGACGCGCTCACCGCCTATTGCATCAATCTGAACAACAAGGCCAAGGCCGGCAAGATCGATCCGCTGATCGGCCGCGGGTCCGAGATCAACCGCACCATCCAGGTGCTGTGCCGCCGCTCCAAGAACAATCCGCTCTATGTCGGCGACCCCGGCGTCGGCAAGACGGCGATTGCCGAGGGCCTTGCCAAGCGCATCGTCGAGGGTGACGTGCCGGAAGTGCTGCACAACGCCACCATCTTTGCGCTCGACATGGGAACATTGCTGGCCGGCACCCGCTATCGCGGCGATTTCGAGGAGCGGCTGAAGCAGGTCGTCAAGGAACTCGAGGATTATCCGGGCGCGGTTCTGTTCATCGACGAGATCCACACCGTGATCGGGGCAGGGGCGACGTCGGGCGGCGCCATGGATGCGTCGAACCTGTTGAAGCCGGCGCTGTCGTCCGGAACGATCCGCTGCATCGGCTCGACCACCTACAAGGAGTTCCGCCAGTTTTTCGAGAAGGACCGCGCTTTGGTGCGGCGCTTCCAGAAGATCGACGTCAACGAGCCGACCATCGAGGACGCCATCGAGATCATGAAGGGTCTGAAGCCGTATTTCGAGGAGTTCCACAAGGTTCGCTACACGGCTGAGGCGATCAAGGCTTCGGTCGAACTGTCGGCGCGCTACATCAACGACCGCAAGCTGCCGGACAAGGCAATCGACGTGATCGACGAGACCGGCGCCTCGCAGATGCTGGTGCCGGAGGCCAAGCGAAAGAAGACTATCGGCATCAAGGAGATCGAAGCGACGATCGCCACCATCGCCCGCATTCCGCCGAAGACGGTTTCCGCCGACGACGAGAAGGTGCTGGCCGGTCTCGACGTTGAGTTGAAACGTGTCGTCTACGGTCAGGACACCGCGATCACGGCATTGACCTCGGCGATCAAACTGGCGCGGGCCGGCCTGCGCGAACCGGAGAAGCCTATCGGCTCCTACCTGTTCTCGGGACCGACCGGCGTCGGCAAGACCGAAGTGGCAAAGCAGCTCGCCGCCTCGCTCGGTGTCGAGCTGATCCGCTTCGACATGTCGGAATATATGGAACGCCACACCGTCTCGCGGCTGATCGGCGCGCCTCCCGGCTATGTCGGCTTCGACCAGGGCGGCCTGTTGACCGACGGCGTCGACCAGCATCCGCATTGCGTGCTGTTGCTGGACGAGGTCGAGAAGGCGCATCCGGACCTGTTCAACATCCTGCTGCAGGTCATGGACCACGGCAAGCTGACCGACCACAACGGCAAGCAGATCGACTTCCGCAACGTCATCCTGATCATGACCACCAATGCGGGCGCCTCTGATGCGCAACGCGCGGCGATCGGGTTCGGCTCGACCAAGCGCGAAGGCGACGATGTCGAGGCGATCAACCGGCTGTTCACGCCGGAATTCCGCAACCGTCTGGATGCGATCATCCCGTTCGGCTCGCTGCCGGTTCCGGTCATCCATCAGGTGGTGCAGAAGTTCGTCATGCAGCTCGAGGCCCAGCTCTCCGAGCGTGGCGTCACCTTCGACCTGTCGCAGGAAGCGATCGCCTGGCTGGCCGAGAAGGGCTACGACGAGCGCATGGGAGCACGGCCGCTCGGCCGCGTCATCCAGGAGCACATCAAGAAGCCGCTGGCCGACGAGGTGCTGTTCGGTAAGCTCAAGAAGGGCGGCACGGTGCGTGTCACCGTCGAGAAGAAGGAGACCGGCGAGACCGGCCTGAAGCTCGAGTCGCTCGCGGACGAGGCGCCGGTCAAGCCGAAGAAGGAAGAACCGGACGACACGCCGAAACTCAAGAAAGCTGCCAGCAAGAAGCCCGTCGCGAAAAAGGCGATCGCGCAGAAGGCGGAGCCCAAGGGCAAAGATGGCGGCAAGCGCAGCTTGGTGCCGCAACTGCCCCGCAAAGGGTGATGGCCTGAAAACTAAAAAAGCCCCGGAAACGGGGCTTTTTTATTGGATAAAGAGGTAGTGGATGCTGGAGGCGTTGTGCGCGACGCCCGGCTTCAGCTTCCCAGCTCTGTTCGTATCTTGTCAGCGTTCTCAGTCAACACTTCCGGTTTCTCCATCTGCCCGCTATGCGGCTTCAAAGGGATTCCCTGGAAGCGCGGAATGACATGGACATGGAGGTGGTAGACGGTCTGGCCCGAAGCAGGCTCGTTGAACTGCAGGATGGTGACACCATCGGCGCCGAAGGCCTTCTTCACCGCCAACGCCACCTTCTGCACGACGGCGAAGAGCGGGCAGAATACTGCCGGGTCCGCGTCAAGCAGGTTGCGCGACTGCGCCTTCGGCACAACCAGCGTATGACCTGGCCCTTGCGGCATTACATCCATGAAGGCAACGATCGCGTCATCTTCATAGACGCGATGCGACGGGATTTCACCGCGCAGGATTTTCGCGAAGATATTGTTGCTGTCGTAGGTGGGGTCAGCCATGGCGTGCGCTCCGGATTGTGCCTTGCTCTACCGCATCAAACCCGAAAATCGGAATCGATTTTCGGAAAGTACGATGCGGAGATTCAAAGTGTTAGAGCATGCTTTTTGCGTCCAATTGGACGCGTCGCCCTAACCGTCCGCCAGATCCTTGCGGAACGGCGTGTGCTCTTCAAGATAGTCGCCCATCCGCTCCACTTCGCGCTGCTCGCGCCTGAGATAGTCGGCGACCGCGTTGCGCAAGCCGGGATGCGCGATGTAATGCGCCGAATGCATGGTCACCGGCCTATAGCCGCGCGCCAGCTTGTGCTCGCCTTGCGCGCCGGCTTCGACCACTTTCAGCTTACGGTCGATCGCGAAGTCGATCGCCTGGTGATAGCAGACCTCGAAATGCAGGAACGGATGGTCTTCGATGCAGCCCCAGTTGCGGCCGTAGAGCGCATCGGAACCGATGAAATTGATAGCGCCGGCAATGTAGCGTCCATTGCGCTTGGCCATCACCAGCAGGATGTCGCCGGCCATGCGCTCGCCGATCATCGAGAAAAACTCGCGGTTGAGGTAGGGCCGCCCCCAT
This sequence comes from Mesorhizobium sp. f-mel, assembly GCF_053850215.1. NCBI lineage: Bacteria > Pseudomonadati > Pseudomonadota > Alphaproteobacteria > Hyphomicrobiales > Phyllobacteriaceae > Mesorhizobium > Mesorhizobium sp. f-mel. The sequence continues at coordinate 50,698 of NZ_JBSPTO010000022.1, forward strand.
TTCCTGCTGCCGGTATCCATGTAGAAGGCAAAGAAGTCGTCCCAGATCCTTTCGGTGAGATCCCTGCCGGTCAGCCAGTCGATCGAGATGCCGTGGGCGAGCGCCTCGCGCCGCTCCTTCTTCATGGCCTTGCGCTTGCGCGACGCCAGAGTGGCGAGAAAATCGTCGTAGGTCGAAAAACCTTCGTTGAAGAAGTGGAACTGCTGGTCGGTGCGGTGCAGGAAACCCGCCGCTTCCAGCGCCCCGACATCCTTCTGCTGCGCGAAGGTTACGTGCGCGGAAGAGACGCCGAGCTTGTCCGTCACCGCCTTAAGGCCTTCTGCCAAGCCGGCTTTCACGGCGCGACTGTCCTCGCCCTTGTTGACCAGCAGGCGAGGACCGGTGACCGGCGTGAACGGCACGGCGCATTGCAGTTTTGGGTAATAACGCCCGCCGACGCGCTCGAACGCGTCGGACCAGCCGTGATCGAAAACATACTCGCCCTGGCTGTGCGATTTCAGGTAGCAGGGAACGGCACCGAGCAGTTTTCCCTGCGCTGTCTCCAGCCTGAGATGATGGCCCCTCCAACCGGTGCGCTGCACGGCGCAGCCCGAATCTTCAAGCGCGCTCAGAAAAGCGAACGAAACGAGGGGGTTGTAGCCGTTTTCTGTATCGCCGCGTGCGGTACCGCCGAGGCCATCCCATTCCGCGCAGGTGAAGGCTCCGATGCCGGAGGCAACCCGGATCGCATACGCTCCATTCGCCGTTTGCCCGTCGCCTTCATCGCCTTGATCCATGAGGCTTATTTAAGCTCCGTGCCGGTCCATGCAAGCCGGTTCAAGCGACCTGTACAAGATCGGGTTCGAATCCTTCGAATGTCATTTGGTCGGCATATCTAAAGGTCAGGTCGACCGCCGGTTGGTCGAGCACGGTCCATGTGATGACCGGCATTTTGAGCCTTTCGCGCACGAAACTGACAAACTGGTTCGGCAGGTCGCCGGCGGCGTAGGAGGCGAAGGCGATGTCGTGCGCCAGCATGGCGAAATGCGCCTCGATCAGCTTGACGTCATTGCCGTAAGCGGTCAGCCCGCCCGGAATGCCGGGCGCGTGTTTCGGGAAATCGCGGATCAGCCAGTGGTCGAACGACATGATCGCCGCCTTGCCCTTGTAGTGCTTGAGCATCTCGCCGACGCTTTCCACCAGACCTTCGTCCCGGCCGGGGACCCCTTTCAGCTCGACGACCATCGGCACACGACCATCGACCAGGTCGAGTGCCTGCTGCAGAGTCGGTAGATGGTCTGATGTGCCGCCAACCCTGAGCGCCGTCATCTCCGCTGCCGTTCGCTGCCAGACGAAGCCGTCCTGGCCGGTCAGCCGCTTCAGATCGCTGTCGTGAATCACGACCGGGATGCGGTCAGACGACAGATGCACATCGCATTCGATCGCATAGCCGCGTTCGGCTGCCGCGGCAAAGGCGGAAAGCGTGTTCTCCCACCGCGTCTTGTTCATGTCGTGGAGGCCGCGATGGGCAACGGGTCGGGCGGTCAGCCAGGAAAGATCGGTCATGACTGGCTCATTCGACTTCGAAGATGGCTTCGATTTCCACTGCGGCATTAAGCGGCAGGGAGGCGGCGCCGACGGCGGAGCGGGCATGTTTGCCGTGATCGCCGAGCACTGCAACCAGAAAATCCGAGGCGCCGTTGGCAACCAGGTGCTGTTCGACAAAATCCGGTGCCGAGGCGACGAAGACGGTGATCTTCACCAGGCGGCGGATTTTCTCAAGATCGCCAAGGGCTGCCTTGGCCTGCGCCAATATGTTGATTGCGCAGTATTTTGCCGCTTCCTTGCCGCTTGCGGTGTCGACATCGCGGCCGAGCAGTCCGCTCGCCTGCAGCTTGCCCTCGCTGAGCGGCAGCTGTCCGGCGGTGAACAGCAGATTGCCTGACCTGGAATAGGGCACGTAATTGGCGGCGGGCGCGGCTGCGACCGGAAGCGTCACGCCGAGATCGCTTAGCCGCTTTTCGATTGTTTCGCTCATGGTATTTCCCTATTGCTTGATGACGCCGGGCAGGCCGGGCCAAAATTGCTATTTTTGCCTCGCTTCCGCCACGACTTTTTTTAAGCTGGACCCTCTTTCCTGCGGCCTGCCATCAGGCGCGATGATCGGAGCCCCTCATGCGCGCAACACGCCTCGCATTCCACGCTGTCCTGCTGCCAGCGGTGTTCTCGATGGCGCCGGCTTTTGCCGTACCGGTGCTGCAAGCGCATCGCGCGGTTTACGATCTGAGCCTGGACAAAGCCTCCGATCGCTCCGGCATTACCGGCATTTCCGGCCGCATGGTCTATGAGTTCAACGGCTCACCTTGCGAAGGCTACACGGTGAAGTTCCGCTTCGTCACCCAGATTGCCACCAACGACAATGCAACAAAGCTGACCGACCAGCAGACGACCACTTTCGAGGACGCCGAAGGCAAGACGTTCTCGTTCGTGACAAAATCCTTCGTCGACCAGAACCTCGACAAGGAGGTCAAGGGCACCGCGACGAAGGAGACGAAGGGCCTCAAGGTCGACATCGACAAGCCGGAGAAGAGCAGCCTCGAACTCGCTGCCACCCAGTTTCCGACCCAGCATCTGGCCGAACTGATCGACAAGGCCGAAAAGGGCGAAAATTTCTACGAAACCAACCTGTTCGACGGCTCGGAAGATGCCGACAAAGTGATGACCACCACCGTCGTCGTCGGCAAGAAAGCCGATGCCGACAAAGCTGATCCGGAAGCGCCGGCATTGGCGAAACTCGCCACCGACAAATACTGGCCAGTCGACATCGCCTATTTCGACGGCACCGACAAGTCAGGCGAGGAGGTGCCGGAGTACCGGATCAGCTTCAAGCTGCATGACAACGGCATCACGCGCGACCTCGTCATGGACTATGGCGAGTTCTCGATGACCGGCAAGCTGGTCAATCTGTCGTTGTTCGATCAGTCGAAAGCCTGTCCGCCGAAATAGGCTTCAGGTTAACCACGCCCGCAAGGCGGCGCCTACAGCGCCGCGCGTTCTTGGCCGCGCAAAGGACACTGTAGCACTTTGATTTTGCGCATGATCCTTTCCGAAAATCGATTCCGATTTTTAGGGTCATGCGCCATGACTTGAACACGCCGCAATTGCATCTCAACTTCTACGCCGATGGGTCGATCGGGGGGTGGGTTGAGCAGAATCGATGTGTTCGTGGCGCCGAGGCCCAATCCGGCGCTGATCAGGATCATGACTGTAGTCAACCGGGTTGTCATGCTGCATGGCATTCCCGGGTTTCGCGACCTGTTGCCGTTCAACCGCCTGGCCGGATTGCGCGGCGTCGCCAATGTCCGTCATATCGACTTTCCCGACGACGACCGGCAGCGGCTGAAGGCCTGTTGCGGCGCCGGCAAGGCGACGTTCATCACGCCCAACCATCCGGAATTCTTTACCGACTGGATGATCGACAAGGAGATTGTCTCGCAGGTCAGTCCGCTCGCGGCATCCTGGGCCACGCATGGCGTCGTCAACGGCCTCGGCCGGATCATGCAGAAATTCTGGCTGGCCAACAATCTGATCGCCCAGATTCCCGGCAACAGTGGGGCCGCCAAGGAACACTCGATCGCCTGGGCGCTGAAAGGGCATGGTGTTCTCTTGCATCCCGAAGGCGGCGTCGGCTGGCATGCAAATGTCGTCGGTTCGCTCCTTCCGGGGGCGGTCGAGATGGGGTTCGAAGCGCTTAAGCGCGGTCGCGCCACGGATCAGGATTGTAGGATTTGGATCGCGCCGGTTGTCTGGAAGCTCGCCTTCACCAAAAATGTCGAGCCGGCGCTGGCGCAGGAATGCGCGTATGTCGAGAAGAGCCTGAAGATCGAACGCCGTGCCGCCGATACGCTGCCGGAGCGCGTCCACCATGTCTATGCGACGTTGCTGTCGCGCGATGAGATTGCCTGTGGCATGGCGCCCGACGAACGGGCTTCGTATGCAGCGCGTCAGACGCAACTGCTGCTCGAATTGAGCCGGCGCCTGGGGGAGGGCATTTCGTTCGATCCCGGCGCCAACGAGATCGCCGAGCTTTTGCGCCGGTCGCGCTGCTGGCTGCGGGAAAACACCGGCGACGCTGAGAGACAAAAACAGGTCCGCACGCTGGCGGACACGATCCAGCGTCTCCAGCGCGTCGGACCGTGGGCCTCAGTTAACTCGCGCATCACGCAAGAGGAGATCGCCGAGCATCTGAAGCGCGTCCGCAACGACTATTGCAAGGGCACGCTGCGCGACACGATCAACCGCTTCGTGCCGCAGCCGGCCGGGCCGCGCTGCGCGCATATCCGGGTGCCGGAACCGTTGGGATTGCATGCCTTTCGGGGCTCGATCGACGATGCGCTCGCCGAACTTCACAGCCGTATGCAGGCGGCTGTCACCACGTCAGTAGCCGAACTCGAAGCCGCCGGCGGCTTCATTTTCTATCCGAATCCCTTCTATCATCGCTAACGTTTGGATCTTGGCCCCAGGTGAACTGCGGCTCCGCTGGTCGGCGCAAGATGAAGGAGTGCGGCAAACCTAATGGCGGTGTATGTCGACGCGGCGATCTGGAAATGGGTCGGCCACCGCTGGTGTCATCTGCTGGCCGACGACACCGACGAGCTGCATCGTTTTGCAGCACAGCTCGGCGTCAAGCGCTCGTCCTATCAGGGGCCGCCGAAGACATCGGCGCCGCATTATGACATAACCGGCTTCGAGCGCGACCGCGCGGTGCGGCTAGGCGCCATCGAATGCAGCCGCGAAGAGATCGTTGCTGTTTTCCGGCGTGTCCGCGTGCCGAAGGGGAAGATACGACCATAGCCCGGGTGCGCTGATCGCCGCATGCTGAGCCGCAAGACACCGCAGCGCTTGCGTTTGCCGCGCATCCCCTCTATATGCGCGCTCATTCCACACACGGACTTTGGTGTCTGCCCGGGAGAAATCCGGCTGAAACCTCCGGTGGCGTTCGAGGACAAAGTCCAAAAATGCCTGTGTCCGTGGAGGCTAACCGGAAAGGATACTCGAGAATGGCTCTGCCTGATTTCAGCATGCGCCAGCTTTTGGAAGCTGGCATTCACTTCGGCCACCAGACTCACCGCTGGAACCCGAAGATGGCGCCCTATATCTATGGCGCCCGCAACAACATCCACATCATCGACCTCTCGCAGACGGTGCCGCTGCTGCACCAGGCGCTGAAGCAGGTTTCCGACACCGTCGCCAAGGGTGGCCGCGTGCTGTTCGTCGGCACCAAGCGCCAGGCGTCCGAGATCGTCGCCGACGCCGCGCAGCGCTCGGCCCAGTACTATGTCAACTCCCGCTGGCTCGGCGGCATGATGACCAACTGGAAGACGATCTCGAATTCCATCCAGCGCCTGCGCAAGCTCGACGAGATGCTGGCTGGCGAGGCCCAGGGGCTCACCAAGAAGGAGCGCCTCAACCTCGATCGCGAGCGCGAGAAGCTCGACAAGGCGCTGGGCGGCATCAAGGACATGGGCTCGACGCCCGACCTGATGTTCGTGATCGACACCAACAAGGAAGCGATCGCCATCCTCGAGGCCAAGCGCCTCGGCATCCCGGTCGTCGCCATCATCGATTCCAACTGCGACCCGGACAAGATCGATTTCCCGATCCCCGGCAATGATGACGCGGCCCGCGCCATCCAGCTCTATTGCGATCTGATCGCCAAGGCTGCAATCGACGGCATTGCTCGCCAGCAGGGCGCGCTTGGCGTCGACGTTGGCGCTTTGGCCGAGGCCCCGATCGAGCCGGCACTCGAGCCGACGCCGACCGCCGAGACACCGGCTGCCCGGACACCGGAAGCATAACAGGGAAGGCCGGTTTCGGCCTTCATCTTTTTCATATTCTGGCGCGCTAAGCGCTGGCGCCAGGCGCATCATCGAGGACCGGTGGTGCGTCGGTGCATTTTAAACAAAGAGGCGACAATGAGTATTTCGGCTGCACAGGTCAAAGAACTCCGCGACTTGACCGGCGCGGGCATGATGGACTGCAAGGCGGCGTTGAACGAGACCAACGGCAACATGGAAGAGGCCGTCGACTGGCTGCGCAAGAAGGGCATTTCCAAGGCCGACAAGAAGGCTGGCCGTACCGCGGCCGAAGGCCTGATCGGCGTCGATTCCGGTATCCGCGAGGCGGCGGTCGTCGAGGTCAATTCTGAGACCGACTTCGTTGCCCGCAACTCCGCCTTCCAGGAGATCGTCGCCAAGGTCGCCAAGGTCGCGCTCGCCTATGGCGGCAAGACCGAGGCCGTCACAGCCGCCCCGTATCCGGGTTCCGACAAGTCGGTTGCCGACACCATCAAGGACGCTGTCGGCACAATCGGTGAGAATCTTGGCTTCCGCCGTTCGGCCAAGCTCACGGTCGAGCACGGCGCTGTCGCGACCTACGTCCACAATGCGGTTGCCGACGGCCTTGGCAAGCTCGGCGTGCTGGTCGCCATCGAGACGACAGGCAACGCGCAGGCCGCCAACGCCTTTGCCCGTCAGGTCGCCATGCATGTCGCCGCCACCAACCCGATGGCGCTGACGACGGAGCAGCTCGATCCGGCCGCGGTCGAGCGCGAGAAGGCGATCTTCGCCGACCAGGCGCGCCAGTCCGGCAAGCCGGAGGCGATCATCGAGAAGATGGTCGAGGGCCGTCTGCGCAAGTTCTACGAAGAGGTCGTGCTGCTCAAGCAGGCTTTCGTGCTCAATCCCGACATCACCGTCGAGAAGGCGCTGCAGGATGCCGAGAAGGAAATCGGCGCACCGGCCAAGATCACTGCCTATCTGCGCTTCGCGCTCGGCGAGGGCATCGAGAAGGAAGAGACCGATTTTGCGGCGGAAGTCGCGGCGGCGGTCAAGAAGTAAACCGCAGCCTATCTTTCTGAAATGACTTTATGGCCGGGTGTCCGCGAGGATGCCCGGCCGATTTCTTGCGCGGTGCGGCCGGCGACAGGCCGGTTGGCTATCTGCCGGATCTGCTCATGCCCGGATCTGCTCATGCAAGGTGCATTTGCCGGCGTAAGCTAAAGGCTGGAAGAGAGTTTTCCGGTTCGGGCGCCGCGTGACATCGCGGCGCCCTTCGTGTATCGGAACCCAATGTTTCGGGGCAGCGCCTGCGCGGCGGCAGCCCGCGGCGCGTCACACGCACGATAATGAGGACCAGATGACGGTGAAGCCCCTCTACCGACGTGTCTTGCTGAAAGCATCTGGCGAAGCGTTGATGGGCGAGCAGCATTTCGGCATCGACGTGTCGGTAGTCGATCGCATCGCCGCCGACATCGCCGAGGCCCGCGCCCTGGGCATCGAGGTCGGCATCGTCATCGGCGGCGGCAACATCTTTCGCGGCGTGGCGGTTGCGTCCAAGGGAGGTGACCGGGTCACCGGCGACCACATGGGCATGCTCGCCACCGTCATCAACTCGCTGGCACTGCGCACTTCGCTGAACAAGATCGGCGTCGACGCGGTGGTGCTGTCGGCAATCGCCATGCCTGAGCTTTGCGAGAGCTTTTCGCAGCGCCAAGCGACCGCCTACATGAACCAGGGCAAGGTCGTCATTTTCGCCGGCGGCACCGGCAATCCTTTCTTCACCACCGATTCGGCCGCGGCGCTGCGCGCGGCAGAAATCGGCGCCGATGCGCTGTTCAAGGGTACGCAGGTCGACGGCGTTTATTCGGCAGATCCCAAGAAGGACCCGAATGCGACCCGCTTCGAGCGCATCAGCCATGGCGAAGTCATAAGACGCGGTCTTTCGATCATGGATACGGCCGCGATTGCACTTGCGCGCGAAAACAACATTCCGATAATCGTCTATTCGATCCACGAGAAGGGTGGTTTCGGTGATATTCTGAGGGGCGGCGGCCGTTGCACGGTCGTCACGGACGACTGATCGGGAGCCCGATCCCGAACCGAAGGTTTCCCGTAGGCGAAAAGCGGGAACCGGTTTTCGGATTGAGGCTTGAATACGGGATTACCCTGAAGTGAACCCGGCTAACGGGTCGAGGAGACGATGATGAGTGGCGAATACGATGATCTCAAACGGCGCATGGACGGGGCAATCGCTGCGTTCAAGCACGATCTGGCTTCGCTGCGGACCGGCCGCGCTTCGAGCAACCTGCTCGACGCGATCCAGGTGCAGGCCTACGGCACCACCATGCCGATCAACCAAGTGGCAAACGTGTCGGTGCCGGAGCCGCGCATGATTTCGGTTTCGGTCTGGGATAAGTCGATGGTCGGCGCGGTCGATCGCGCCATCCGTGAATCCAATCTCGGCTTCAATCCGATAGTCGATGGCACCAATCTCAGAATTCCGCTGCCCGAGCTCAACGAACAGCGCCGCAAGGAACTGGTCAAGATCTCGCACGGTTATGCAGAGAATGCCCGTATAGCCGTGCGCCACGTGCGCCGGGACGGCATGGAGTTTCTCAAAAAGGCGGAAAAGGACGGCGATATAAGCGAAGACGATCATCGCAAGCGGTCCGACCAGGTTCAGAAACTCACCGACGAGACGATCAGCACCATCGACCATCTGCTTTCCGATAAGGAAGCTGAAATCATGCAGGTTTAGGGTCTGGCCACTGCTGGCTCGAAAGCGAGAACATGACAAGCCCCGCGCATGTCGCGATCATCATGGACGGAAACGGACGCTGGGCCAAGGCGCGTGGCTTGCCACGGCTTGCTGGGCATCGTGCCGGCGTCGAGGCGCTGCGCAACACGGTGCGCGCCGCTCCTGGCCTTGGCATCTCGTTCCTGACCGTCTACGCCTTCTCGTCGGAAAACTGGTCGCGGCCGAAGTCCGAAGTCAGCGACCTGATGGGCCTGTTGAAAATCTTCATTCGCCGCGATCTCGCCGAACTGCACCAAAACGGCGTGCGGGTCAGGATCATCGGCGACAGGGCAGGGCTGCAGCCTGACATCAGGACCCTGCTTGAAGAGGCCGAAACCCTGACCGTCCACAACGACGCGCTGACCCTGGTCATCGCTTTCAACTATGGCGGACGCGACGAGATCGTGCGCACAGCGCGCAAGCTTGCCTCGGCGGTGGCGCGCGGCGAGCTCGACAGCGAGGCGATCACGGCCGAATCCTTTGCCGGCTCTCTCGACACCCAGGGTATTCCGGATCCGGAACTGGTCATCCGTACCAGCGGCGAGCTCAGGCTGTCGAATTTCCTTCTGTGGCAAGCGGCCTATAGCGAGCTTGTCTTCCTGCCTTGCTACTGGCCCGATTTCAGCCGCGAGCATTTGGCCGACGCATTGCGTGACTTTGCCAGTCGCGAGCGCCGTTTCGGCGGTCTGGGCGCTCAAGACGTCGCCGTGACGGCCAAGGGATGAGCAACCTCCAGCTTCGGGTTATTTCTGCCATCGTGCTTGCGGTCGTCACACTCAGCCTGACCTGGCTGGGCGGACTGCCCTTCCGGTTGCTTTGCGCGGCCATGACGATTCTGATCTTCTACGAATGGTCACGAATGTGCCGCCCGGTTGCCGCCACGGGTCTTGGTTTTCTGCCGGAAGCGCTGCTTCTGGTTTTCGTCGGCGGTTTGGTCGCCGGCTTGCCTGCGTCATGGCTTCTGCTTCTTGTGGCAGTGATGGTCGTTGTCACCGTGGCCGTGGGTTCGATGCGCCAGACTTCGATGCGCCAGGCGGGACAGTGGGACGCGTCCGGCCTTGCCTATGCCGCCATTTCCGGACTGTCACTTGCTCTTTTGCGTGACGGCGATCATCCCGGCCTCGTCGCCATTCTCTTCCTGTTCGCGGTGGTTTGGGCGACCGACATATCAGCCTTTTTCGTCGGCCGCGCTGTCGGCGGTCCGAAGCTTGCACCATCGATCTCGCCCGGCAAGACGCAGAGCGGGGCCCTCGGCGGCGCCGTCGGCGGCATGGTTGCCGGGCTGCTTCTGGCGGCCGCGGCCGGAGCCGGCAATCTCGCAGTGCTCAGCGTCGTCGCGCTCGTGCTTTCGCTCGTCTCCCAGGCCGGCGACCTTTTCGAATCATGGGTGAAGCGCCGCCACAACCGTAAGGATTCGGGCACGCTGATACCGGGCCATGGCGGCGTCATGGACCGGGTCGACGGGCTTGTCGCGGCGGCTTTCGCCCTGTACGTCATCGGCTGGATTTCGGCGACCGCCGACCATCCGGCACAGGGGCTGTTTCCAGCTTGACCAGCATTGATTCCCGGCCTGGTTTCTTGACCTGCGCAGGATGCGCCATGGATTCGCCTGGATTGATGCCACAGTCGCGGTACGACCGTGCTGCGGACGAATTTGAGGACATGAGTTGAACGAGATTCTTCACGCGGTTTTCAGCACGGAAGGCTTTGTCCTCGGCACGCTGGTGCCGTTCCTGTTCGTGCTGACCGTAGTCGTGTTCGTCCACGAGATGGGCCATTATCTCGTCGGCCGCTGGTGCGGCATCGGCGTGAAAGTCTTTTCGATCGGCTTCGGCCCGGAACTCTTCGGCTTCAATGACAGCCATGGCACGCGCTGGAAACTCTGCGCCATACCACTCGGCGGCTACGTCAAATTCGTCGGCGACATGAACGCCACATCGAGCCAACCCAGCTCGGAGGAGCTCGAAACGCTGACCGATGCCGAGCGCAAGATCGCGTTTCACACGCAGCCGGTCTGGAAGCGCGCCGCGACTGTGGTGGCCGGTCCGCTGTTCAATTTCCTGTTGACGATCGCCGTCTTCGCGGTGCTGTTTACCGCCTATGGCCGCCCTGTGATGGAGCCGATGGTGGCTGAAGTCACCGCCGACAGTCCGGCGGCGCAGGCCGGGATCCTGCCCGGGGACCGATTCGTCAGCGTCGACGGCAGCAAGGTCCAGACCTTCGCCGACGTCCAGCGCCGGGTCTCGGGCCGCGGCGGCGACGCCATCACCTTCGTCATGCTGCGCGACGGCAAGGAGATCACCGTTACGGCGACGCCGCGGTTAATGGAACAGGAAGACGCGCTGGGCAACAAGGTCAAGGTGGCCGTGATCGGCGTCGTCAACAACCAGGAATTCGGCCAACCGCGCCTGATCACCTACAGCCCGGCTGGCGCACTGGCTGCCGCGGTCGAGGAAACCGGCCACATCATCCAGGGTACCGGCCAGTTCCTGCAGCGTTTCGTCGTCGGTCGCGAAGACAAATGCCAGCTGGGCGGTCCAATCAAGATCGCAAAGATGTCGGGGCAGGCGGCAAAACTGGGCTTCGACTGGCTTGTGCAACTTGTTGCGCTGTTGTCGGTCGGGATCGGTATTCTCAACCTTTTGCCGATTCCCCCCCTCGACGGCGGCCATCTCCTGTTCTACGGCGTGGAGGCCGTCATTCGGCGACCGGTGTCGGAACGGATGATGGAAATGGGTTACAGGGCCGGCCTGCTTCTCGTCTTGGGCTTCATGGGGTTCGTTTTCTGGAACGACCTTTTTGGATGCTGAAATCATGAAGAAATTTGGCTTCGGCACAGCCAATGTTGAGACGCCGTTTACCATGCATGGGGATATGCGTGACGCGAAAGCCACGCAACAGGGTTAAGTAAATACAAATTAACCAGGAGCCTTGCGTGTAGGGAAAATCCGGTTAATACGGTAGGGGAATTTACCGCACGTCCGGTTTTCTCGCCGTGGGGACTTCGAGAAAAGGTACAAAAGCCCGATGAAGGCAGCATCCAAGTTTCTGAGCGCCGCGTCTGCGGTGGCCCTGTCCGCCGCCCTGGTCGTACCAGGTGCGCTCGCAGTACAGTTCGTTGCCACATCGGCGGCAGAGGCCGCTGTTGTTTCAAGAGTTGAAGTCAGCGGCAATCAGCGTGTCGACGCCGACACGATCCGCAACTACGTCACGATCAAGCCCGGCAAGCCATTTTCCAGTTCCGATATCGACGATGCGGTCAAGGCGCTGTTCGGCACCGGGCTGTTCTCGGACGTCCAGATCAACCAGGTCGGTTCGTCGCTGGTCATCAAGGTTTCCGAATATCAGGTCGTGAACCAGGTGCTGTTCCAGGGCAACAAGAAGCTCAAGGACAACGCCCTTGCGGCCGCGGTCCAGTTGAAGCCGCGTGGAACGTTCTCGCAGCAGGCGCTCGATGCCGATGTCGAGGCGGTCAAGGCTGCCTACAGGCGTATCGGCCGCGACGACGCCGCCGTGACCACCCAGATTATGGACCTCGGCGACAACCGCGTGAACGTGGTCTTCAACATCAACGAAGGCGGCCGCACGCAGATCGCCGCGATCAATTTCGTCGGCAACAGTGCCTACTCGAGCCGTCGCCTGTCCGACGTCATCTCCACCAAGCGCTCGTCCATCCTTTCGTTCGTGCTGCGCGACGACGTCTATGACGAAGATAAGCTGCGCGCCGACGAGGAGCTGCTGCGCCGTTTTTATTACAATCACGGCTATGCTGACTTCCAGGTGATTTCCGCGGTCGGCGAACTCGACGAAACCACCAACAAGTACACGGTGACCATCACCGTGCAGGAGGGCGACCGCTACACCTTCGGCGACGTCAGCGTCGAGAGCACGATTCCCGAGGTCGACGCTGCATCGCTGCAGTCGGCGGTCGAAACCCACAAGGGCGACGTCTACAACGCTGAGAACGTCGAAGACACCATCATTGCGTTGACCGAGAGGGTCGCCGGTTCCGGCTATCCCTTCGCCCAGGTGACGCCGCGCGGCGACCGCAATTTCGAGAACCACACCATTTCAGTGGTCTATACGATCGACCAGGGCACCAAGGCCTATGTCGAGCGCATCGAGATTCGCGGCAACGACCGGACACGCGACTATGTCATTCGCCGCGAATTCGACGTGAGCGAGGGCGATGCCTTCAACCAGGTTCTCATCCAGCGCGCGAAGAAGCGGCTGGAAGCGCTCGATTATTTTGAAAAAGTCGAAGTTTCCACCGTTCCCGGCTCTGAGCCAGACCAGGTGGTGCTCGTGGTCGACGTGGTCGAAAAATCGACCGGCGAGTTCTCGATTGGCGCCGGCTATTCGACAGGCGGCGACACGTCAGGCCCGTCCGTCGAGGGATCGATCACCGAGCGCAACTTCCTCGGACGCGGCCAGTTCATCAAACTATCGGCGGGCGGCGGCAGGAATTCGCGCGACTACAGCTTCTCCTTCACCGAGCCCTATTTCCTCGGGCGGCGCATTGCCGCCGGTTTCGATGTCTTCAATCGAACCAGGGAGTACGACGACTATAAGAGCGAGACGCTAGGCGCGACAGTGCGCTTCGGCCTGCCGATCACCGACAACATCTCGACGCAGCTGGCGTACAATATCGCGCAGGAAAAGTACAAGCTCGACGATGACTGCGATCCACTGGCTGGCTGCGACATCTCTCAGGCTGTCCTAAACGGCATTGCGGAAAGCCCGTGGCTCAAGTCGTCGGTCAGCCTTGGCCTGGTCTACAACACCATCGACGACATGAAGAACCCGCATGAAGGCATCTTCGCCAATGTCACCACGGAAGTGGCCGGCCTCGGCGGCGACGCCAAGTTCGTCAAGGTGACCGCGCGCGGCAGCGTCTACCAGACATTGTCGGAGCAGCTTGATCTGGTGGGGGTGATTTCGGGCGGGGCTGGCCATATCCAGGGCTTCGGCTCCGGCGATCTGCGCATCTTCGATCATTTCCAGAGCAGCGACCGCATGATACGCGGCTTCGCTTATGGCGGCATCGGTCCGGCCGCCCCAGCACCCAGCGACGACCATCTCGGCGGCACCACCTATTTCAACGCCTCGGCGGAAGCCCAGTTCCCGATGCCGGTCATTCCGGAGAGCTTCGGCCTTCGCGGCGCGGTGTTCGCCGATGCTGCGACGCTCTATGGCAGCAAGATCGAGACTGCACTGGTCGACCAGTCGACGGTGGACATGCAGTGGCGCGCCTCTGTTGGCGTCGGTCTGATGTGGGCGTCGCCCTTTGGCCCGATCCGCATCGACTATGCGATTCCGGTCCTCAAGGAGGACACCGACGACGTGCAGGAATTCAACTTCGGTATATCGACCCGCTTCTGATCGGCGGACAACGATGCTTCCGGGTCGTTGGCGTCCGGAAGAGAGTGATCCGACACTACAGCGCCGCGCGTCCTCTTGGACGCGCAAAGGACGCTGTAGAACTTTGATTTTGCGCATGATCCTTTCCGAAAATCGATTCCGATTTTCGGGGTCATGCGCTAGCTGGATATAGCTTCTGGAATGACCGATCCGGTGTTCTTCGCGCCATCACGCCGGTATACGGCTGGCGAAGTCGCGAATCTGACCGGCTCGGTGCTTGTTGATTCCGACCTCTCTGATATATCGATCGAAGCCTTGGCGCCGGCAAGCGAAGGCGGCGAGCACGCTCTTGTCTTCGTCGATGGCAGGCGCAACTCCGCGCTGATGCAATCGCTGCGGGCAGCGGCGGTTCTCTGTCCCGCCGAATTTGCCGGCAAAGCGCCGGCGGGCATCGCGGTTTTGGTCCATCCACGCCCGCAACAGGCTTTCGCGATGGTCGGACGCCTTCTTTTTCCGGCGGCTGCGACACCGGCGCCGATGACCGGCGAAACCGGTATCTCGCCGCATGCCCATGTCGATCCATCGGCGCATGTCGAGGCCGGCGCGATCGTCGAGGCCGGCGCGATCATCGGCCCCCGCGCATCTATCGGCAGCGGAACCGTCATCGCTCCTCATGCCGTCATCGGTCCCTCCTGCCAGTTCGGCCGCGACGGCTATGTCGGTCCAGGCGCCAGCATCCAGTACGCGCTTATCGGCAACCGCGTCATCATTCATGGCGGCGCCCGCATCGGCCAGGACGGTTTTGGCTTCGTGGCCGGCGCCAAGGGCCCGGAGCGCGTCCCGCAAATCGGCCGGGTCGTTATCCAGGACGACGTCGAGATCGGCTCGAACACCACGGTCGATCGTGGCGCCATGTCCGACACGATCATCGGTCAAGGCACCAAGATCGACAATCTGGTGCAGATCGCTCATAACGTCCGTATCGGCCGCAACTGCATAATCGCCGGCCTTTCGGGTATTTCCGGTTCCGTAACGGTGGGCGACAACGTCACCATGGGTGGCGGTGTCGGCCTTGCAGATCACCTGACCATAGGGACAGGAGCCAAGCTTGCTGCAAGAAGCGGGTTCATGAGCAACGTCCCTGCGGGCGAGATTTGGGGTGGGTACCCAGCGCAGCCCATGGCGGAAGCCATGCGGGAGATCGCGGCTCTGCGAAGACTGGCCAGGGCGCGCAAATCAGGCGACGGAGGGAAGAACTGAGATGGTGGCGGCGACGACGCTCGAGGCGGTCGACATATTGGGGCTGATGAAGCTCCTGCCGCATCGCTATCCGTTCCTGATGATCGACCGCATCATCGACATCGATGGCGACGAGTCCGCTATAGGCATCAAGAACGTGACCATAAACGAGCCGCATTTCCAGGGTCATTTCCCGGATCAGCCGGTCATGCCCGGCGTGCTGATCGTCGAGGCGATGGCGCAGACGGCCGGCGCCATCTGCATCCGCAGCCTTGGCACCGAAAAACCCTCGCTGGTCTATTTCCTGACCATCGACAATGCCAAATTCCGTAAACCGGTCGTTCCCGGCGACCAGTTGAAGATCCATGTGAAGAAAATCAAGAAACGCGGCAACCTTCTCAAATTCGCCTGCGAGGCTCTGGTCGACGGCGTCAAGGCCGCGGAAGCCGAGATCTCGGCGATGATGGTTACGAGCGACTGACGATCGAATGCTTATGAAAATCCAGACAGTCATCCATCCATCGTCGGTCATCGAGGCCGGCGCAAAAATCGGCGAAGGCGTCCGCATCGGGCCGTTCTGCCACATCAGCGCCGAGGCGATGATCGGCGACCGCGTCGAACTGGTCAGCCACGTCTCGGTGATGGGCGCGACCATCATCGGTGCGTCGACCAAAGTGTATCCGATGGCGACACTGGGCGCGCCGCCGCAGAACACCAAGCACAAGGGCGGCCGCACCACGCTGGTCATCGGCGAGAACTGCACGATCCGCGAAGGCGTGACCATGCACCTCGGCACCGATTCCAGCCGCGGCGAGACGACGATTGGCGACAACGGCAACTTCCTTGCCTACGCCCACATCGCCCATGACTGCATCGTCGGCAAGAATGCCACCTTCGCCAATCAGGCGACGCTGGGCGGCCATTGCGAGATCGGCGACAACGTCTATATCGGTGGCCTCACCGCCGTTCATCAGTTTGTCCGCGTCGGCGACAACGCCTTTCTCGGCGGTTGCTCGGCAATCGTCGGGGATGTCATTCCCTACGCCATCGCCGTCGGCAATCGCGCCAGCCTTCGCGGACTCAACATCATCGGCCTGAAGCGCGCGGGCCTGCCGCGCTCCGAGATCCATACGCTGCGCAAGGCCTACAGGACGATCTTCGATCGCTCCCGAACCGTCGGCGAGAACGTCGAGTTCGCCAAGGCGGAATTCGCCTCGTCACCGACCGCCATGAAAATCATCGATTTCATCGCCAGTCGCGGCAAGCGGCACTATGCCGTCCCGTCGCTCAAGGCTGGCGACGGCGACGATGCAGATGACGAAGATTGAGGCCACCCGGACGGGCCTTGATCTCGCGCCAGACGCCAAGGTCGGCATCATTGCCGGCGGCGGCAGTCTGCCGGTCGAAGTCGCCAGGGCGCTTGGTGGGCAAGGTAAGTCTCCCTTCGTGGTAATCGTGGCGGGCGAGGTCGACCGCATATCCGATTTCGACGCCTACGAGCAGGCAACGTTGAGGCTGGAGGATGTCGGCTCACTGCTGCCGACGCTCAAAAATCATCATGTTACCCATTTGGTGACAGCGGGCCATATCACACGCCGTCCCCGGCTGAGCGCCATGCGCCTCAATCTCGGCCTGCTCGCCTGGGTGCCCAGCCTTCTTGTCGGTGTAACCCAAGGCGACGACACCGTGCTGAAACTGTTCGTGCGGAGGATCGAGCGCAGCGGCATCAACGTTGTCGGCGCCCATGAGATCGTGCCGGAATTGGTCGCTGCCGAAGGCGCGCTGACCAAGGCTATGCCGCGGAAATCCGATTGGCGCGACATCGAAGCTGCGCATACGGCGGCAAAGGCCATCGGCGCGCTGGATATCGGCCAGGCGGCTGTTGCGATCGGCGGCCGCGCCATCGCGCTGGAGGGCGTCGAGGGCACTGACGGATTGCTCGATCGAACAAGGCAGTTGCGCGACCATGGCAGGCTGGCCGGCAGAACGCGCGGCGTCCTGGTCAAATGCGCCAAGCCCGGCCAGGAGTTGCGCGCCGACCTGCCCTCCATCGGCCCGCAGACGGTCGAGGCGGCGCATGCCGCCGGACTTGCCGGCATTGCCATCGAAGCCGGCCGCTCGCTGGTTCTGGAAGGCCCTGCCGTCGTTGCCCGCGCCAATGCGCTCGGCCTATTCGTGATCGGCCTGCCTGCTGCGGAGCCGATGCATGGCGACTAAGAAACCGCTGAAGATCGCCATCGTCGCCGGCGAGGAATCCGGCGACCTGCTTGGCGCCGACATCGTAGCGTCGCTCAAGCGCGCGACTGGCCGCGAGGTCCGGCTCGTCGGCATCGGCGGCCGGCATTTGCAGGGGCTCGGCCTCACGCCGCTCTTCGACGGCGGCGAGATCGCGCTGATGGGCCTGAGCGCCATCCTGCGCGACCTGCCGCGCCTGATGCGACGGATCAGCCAGACGGCCGACGCGGTCGCCGGTGAAAAGCCCGACTGCCTCATCACCATCGACAGCCCGGATTTTTCGCTGCGCGTGGCGAAGAAGGTGCGTGCCGCCGATCCGGCAATCCCGATCATCCACTATGTCTGCCCGAGCGTCTGGGCGTGGCGGCCCGGCAGGGCGGAAGCGATGAAACCGTATGTCGATCATATCCTCTGCATCCTGCCTTTCGAGGTGAAGGAGCTCGCCCGCCTCGGCGGTCCGCCCGGCACTTATGTCGGCCATCGCCTTACGCACGATCCGGGCGTGCTCGGCGCTGCCAAGGCGCAAAGCCTGCCGCGCGACCTGTCCGAGGATCGTGTGAAGACACTGCTTGTGCTGCCCGGCTCGCGTCGCGGTGAGGTGCGACGGCTGGTTGGCCCGTTCGGCAAGGCGATCTCGATCCTACGCGCACGCGGACACCGCTTGCGCCTGCTGTTGCCGACGGTGCCGCATGTCGCCGACCTAGTCAGGGCTTCGGTGGCAAGCTGGGACGAGAAGCCGGAGATCATCCTTGATACCGAACGCAAATGGCAGGCCTTCGGCAAGGCCGATGCAGCGCTGATCGCATCGGGAACGGTGTCGCTGGAACTGGCGCTGTCGGGCGTGCCGATGATCTCCTGCTACCGGCTCGATCCGGTCATGCGGATTGCCCAGCGCCTGATCACCGTATGGAGCGCCGCCTTGCCCAATCTCATCGCCGATCGCCCGATCGTGCCGGAAAGCTACAACGAATATGTGCGGCCGCACTATCTGGCGCGGCAGTTGGAGGCGCTTTTTTCCGACACCCCCTATCGCGCATGGCAGAAGGACGGTTTTGCCGAGGTGGCCAGACGCATGGCCGTTGATGAACCTTCCGGCGATATCGCTGCGGGGGTCGTGATGAAATACATCAAAGGGTGAGTAGTGAGTAGTGAGTAGTGAGTAGTGAAGATAGCAGAGCATCGCTCGGCGTCTAGAATTCCTATTTACTAATCACTACTCACTTCTTTTATTCACCGTTTAGCAATCGGCACGTAGTCGCGTTCCGGCGCACCGGTATAGAGCTGGCGCGGGCGACCGATCTTCTGGTGCGGATCCTCGATCATCTCTTTCCACTGCGCGATCCAGCCGACGGTACGGGCGACCGCGAACAGCACGGTGAACATGGTGGTGGGGAAGCCCAGCGCCTTCAGCGTGATGCCGGAATAGAAATCGACGTTCGGATAAAGCTTCTTCTCGATGAAATAGGAGTCGGTCAGCGCGATCTTTTCCAGTTCCATGGCGATGTCGAGCAGCGGATCATCCTTGATGCCGAGTTCGCCCAAAACCTCATGTGCGGTCTTCTGCATGATCTTGGCGCGCGGATCGTAGTTCTTGTAGACGCGGTGGCCAAAGCCCATCAACCGGAACGGATCGTTCTTGTCCTTGGCGCGGGCGATGAATTCCGGGATGTGGTCGACATGGCCGATCTCGCCCAGCATGTTCAAGGCCGCTTCGTTGGCGCCGCCATGAGCCGGTCCCCACAGGCAGGCGATGCCGGCGGCGATGCAGGCAAACGGGTTGGCGCCCGACGAGCCGGCGAGGCGAACGGTCGAGGTCGAGGCGTTCTGCTCGTGATCGGCATGCAGGATGAAGATGCGCTCCATCGCACGTGCCAGCACCGGATTGATCTTGTATTCCTCACACGGCACGGCAAAGCACATATGCAGGAAGTTGGCCGCGAAATTCAGCTCGTTCTTCGGGTAAATGAAGGGCTGGCCGATGTGGTACTTATAAGCCATCGCCGCGATCGTCGGCATCTTGGCGATCAGCCGCATCGACGCGACCATGCGCTGGTAGGGGTCCGAGATGTCGGTGGAATCGTGATAGAAGGCTGACAGCGCGCCGACCACGCCGCACATCACCGCCATCGGGTGCGCGTCGCGGCGAAAGCCGGTGAAGAAGCGCGACATCTGCTCGTGCACCATGGTGTGGCGCGTCACCCGGTAGTCGAAATCGTCCTTCTGCGCCTTGGTCGGCAATTCGCCGTAGAGCAAGAGGTAGCAGACTTCGAGGAAGTCGCCATGCTCGGCCAACTGGTCGATCGGATAGCCGCGATGCAAAAGGACGCCGGCATCGCCATCGATGAAGGTGATTTCCGACTCGCAGCTTGCCGTCGAAGTGAAGCCGGGATCATAAGTGAACGCCCCGGTGGTGCTGTAAAGCGAGCCGATATCGATGACGTCTGGTCCGACCGAGCCGCTTCGCACCTTGAGCTCGTGAGTTTTGCCGCCGAATTCAAGTTTCGCAGTCGACGCGTGGGTTTTGCCGCCAAATTCCATTTTTGTCGCAGCTTCGGACATTGCAAACTCCTTTAGGTTTTCTCATGCCGGCAAAGGCGAAATATCTGCAACGCAACACTTCGAAAGCACCGGAGTTCGCGCGTTTGCGCCCGCAATTGGATTTGCGTGCCAAATTGGGCCAAGGCCTAATGTTGCACTGCGAAACCCACCTTTCAATGCCAATCTTCTTGGGCCAGTTTTGCTAATCGATTTGATCCGCGACGCGCGCCAGGCTTTCCTCGCGGCCAAGCACGGCAAGCACATCGAACACGCCCGGCGAGGTGCTTTTGCCGGTGAGCGCGGCGCGCAAGGGTTGGGCCACAGCGCCGAGCTTATGGCCGCCGGCCACCGCATATTCCCGGATCGCAGCCTCCGCTGCTTCGGCCGTCCAGTCGCCTGAAATCGCCTTCAGCGCCGCATGAGCACCCCGCAAGATCTCGCGCGCATCACCGCCGAGCAGCGCCGCCGCCTTCTCGTCGATCCGCAGCGGCCGCTCGGCAAACAGGAAGGCGGCACCGTCGGCCAGCTCGACCAGTGTCTTGGCCCGCTCCTTTAAGCCGGGCAGGGCGGCGAGCAACTGCGCCTTGCGCGTGTCGTCGAGGCGCGCTGCGATCGCCGGGCCGCCTTCCAGATAGGGCAAAGTGGCGATGAAGATATCGAGCAATTCGGCGTCGTTCATGCGGCGCATATGCACGCCGTTCAGCGCCTCCAGCTTGGCGAAGTCGAAGCGGGCGGCCCCCTTGTTGACGTCGCCGATGTCGAACCAGGCAATCATGTCGGCGATCGACATGACCTCGTCGTCGCCGTGGCTCCAGCCAAGCCGCGCCAGGTAGTTGAGCAGTGCCTCAGGCAGGTAGCCCATGGCACGATAGGCTTCGACGCCTAGGGCACCGTGCCGCTTCGACAGCTTGGCACCGTCGGCGCCATGGATCAGCGGGATATGCGACATCGACGGCACGTCCCAGTCCATGGCTCGATAGATCACCATCTGGCGGGCGGCATTGGTCAGATGGTCGTCGCCGCGGATGATGTGGGTGATGCCCATGTCATGGTCGTCGACGACGACGGCATGCATATAGGTCGGATTGCCGTCCGAGCGCAGGATGATGAAATCGTCGAGATCCTTGTTGGGGAAGCGGACTTCGCCCTGCACGCGGTCATGCACCACCGTCTCGCCGCCGGCCGGCGCCTTGATGCGGATCGCGCCCTTTGCTCCGGCCGGCGCCTCCGACGGGTCGCGGTCGCGCCAGCGGCCGTCATACCGAGGAGGCAGCCCCTTGGCACGCGCGCTCTCGCGCATCGCCTCCAACTCGGCCGGCGTCGCATAGCAGTAATAGGCTTTGCCGAGCCGCACCAGCTCCTCGGCGACCGCGCGGTGGCGCGGCGCGCGCTCGAGCTGCGATACCGGCTCGCCGTCCCAGGTGAGGCCGAGCCAGGCGAGCCCATCGAGAATGGCAGCGGTTGCCGCATCGGTCGAACGCTCGCGATCGGTGTCCTCGATGCGCAGCAGCATCTTGCCGCCAGTGTGTTTCGCATACAGCCAGTTGAACAGCGCCGTGCGCGCCCCGCCAATATGCAGGAAGCCGGTGGGCGAGGGGGCAAAACGGGTGACGACCTTGTCGGACATGGAACTCTCAGGCAAGCGCAAGAAACGGATGTGGTTGCGCGGACTTTCGCGCGTCGCGCGTTCATGTAGCATAGGAGGTCAAGGGCGCAAGGGGCAGACCCGATGGCTGGACCAGGCCGGGGCGTGGACGAGAGCGAGGGCGCGATCACAAGCGTCAGCGAACGATCGCTGTTTGCCGACGTTCCTCACGCCGAGCCGCTACCCGCTTTGCTGCCTGCATCGCACCCGGCCACCCAGCCTCTTTCGCCGGACCGCTCCGCGCCAATACCGGCTCCACAACCGGGGCCCGTCATTCGTTTCCGCCGACAGCTCAGCCATCTTTCATCATCCGGTATCCGCAACAGCGTGGCCTCGGCAGCCGGCCTGGAACTCGACCGCGGCGTCGCCTTCCTGCTGGTGCCGGTTTTTCTGGCGTGCGGGGTGATCATCTATTTTTCGCTTACTGTCGAACCGGACTTTCCGCAGCCCATTGCCGTCGTGGTCCTCACGGCATTGTGTGCGGCTGTCACCCGCTCATGGCGCAAGACGCATCTGTGCTTCATGGCAGCGTTGCTGTGCGCACTCGGTGTTCTCGCCGCCAAGGTTGAAACCTGGCGCGCGGGAACGCAGATGCTCGGTTCGGAAATCCAGACCCAGCTCACCGGCCGTGTCGTTAGGCTCGATCAGATGGCGAACGGCCGGATCAGGCTGACCATCGACGTGATGTCGACCGCCCGGCCGACACTGCGTTATGCACCGGGACGTGTCAGGGTTTCGGCACGCAAAATTCCCGCTGAGATGACTGCAGGCTCGGTGGCAACCGGTTATGTGCGGCTTTTGCCTCCGACTGGCCCGGTTAGGCCGGACAGTTATGACTTCTCCTTTGACAGCTATTTCGCCGGTATCGGTGCCAGTGGCTTTTTCCTCGGCAATCCGAAGATCGTCGTTTCCGAGGATGTGCCGTTCGCCGCGCGCCTTTCTTCCTCGATCGAAAAGGCGCGCGAAAACATTGCCGACCATATCAGGGACAGCATTGGTGGCGCCGAGGGGGAGATTGCCGCCGCACTGATCATCGGCGTGCGTGCCGGCATTCCCGAAGAGATAAACGAATCGATGCGGCGCACCGGCATCTACCACATCATCTCGATTTCCGGCCTGCACATGGCGCTTGTCGCCGGCACGATCATGGGATTGCTGCGCGGCGCCTTTGCGCTGTTTCCCGATTTTTCGTCACGCCGGCCGGTCAAGAAATATGCGGCTGCTGCCGCATTCCTTTCCATCGCTGCCTATCTCATTTTTTCCGGTATCGTGGTCGCGGCTGAACGCAGCTTCATCATGCTGGCGGTAATGCTTGTCGCCGTGCTGTTCGACCGAGCGGCACTTACCATGCGCAATCTGACGATTTCTGCCATCGCCGTCATCGTCGTGTCGCCGCACGAGGTGGTCGGCCCAAGCTTCCAGATGTCCTTCGCCGCGACTGCTGCTCTCGTGGGCGCCTATGCCGGCTGGTCCGACTATCGTGCCGACAGGGCCACGGCGCCGCCACAGCGACGGTCGCCGGTCGCCTTCGTCACGCGAAAACTCGCCGCTGGGACTGGTACCATCGCAATGACCTCCATCATTGCCGGCAGCGCCACCGCGCTCTTCGCCATCTGGCACTTCCAGCGCGTATCGCCGCTTAGCCTGTTCGCCAATCTGGCGGTCATGCCAATCGTCACGGTCGTCATGTTTCTGGCCGTCCTCAGCGCTCTGGCAATGCCTTTCGGCTTCGACGGACCTTTCCTCTACATGATGGGCAAGGGACTGACGGCCATGATCGCAATATCGGGATGGATTTCCGAGCGGTCGCCGGTCGATGCAGTCGGGCTGATCTCGTTGCAGTCGGTTCTGCTGGTGACGGTCGCCCTGGTCATCGCTACGATGGCGACGACATGGTTGCGGCTTGCGGCACTTCCCTTTGCGCTCGCCGGCCTGCTGACGATTTCCGACACGCGCGCCCCCGATGTGCTGATTTCGGAAGATGCGCATCTGGTGGCGCTGCCGATCGGCGGCGGCGAACTTGCCGTCAACCGGGTGCGTTCGAACGAATTCACCACCGACAACTGGAAACATGCGCTGGTTTCAGCGACCATTGTCGAGCCGGAGACATTCGAAAAAGGAGACGTGCGGTTCGACATCGCCGACCCGGCCGACCTGCCGCCTGGAGCGCCCTTCTACTGCACTGCCGGCCTGTGCCTCGCCCGGCACCCGTCCGGCGCGATCATCGCACTCGCCGACGACCGCAAAACCGCACGGCCAGCCTGTGCCTTTGCGGATTTGATCGTCATCGACGATGCCACAGCCTATTATAATCCCTGCCGCAATCCGCTGGTTCTCGTCGTCACCAAACGGCAGCTCGCTCGCATGGGCAGTGCCGCCGTCTTCTTCGATCCGCTATCAGCGACGACGCGCGCAGAAATCCGTTTTGCCGTCAGACAGCCATATAGGCCTTGGCACGAGCAGCGGAGATTTTCGCGCGAGGCGAGGGGCTTGCCGCCATACCGCAGGGCCGAGAAACCCAAGAAGCCTGCCGCTCAGTAACGCCGGATCAGTCCGACGAGCTTGCCTTGCACCTTGACCCGGTCCGGCCCGAAGATGCGCGTCTCATAGGCCGGATTGGCGGCTTCCAGTGCGATCGAGGCGCCCTTGCGGCGGAACCGCTTCAGCGTCGCTTCCTCCTCGTCGACCAAGGCGACGATGATCTCGCCAGGCTGGGCGGTGTCGGCGTTGCGGATGATGACCGTGTCGCCATCGAAAATGCCGGCCTCGATCATCGAATCACCCTTGACCTCCAGCGCGTAGTGCGTGCCGCCGGTGATCATGTCCGGTGGTACCGAGATCGAATGCGTCTGGTGCTGGATGGCCTCGATCGGCACACCCGCAGCGATGCGGCCCATCACCGGTATGGAGATGGTGGCAACGACGTCGTCGTCATTGCCGGCCGCGGGCAGGCGCGAAGGCGCCGGTTTGATCTGTCGTCCGAGGCTGCCCTGCCCAAGGCTGCCCTGAATGACGCTTGGCGAGAATTTGCGAGCCGAATTGAGGCCGGGCGCGATCGAATCGGGCAGGCGCAGCACCTCCAGCGCGCGGGCCCGGTTGGGCAGGCGGCGAATGAAACCGCGCTCCTCCAGCGCCGTGATCAGCCGATGGATCCCCGACTTCGAGGCGAGGTCGAGCGCTTCCTTCATCTCGTCGAACGAGGGCGGAATGCCGCTTTCCTTCAGCCGCTCGTGGATGAACATCAGCAGTTCATGTTGTTTGCGTGTCAGCATCGCGACCCCCAACAGAATCAGAAAAACAAACCCAGAACAAACACTATCTGTTCCAGTTGTGTTCCGCAACCGTTTAAAGTTTAATGAATGTGTTGACGTTTTGTTCAGCGTAGCATCAGCACGCTGCACGCGGCGCCCGTCGCGGCTGGGGGAGCGAATGGCTCGCGCACGATCAGCCCGTTGGCGTCGGCCAGCATTTTGAGCATCGAGGAATCCTGGACGCCGAACGGGGTCGCCAGTGGCGTGCCGGCTTCTTCCTTCACCACCGCGCGTACATAGTCCTGCCTGAGATCGTTGGCCGGCATGGCGGCGCCGAGCCGCGCCTGACGCATGTCCTGCCGGAAGGCGCGGCCGCCGAGCCGCGCAAGCAGCGGCTTCAGAAAGAGCTGCGTGCAGACCAGGCTCGCCACCGGATTGCCAGGCAGGCCGATGCAGCGGATGTCGCCCAGCCGCCCGAACATCAACGGCTTGCCGGGCCGCATGGCGATTTTCCAGAAATCGAGCGTCATGCCTTCACCGGTCAGCACGTCATGGACCAGGTCATGGTCGCCGACCGAGGCGCCGCCCAGCGTGACAATGACGTCGGCGCCTGCGTCGACCGCTTGTTTTACCAGCGTGGCGATCGCCTCCTTGCGGTCGGGGGCGATGCCGAGATCGAGCGCGCTGGCGCCGACCGAGCGGGCCGCGGCGGCGACGCCATAGGCAATGGACGAGATGATCTGGTCGGGGCCAAGGTCGCTGCCCGGCGGCAGCAATTCGTCGCCGGTGGCGATGATGGCGATCAGCGGCCGTTTCACCACGCTGACCTGCGGGTGGTTGGCCGACGCCGCCAGCGACAATGCCGCCGAATCAAGCGGGCGGCCTTTCTCCAGCAGGACGTCGCCCTTGGAGAAATCGAGCCCGAAGCGGCGGATGTTGCGGCCTTCAACCGTGGACGCGGTCACTTCGACGCTGCCGCCGCCGAGATCCCTGGCATTCTCCTGGATGACGATGGTGTCGGCGCCTGCAGGAAGCGGCGCGCCGGTGAAGATGCGCACGGCCTGCGCCGGGCCGACTGTTCCGGCAAAGCCGCGTCCGGCCGGCGCCATGCCGATCACCGAAAGTCTTGCGGGCACGGACGCGACGTCCTCGGCCCGCACGGCATAGCCGTCCATGGCGGACGCGTTGAATGGCGGCTGGGTGCGGAGCGCCAGAAGCGGCTCCGCCAGCACGCGGTCGGCGGCGTCCATCAGGGCGACGCATTCAGCCTGCAAGGGCGCAGCATCCTCAAGCAGGCGCTCGAGCGCCTCGGCGACCGGAAGCAGTGCCATTATTGGCCTGCCCCCTTGGCGTCCGCCTTGTAGTCGCCGGATTTGCCGCCGGTCTTTTCCACCAGCCTGATGCCCGAGATCACCATGGCGCGGTCGACCGCCTTGGCCATGTCATAGATGGTCAGGCAGGCGACCGAGACGGCGGTCAGCGCTTCCATCTCGACGCCGGTCTTACCTGTGACGCGGGCCAGCGCCGTGACCTTCAGGCCTGGCAGCGTCGCGTCCGGTTCGATGTCAACGGATACCTTGGTCAACAGCAGCGGATGGCAGAGCGGGATCAGCTCATGGGTCCTCTTGGCCGCCATGATGCCGGCGATGCGCGCCGTGCCCAGCACGTCGCCCTTCTTGGCATCGCCGTCGAGAATCATCTTCAGCGTTTCGGGCCGCATCGCGACAAGACCTTCGGCGATTGCCGTGCGCGTCGTCTCCGCCTTGTCGCCGACATCGACCATATTGGCTTCGCCTTTCGCGCCAAGATGGGTGAGGGCGGCCGTCAAGTCAGTCAGCCTTAGAGCGACGTGCGTCCGTTTGGACGCGCAAAGTACGCTCTAGCACTTTGAATCTATGCATCGTGCTCTCCGAATATCGATTCCGATTTTCGGGCCGATGCATGAGCCGGCGCCTTGCCCGTCAAAAGCAGGCGCGTTGCAGTGGCCACATTCTGTTGCCGCATCAGGCTCTCGCCGACGAGGAATGTACCGATGTCGCTCCGTTCCAGCCTGCGGCAGTCTTCGTGCGAGAAAATACCGCTCTCGCTGACCAGCAGGCGGTCTGCCGGCACCATCTTCGCGAGCCGCTCCGAGGTCTCGATGCTGGTTTCGAAGGTCCGGAGATTGCGGTTGTTGATGCCGATCAGCCGCGATGACAGTTTCAGCGCGCGTTCCGTCTCGGCCTCGTCATGCACTTCGACCAGTGCGTCCATGCCGAGTTCGAACGCCGTCGTTTCGAGTTCGCTGGCCACGGCGTCATCGACGCTCGCCATGATGATCAGGATGGCATCCGCGCCCCACGCACGGGCTTCGAACACCTGATAGGGCTCGAACAGAAAATCCTTGCGCAAAGCGGGCAATGTCACGGCGTTGCGCGCATCGGTGAGGAATTCAGGCGCGCCCTGGAAGGACGGCGCGTCGGTCAGCACGGAAAGGCAGGCAGCACCACCTTTCGCATAGGCCCTGGCCAGTGCCGGCGGATCGAAATCGGCGCGGATCAGGCCCTTGGACGGGCTCGCCTTCTTGATCTCGGCGATCAGCGCGAAGCTGCCGGATTTGCGCTTGGCTTCAAGAGCCGAGAGAAAGCCGCGCGCTGCGTCGGTGTCCTTCGCCCGCGCCTTGATCTCGGCAAGCGGCACGCGCGCCTTCGCCGCAGCGATCTCGTCGCGCTTGTAGGCTTCGATCTTGCGCAGGATATCAGACACGGCTCTATCCGTTCGAAATCTCGACCAGCCGGTCGAGCACTTTCAGCGACCGGCCGCTGTCGATGGCTTGCGCTGCCGTCGCCATGCCGTCGGCAAGCGTCGTCGCCTTGCCCGCCACCACCAGTCCGGCGCCGGCGTTCATCAGCACTGTATCACGAAAGGCGCCGGCAGCGCCGCCCAGCATATCGCGCAGCGCCTGGGCGTTGTAGGCGGCGTCGCCGCCGCGCAACTCGTCCTTGGTGTGCCGCTTCAGCCCGACCGCTTCCGGGGTCAGTGAAAAGCTGCGGATCTCGCCGCCGACCAGTTCGGCCACTTGGGTCTCACCGGTGGTGGTGATCTCGTCATAGCCGTCGCCATGGGCGACCCAGGCGTGGTCGGCGCCCAGTGCCTTCAGCGTCTCGGCCACCGGCATGATCCATTCAGGCAAGAAGACGCCGACCATCTGCCGGCTCACACTGGCCGGATTGGAGAGCGGGCCAAGCAGGTTGAAGATGGTGCGGGTGCCGAGCTCGACGCGGATCGGGCCGACATGCTTCATCGCCGGATGATGCGCCGGCGCGAACATGAAGCCGACGCCTGTGTCGTGGATACAGCGGCCGATCGTTTCCGGCGGGATATCGATCTTGACGCCGAGCGCGGTCAGCACGTCGGCGGCGCCGGTCTGCGAGGATAGTCCGCGATTGCCGTGCTTGGCCACCGGCACGCCGCAGGCGGCGATGACGAAGGCGGATGCGGTCGATATGTTGACGCTGTGCGAATTGTCGCCGCCGGTGCCGACGATGTCGATCGCGCCAGCGGGCGCGTCGACGCGCAGCATCTTGGCGCGCATGGTGGCGACGGCGCCGGAAATCTCGCTCACCGTCTCGCCGCGCACGCGCAGCGCCATCAGGAAGCCGCCGATCTGGCCGGGCGTAGCGTCGCCCGACATGATGATGTCGAAGGCCTCGCGCGCCTCCTCGAAGGAAAGGGAGTTGCCGGTGGCGACCTTGGCGATATGGGTCTTGAGCGCGCTCATCTGGTCAGGGCTTGGGCAACGGCGGTCTGGTCGATGCGAACGTCGTACTGCGTCTGAAGCTGCGCCACCAGCTGGTCGAGCAGGTCGTCGGACATGCCGGCGGTGAACGATTTCTGCGCGTCGTCCGGCACCGAGCTGGCGTCGGCTCCGGCAGGTTCGAAGACTTCGGCGATCTTGAACAGGATCTGTCCGTCGCCGGTGGGCGAGGGGATCAATCCGGTCCCGCCTTCGCCTTCGCCGAACATCGCAGCCGCCCCTTCCTTGCCGAAATCGACGTCGTCCGCCTCGCGCTTGACGCCGCGCTTGGTCTGCTTCTCAAGCTTGAGCTCGCTCGCGATCACGTCGAGCGTGGCGCCGGCCTTGAGACGCTTTTCGAGCTCGTCCGCTTTTGCGGTGAGCCGCTTGGTCGTTTCCGCCGCTGTCCAGTCGGCTACCACCTTCTGTCGGACTTCATCCAGCGTGCGGTCGCGGGCCGGCGTGATCGACTCCACCTCGTAGAACACGAAGCCGTTGTCGGCGGTGGTGAGGTCGGGATTCTCGGTGCCCGGTTCGGCGTCGAACACCGCCTTGATGAGTTCCGGCGATTCCGGCAGGTCCTTGACGATGGTGCCGTCCGGCCTCAGGCCGGTGCGATCGATCGCGTCGATGGTGACGACCTTCAGCTTCAGTTTTTCGGCCGCTTGCTTGAGCGTGCTGCCCGAAGCGCGGATATCTTCGTAATTGTCGTGCACATCCAACAGAATGCGGCTTGCCTCGCCCAGCGCCAGATCCCTGCGGATATCTGCGGACACTTCGGCCAGCGGCTTCACCACTTCGGGCTTGATGTCGGTGACGCGCAGCAGCACCGGACCGAAGGCGCCCTGAACGACCGGACTTACTTCGTTGACATTAAGCGCAAACGCCGCACCCGCCACTGCCTTGTCGGCGATCTTGTCCTTGGACAGCGTGCCGAGCAGCGTGTCGGCTTGCGTCTTGCCCTCGGCGACGACGATCTTGTCGAAGGTAGCGCCGGTCTTGAGTGAATCGAGCGCGGCCTTCGCGGCATCAGGCGTTTTGAACACGAGCTGTTCGATGGTGCGCGTTTCCGGCGTGGTGTAGCGCCCCTTGTTCTTGTTGTAGTCGTCGCTGACCTGTTGGTCGGTCACGGCACTCGGATCCATGATGTCTTGCGGCTCGAGCCTGACATAGGAGAATTTGCGGTATTCGGGCGCCGCATAGGTCTTCTTGCTTTCCTCGAAATAGGCCGAAAGCGCAGTGTCGGATGGCGCTTCAATCGGCTCGACCAGCGATTTCGGCAAGGTCACAAACTCGATGGTGCGGTCTTCGCCACGATAGAGCGCGACTGCCTTCAAGAAAGTATCCGGAGCCTTGAGGCCGTCCGAAACCGCCTCGACAATCTGCTGGCGCACCGCCACCTGGGCGCGATTCCTCAGATAGTCTTCCGGCCGCATGCCGACCTGTTGCAGTATGTATTCGAACGTCCTCCGGTCGAAGGTGCCGCCAGGACCCTTGAAAGCCGGGTCTTCATGCGTGAGTTGGGCCAGCCGGTCCTTGGACAACCCAAGCCCGAGCTTGCGCGCCTGCTCATCGAGGACTGCACCCGACACGAGTTGCGCCAGCACCTGGTTATCGAGGCCGAGCGCCGTCGCCTGCTCGCGGCTGATGCGCTGGCCGAATTGCTGCGACATCACGCTGATCTGGCGATCATAGGCGAGGCGATACTCGTTGATTGACACTTTGGTGCCTCCGGCCGTGATAACGGCATCGTGGCCCGCAAAACCACCGACCATCTGCCCGGAAATGCCCCAGACGGCAAAGCTCAACACCAACAATATCAGCAGCGCCTTCGCGACCCAGGTCCCCGCCGCGCTTCTCAAGATACTAAGCATGGTCACTTCCGATTCTTGGCGCATTTTCGCATGCGCCGAGTTTGAAACAAGCGCAATAGCGTCCTTCTGGCCCACTGTCGATTGCTTTGTGGGCTGAGTTTGGTAGTGAGGACGCAGCCGAATATTGCCCGGAGAAGCAAATCCCATGACGCCAGGAATCCGCCCGCTGGTCGCAGGCAACTGGAAAATGAACGGCACCAGCGCCTCGCTCAACGAACTCAGGATGATCGGCAACGGCTTCATGAGCGGGCTCGATGCGGAGACCGAAGCGCTGGTCTGCGTTCCGGCGACGCTACTCGCGCACGCCGCAGAGATTTTGTCGCGCACGCCGGTCCGGGCCGGGGGCGAGGATTGCCACACGAAGGAGAGCGGCGCCCATACCGGCTGCATTTCGGCCGAGATGCTGAAGGATGCGGGCGCTAGCTACGTCATCGTCGGCCATTCCGAACGTCGCGCCGATCACAATGAGGACGACGCCATTGTTCAGGCCAAGGCGTCCGCCGCGTGGCGCGCCGGGCTGGTAGCCATCATCTGCATCGGCGAGACGAGAGCCGAGCGCGAGGCGGGCGCGACGCTCGATGTGCTGTCGCGCCAGGTCGCCGGCTCGGTGCCGCCCAACGCCACGGCGTCGAACACCGTTATAGCCTATGAGCCTGTATGGGCGATCGGCACTGGACTGACGCCGACCGCCGCCGACGTTGCTGAGGCGCATGCGCATATTCGCGAAAAACTGTCGGAAAAGCTTGGCAGCGCGGCGGCGAAGATGCGCATCCTCTATGGCGGCTCGGTCAAGCCGTCGAACGCGGTCGAACTGCTCGGCGTGAAAAATGTCGACGGCGCGCTGGTCGGCGGCGCCAGTCTGAAGGCGGCGGACTTTCTCGGTATCGCCGAAGCCTATCGAAATATCTCGTAGCATCGAAAGGCTATCGGGGCACTTCGGATAGGCTGTGCCGTAGCGGGAAATCGTTGCAAAGGGCGCACTGCTTCCCATATTCCGGCCACGGGCTTGGAAATGCCATCAAAGCATTGTATTGAGCCGCCTCCAAATCACCGGCCGTATCCGCGGCCGCGCAAGGCTTTGCCAGGGTAAGCTATGGAAACCGTTCTGATCGTCGTCCACCTCATGGTCGTGCTCGCTCTTGTCGGCGTGGTGCTGCTGCAGCGCTCCGAAGGCGGCGGCCTCGGCATCGGCGGCGGCTCGGGCTTCATGACCGCGCGCGGCGCGGCCAACGCGCTGACGCGGGCGACGGCGATCCTGGCGGCGGCTTTCTTCGCCACCTCTCTGACATTGTCGATCGTCGCCCGTTATGGCGAGAAGCCAATCGATATTCTCGATCGTGTGCCTGTGACTAACGGCGGGGGCGGCGTGCTCAACCAGTTGCCTGGCACCACGGCGCCGACACCACCTTCCGGCAATACAGCGCCAACGCCGCCTTCCGGCAATGATGCTGCAGCCCCGGCTCCCGCTGCACCGCCTGCGGCGGATTCGACCACGCCGCCGGCCACAAACGGCGTCACCCTGCCAGTAACGCCGCAGGTTCCGAACCAGTAACCAGCAGACGTCCGGCGCCGCGATCTGTTGTTGTTTGAACACAGTCGCGGCAAATGCCGCACGATCCCGAGGATTCGACCGGGCAAGGCACGACAGGGCGCTTGAGGCGTCTTCGATTAATCGATTATAGATTGCGCGCGGCACTTTCGGCGTCCTTGGGGGACGCCGGGCGACGCCGTGGGCAACAAGCATTGAACGATCGGATCTTCGCCATGCAGCTTCGCAGCTTCATATTAGCCGGCCTTTGTGCCGTGCTCAGCCTTGGTGGGCCCGCTTACGCGGCCATGCCGGCGGGTAATTCGGCCTCTAAAACCGCAGTAACAACTGACGTCGTCAACGTCGCCGCCAAAAGCGATACGGCGCAGCTAAGGCTCCTCAAGAAGAAGAAAAATCCGACCGCGGACGATCTGGCCCAAATCGGCAAGATCGAAGCCAAGATTGCGGCCGACAAAGAGGCCGCTCGAGCCAAGGCGCTCGAGGCCAGGAAGCTGGCGATGCGCGAGGCGGCCAAAGCCAAGGCCGACGCGGAACGGCAGGAGTTCCTTGCCAAGAAGAGCCTTGCCAAGAAGGATAAGTCCGCTGCCCAGCTGGCTGACGGAAAGCCGGCTAAGAAGACCGTCAAGATCATCGAACCCATCGCACCGATCCAGTCGGCCGAGCCGGTTTCCGCCGAGGCCATAAACGTCGCGTTGACCGGCAACAACGGGGAATTGCGCAGCGAGCCGGTTGGACAGAAGCCGCAGAGCGTCGGGCTGTTCGCCGGCCTGTTCGGCGGCACGTCCTCGTCGATGTCGCTGCTCCCCGAGACCCGCGCTCTCGATGCCGCACTCGCCAGGAAGGAAGCCAAGAAGCAGTTCAAGGTGAAGCCGGAGTTCGTGCCGCAAGAGGTCGAATTCACCGGCTACAGTCCCGGCACCATCGTTATCGATACCAGCGCGCGCCGCCTCTACCTCGTCGAATCCTCATGGACCGCCCGCCGTTATGCGATCGCGGTCGGTCGTGACGGCCTGCAGTTCAAGGGCACGGTCGCCGTCGGCGACAAGCAGGAATGGCCGCGCTGGATCCCGACGGTCGAGATGCAGAAGCGTGAACCGAAGAATTATGGCCGCTACAAGGACGGCATGCCCGGCGGCGGCGAAAATCCGCTCGGCGCGCGCGCCATCTATCTCTACGACGGCAAGAAAGACACCCATCTGCGCATTCACGGCACCATCGCGCCGCAGTCGATCGGAACGAGCGCCTCCAATGGCTGCTTCCGCATGATCAACGAGCACGTCATGGACCTTTACCGCCGGGTGAAAGTGGGCACCAAGGTCGTCATCATCTGACGACTTAACGGACTATTTCAAGGGCCGGTTTCGCCGGCCCTTTTGTTTTGGTTCGAGCATCACCAGGGCGCCTTCTTGGGAAAAAGCCTTCGCGGCGGTTTTTTCTCTGGCGGAATCAATTCGGCCGCGTTAAGCGATGACTCCCATGGCGCGATATGTATTCATCACAGGCGGCGTGGTTTCCTCACTCGGAAAAGGCATCGCTGCGGCGGCCCTTGGGGCTCTCTTGCAGGCGCGAGGCTATCGCGCGCGCATAAAGAAGCTCGATCCCTATCTCAATGTCGATCCCGGCACGATGTCGCCATACCAGCATGGCGAAGTCTTCGTGACCGACGACGGCGCCGAGACCGATCTCGATCTTGGCCATTATGAGCGCTTCACCGGCCGCTCGGCCAACCAGCAGGACAACATCACCACAGGCCGCATCTACAAGAACATCATCGAGCGGGAGCGGCGCGGCGACTATCTTGGCGCCACCGTGCAAGTGATTCCGCACGTCACCGACGAGATCAAGAACTTCATTCTCAACGGCAATGACGACTATGACTTCGTGCTGTGCGAGATTGGCGGTACGGTCGGCGACATCGAGGCGATGCCGTTCCTGGAGGCGATCCGCCAGCTCGGCAACGATCTGCCGCGCAACAACGCCGTCTACGTGCACCTGACGCTGATGCCCTACATTCCAACGGCGGGCGAATTGAAGACCAAGCCGACCCAGCATTCGGTCAAGGAATTGCGCGGCATCGGCATTGCGCCCGACATTCTGCTGGTCCGCGCCGACCGCCCCATCCCCAGGGAAGAGCGCCGCAAACTGTCGCTGTTCTGCAATGTCCGCGAGAGCGCGGTCATTCAGGCACTCGACGTCCCGCACATCTATGACGTGCCGATGGCCTATCACAATGAAGGGCTGGATTCGGAGGTGCTGGCCGCTTTCGGCATCGATCCGGCGCCGAAGCCGCGCATGGAGCCCTGGCAAGCGGTGTCCAACCGCATTCACAATCCGGAAGGCGAGGTGACCATCGCCGTCGTCGGCAAGTATACCGGTCTCAAGGACGCGTACAAATCGCTGATCGAGGCGCTGTCGCATGGCGGCCTCGCCAACCACGTCAAGGTCAAGCTCGACTGGATTGAGAGCGAGATTTTCGAGAAGGAAGATCCGGCGCCGTGGCTGGAAAAGGTCCACGGGATTCTGGTCCCCGGCGGCTTTGGCGAGCGCGGCGCTGAAGGCAAGATCCTGGCGGCGAAGTTCGCCCGCGAGCGAAAAGTGCCATATTTCGGCATCTGCTTCGGCATGCAGATGGCTTGCATCGAAGCAGCGCGCTCGCTGGCCGGCGTCGAGCATGCCTCGTCGACCGAATTCGGTCCGACCGAGGAACCGGTCGTCGGCCTGATGACCGAATGGCTGAAAGGCAACATGCTGGAGAAGCGCAGGGAAACTGGCGACCTCGGCGGCACCATGCGGCTCGGCGCCTATCAGGCTGACCTCGCCAGGGGTTCGAAAATCGCCGACATCTACGGTGACACGCAGATTTCCGAGCGCCACCGCCACCGCTATGAGGTTAATGTCGACTACAAGGAGCGGCTCGAGGATTGCGGCCTGGTCTTTGCCGGCATGTCGCCCGACGGCGTGCTGCCGGAAACGGTCGAATACCCCGACCATCCCTGGTTCATCGGCGTGCAGTATCATCCCGAGCTGAAAAGCCGGCCACTCGACCCGCACCCGCTGTTTGCCAGCTTCATAGAGGCCGCGGTGGAACAGTCGCGGCTGGTCTAGGCTGCCACCGGCCGTCATGCAAACTTACGTCGCTCTGCTTTACAGCATCGTTCTGGGCGAGGGGCGACGTCTCGTCATGTCCGATCTCAGGGCCATGACAGAAGGCCTGGGGCTGTACAACCCGCGCACGCTGGTGGCGACCGGCAATCTGGTCTTCGAGACGAAAGAGACAGAAATTGCCGCGCTGGAGCGCCGGTTGGAGACGGCGTTCGAAAAGACCTTCGGCCGCCATGTCGACATCATCGTGCGCCGCGCGGATGACTGGTTGAAGCTTGCGGCCGGCAATCCGTTTCCCGCCGAATCGGCTGCCGCGGCGGATCAGGTAGCGGTGCGCGTGATGCGCACGCCCGTTCCCGCTGAGGCCCTCGCGGCGCTGGAGGCCTATGTCGGCAACGATGAGCGAATGCAGGCCGTCGGCGGCGACATCTGGATCTTCTTTTCCCGCGAGACGCCAAGTTCCCGGTTGCTTGCGGCGACAAGCCATAAACGTCTCGGTGTCGGCACATCCCGCAACTGGAACACAGTGCGCAAATTGGCGGAGATGGTCGGCGGGTAGGCTTCTCCTTCTCCCACAAGCTAGGGGAGGAGGGGAAAATTATGTCATGCCTTCGCCGTCCCGGCTCCGGCGGAACTCGCCGTTTCCCTGTAGAGAGCCTCGACGCGAGGGAACCGGCAACCGCTTGGTTTGCCGGCTTTGGCCTATAGGCATTCGATGAAAGCCGCGCTTATCGGCGCACAACGGTTCGTCGCACCCTTGTCACGTTTGGTGATTCGATTTCGGTCGAACGATATGAGAGACTTCGTCTGGGTCCGGCCTCATTTTTTAGCATCGGGCCCTGTTTGCCGGAACCAAGTGGTCAGCCGTAAATTTAACAAGGTTCGATCAGGCACGTAGCGATCGACCGGGAGGAAACGATGGATCGCCTGCAATTCTTTACGCCTGTGCGGATTTCGCGCGGGCAGGAAAGCCCTGCCGAAGAAATTTATAGTGTAGCCGAAGCGATGGGGTTCTTGCGTAAATGGCCAATAGGCCGGCGTGGGCCAGTCTACCAGTGCGCGGTGAATTGCTGCTCTGCGGCTCTGGCGGGCCGGATGTCGGCAGAAGAAGCAAGGAAGGCTTTTGCCGGCTTCGCCCGCATCACACGCTTGCTCGACGACGACATGGCACTGCCGATGGGCGGCGAAAATATTGATAGCGTGCATGCGCTGAGGCGATGAACGTTCATATTGCGCCTTGCCGCGAGGGGGCCCGATCTACCAAGGCGTGGTGAATTGCTGCTGCGCTGCCTGGCGGGCTCGGCGGCTCACGGGCCTGCTTCGAGGAAAGCCCGGGCAAACCCGGGTTGCGCTGCTTCTATCGTTCCATCGGGCAGCTTCAGAAGCCGGTCGATTGCGATGCCATAGAGCCGCAGCCGGTCGTCGAGCAGCCGCGCCGCTTCGTCGATATTGCCCTGCTCGGCCTTCAGCAAGGCGCGGTGCATTACATCCCGAAAGATCAGCCGCAGCTGCAAAAACATCTCGGCGAAAGCTTCCGGGTCGGGCACGTCGAAGATGCCTTCCTCGCTTCCTTTCCTGAGCAGCTCGGTGATTATTGGCATGGCCAATTCCCTGGCCGCCTGGTCGACCCGATGGAAGAGGGCAAGGTTCTCGGGCCGGAACAGGACGAAAAATGTCTTGCGCAATTGCGGGGCCAGCTCGACGTTCAGCCGCCGCGAGCCGGCAAAGAGCGCATTGAGCCGGCCCAGCCCGTCAAGTGATGGATCGTTGAGCACGGGCTGCAACTCGGTGAAACTGTCACGCGCGAGACGTGCGGCGAGCGCCTCCAGCAGGGCCTCTTTCGATGCGAAATAATGATAGAACGCGCCCTTCGACAGGCCGGCCTCGCGGATGATGTCATTCACCGTCGTGTTGTCGTAGCCATGCTCGAAGAAAAGCCGCTGGGCGCAGTCGAGGAGCTCGGCGGATCGTATTTCCGGCAGCTTTATCACTCGGGGCAAAATCGACCTCGTAAGGAACAGGTGGAGCAAGAGGAGCACGAACCGTTTCTTTATGCAACTTTTATAGACCGACGGTCGGTCTGGTGCTATGTCTGCCACCGCTCGACGTTCGGATTCGATGATGAAGGGAGAGTTCTTGCGACGGATACGCTGGAGTGTCGGCATCGTTCTTATCGTGGCTGCTGCTGCTGTCGGCGGGTGGTATCTGTGGCAGCCGGCCAAGGTTTCGGTCGTGACACCACAACGCGGCGACGCGGCGGAGATCGTTTACGCGAGTGGCTCCGTCGAGCCGCGAACCTGGGCCAAGGTGACTCCCGTGGTCCGCGAGAGGATCGTCGAGCAGTGTAACTGCGAGGGGTCGAGGGTTGCACAAGGCGACGTGCTCGCCAAGCTCGACGACAGCGAGGCCCGGGCCGTGCTTGGCGAGCTCGAAGCGCGTCAGGCACTTGCCCAGGAAGAGCTCCGGCGGCTGACCGTGCTTGCCGAAAGGCGTGCGGCGAGCCAGCAGGCGCTCGATCGTGCGCAGAGCGAGCTCGGCCAGATCGAAGCGCTGGTTGCCGGACAGAAAGCGCGACTCGACACCTACGTGCTACGTGCGCCGAGCGCCGGTGTCGTGCTCAGGCAAGACGGCGAGGTGGGTGAGGTCGCCGAGCTCGGCACTGTGTTGTTCTGGGTCGGCGAGCCGAAGCCGCTCCTGGTGGTCGCCGAAGTTAACGAGGAGGACATACCCCGGGTCGAGGTCGGCCAGCGCGCGCTGCTTAAATCCGATGCGTTCCTCAGGCAGAACCTGGAAGCGGTGGTCGACAGCATCACGCCCAAGGGCGATCCGGTGACGAAGACCTATCGCGTTCGTTTCCGCCTGCCGGACGATACGCCGCTCCGTATAGGCATGTCGACCGACGTGAACATCGTCATCCGCGTTTCGAAAAATGGGCTGCTGATCCCGTCCGCTGCGATGGATGGGAACAAGGTGTTCGTAGTCGAAGGCGACAAGGCCTGGCGGCGTGAAATCCGAACGGGCATTCGGGGCACCAATGGCATCGAGGTTCTGTCGGGTGTCGATGAGAAGGCTCGCGTCATCTCGCCCTATCCCGCCGACCTCGCCGATGGAGGACGCGTAAGTATCACCGCCGCTCAGGAGAGATAAAGCAACGATGCCTCTCATCTTCGACATCGCCATCACGCATATTGCCGGCCGCGGTCGCCAGACGCTGGTTGCCGTGATCGGCGTTGCGGTCGGTGTCGGATTCTCCATCGCCATGGCGGCGCTGATGCAGGGCGGGCAGGACGATTTCGTCAGGCAGCTCGTCGACACGATGCCGCATGTCGACATCACAGACGAGCAGCGCACCGCCCGCCGCCAGCCAGCCGAGGATGCCTTCGCAACAGTTGCGATCTCCGGGCTCAGGCCGCGTGACGATCGCCGCGGCATCATCAATCCGACCGCCGCGACTTCCTGGCTCGAGAGCTGGATTCCCGGCCGGTTCGCGACAAGCCTCAAAACGCAGGGTGTGATCCGCTATTCCAGCCGCGAAGTGGGTGCGGCGATCATTGGGATCGAACCGGAGCGCGAGCCCGGCGTGTCGCCGATCGTAGGAAACTTCGTCGAAGGCAGCTTTTCGGCACTTGGCGCGGGCGGCAATAACGTGCTCATCGGCGACACGATGGCGAGCCGGCTCGGCGCCGGGTTCGGCGACACGATAACGGCGGTTTCTTCCGAGAGGCTGACACGCAACTTCAAGATCGCTGGTCTGTTCCACACCGGCACCACTGCGCGCGACGAAGGTGAGGCCTATGTGCTTCTGAAGAACGCGCAGATCCTCTCCGCGCGTCCGAACGCTATCAACGAGATCCGCATCAAGCTCAACGATCCCAACCGCGCGCCGGCGGTGGCGCAGCGTGCCGAGGCCGAACTAGGCTATAAGGCCGTGGCGTGGCAGGAGGCGAATGAATCGATCCTCGAAGCGCTCGTCGTGCGCAACGTCATCATGTACACCGTCGTCGGCGCGATCATGCTGGTGGCTGGCTTCGGCATCTACAACATCATCTCCACCATCACGCATGAGAAGGCGCGCGACATCGCCATCATGAAGTCGCTTGGCTTTCCGGAGTCCGACATGCGCCGGCTCTTTCTGCTGGAAGGCGTGGCGATCGGCGCGGCCGGGTCCGTGCTCGGCGGGCTGCTCGGCGTTTCCATGACCTATGCACTGTCGCTGGTGCGTTTCGAGATCGCCGCGACCGGCCAGGAGATGACCCAGCTGCCGATCGCCTGGAGCTTGATGCACTACGTCATCGCGTCGGCTTTCGCGCTGGGCTCTGCGGCAGTGGCCGGCTACCTGCCGGCGCGGCGCGCGGCGCGCCTGAACCCCGTCGAGATCATCAGAGGCGCGTCATGAGCGCACTCATCGAGACCGAGAAACTGACGCGCGTGCTGCCCGAGACTGTTCCCGTCACGCTGGTCAAGGACATCACGCTCGCGATCAACGAGAGAGAATTCGTCGCCGTCACCGGTCCCTCCGGGTCCGGCAAATCCTCATTGCTCTATCTGCTCGGCCTGCTGGACCGGCCGACTGCTGGGACGTTGAGAATAGGCGGCCGCGACACCGATCCGATGAATGAAAGGGAGCGCGCGCGGACCAGGCTTTCGATGCTGGGCTTCGTGTTCCAGTTTCATTTTATGCTGCCGGAGTTCACGGCGCGCGAAAATGTCGAAATCCCAATGCGCAAGCTGGGCCGCCTGGCGCGGCCTCAGATGCGCGAACGGGCCGGGGAGCTGCTTTCATCCCTGGGGCTCGGCGAACATCTCGACAAGCGGCCCGACCAGCTCTCGGGCGGTCAGCGTCAGCGCGTCGCGGTGGCGCGCTCGCTCGCCAACGACCCGCCGCTTATCCTCGCCGATGAGCCGACGGGGAGCCTCGACAGCAAGAGCTCCGAGCAGGTCTTCGCAATCCTGGAGAATCTTGTGCGCGAGCGCGGCAAGACCGTCGTGGCGGTTACGCATGATCTCGACATGGCGGCGCGCATGGATCGCCGCTTTCACATCGTGGACGGGAAGATCGGCTGATCAGCTTCTCCAGCGGGCCGAGGCGATGGGCAGGGCGCGTTGATCCGATCGAGATCACCTTGGCGCCTTCCTTATGGGGTTTCTCAAGCACGCCTGGCGCTTGCAGTCGAAATACGAACCGTTAACTTAACTTCAGAACGTCGAACCGGCGGCAGTATCCAGGAGAACCGGTATATGACGCAGCGGCAGCGAATGCTCGTCACGACACTGCCTTTCTTGTCCGCTCGAACATGGAAATGACATTGTTGTTCGATGGCCGCTCGCCGTTGCCCGTCACCCGGTCGAGGTCGCCACGCTTGCGAAGGCGGGCCGCATCCAGAAGCATGCTGCCGGCCCAGCGATAGACGTTATTGTCGCGGACCATCTCGCGCATGGGCCGCATACGCTCGCGTTGTTCCTCCGGCGTCATTGTCAGCGCCTGCAGCAGCGCTTCGCTCGTCATGGCCGTATCGTAGGGATTGACGATCAATGCCTCCAGAAGTTCGCGCGAAGCGCCGGCAAAGGTGCTGAGCAACAGCACGCCCTGTTCGTCGTCGCGCGCCGCGACGAATTCCTTGGCCACCAGGTTCATGCCGTCATGCAGGCTGGTGACCATGCATATGTCGGCCGCCCGATAGATCTCGTAGACCTGTTCCTGCGAGTGATGTTCGGCCACCATCAGGAGAGGACTGTAGTCGTTGGTGCCATAGCGCTGGTTTAGCTCTTCGGCATAGCGAAGGCATTCGTCATGAAGTTGCTGGTAGGCCGGCAATGTGCCCCGGCTGGGCGCCGCGACCTGCAGGAAAACCACTTTGCCTGCCCATTCGGGATATCGCGTGAACAATTCGTCCAAGGCATGAAAGCGATCGAGAATGCCTTTGGTGTAGTCGAGGCGCTCGACGCCGACGCACAGTTTGACGTTCGCAGGCAGCCGGAATCTTTCGCGGACACGGGCACGGCATTCCTCGACAGCCGGCAATCTTGCCAGCAGTTCGGCCGGCCATTCTATTGAAATGGGGTAAGCGTGGACCAGAGTCGTTTGCCCGCCATAGGAGATCGCCGCGTCCGCCCGTTCTATGCGGCTTTCCAGGAAGCGATCGACGCTTTCGGTGAAATTGTTGGCGTGGAACTGAGTATGGAAGCCGATGATGGAGCTGCCCAGCAAGCCTTCCAGGATCCGTTCACGCCATGGACAGATGCTGTACACTTCCGAATTGGGCCACGGGATGTGCC
Source organism: Mesorhizobium sp. f-mel (assembly GCF_053850215.1). Lineage (NCBI taxonomy): Bacteria > Pseudomonadati > Pseudomonadota > Alphaproteobacteria > Hyphomicrobiales > Phyllobacteriaceae > Mesorhizobium > Mesorhizobium sp. f-mel. The sequence continues at coordinate 92,159 of NZ_JBSPTO010000022.1, forward strand.
AGAAAGTGATGACGATTGCCTCGGGCAGGCGCTCGCGGATCATGCGCGGCAAGAGCGCGAAGTGGTAGTCCTGGACCAGCACAATCGGCCGCTCGTTGCGCGCCTCGGCAACCACTGTATCGGCGAACTTCCGGTTGACGGCCTCATAGGCCTCCCAATCCGACGCGCGAAAAATCGGGCGGGTGAAGGCGATATGGCAAAGCGGCCACAGACCTTCATTGGCGAAGCCCAGATAATAGGCCTGGTATTCTTCCTCCGTCAGCCAGACTCTGCGCAGCGTGTAGGACGGATTGCCAGGCGGCACCTCAACCCGGTCGTTCTCGTCGACGGTGAGACGGTCCGCTGTTCCGCCGCCGTAGGCGATCCAGGTGCCGGCACAGGCTCGGGTGATCGGCTCAAGCGCCGAAACTAGCCCGCTGGCCGGTACCAAGAGCTCGACGCCGTCATCCTTGACGTTGTGGATGTAGGGTTCACGGTTGGATACCACGATCACCTGCGTCTCCGGCAGATCCTCGGCCAGGATCTTGCGCAAGGTATCGGGCGACCATGTGATCAGCGCTGCATCGGCCGAGTGGCCGTTCTTTTCAAACTCCCGCAGCACTGTGCGAGCCGCTTCCGAAATCACGTCCTCGCCTGCGGTGGATGCGGCCGCTGGTATGTGGCGTCGGTGGGATATCGAGAACACCAGGGCAACAGCGGAAAGGCCAAGGCTTGCAATGATTAGAACCCAGAGTACCTCTATGCCATAGTCCGCCATTGGAATAACGATTCTCAGGCCGATCAGTGGCCATGTTGGTGTTTGTTCGAATTCGCAGCCGGCCAATCGTGACAAGCTGCCGTGCGTCGGAACGTTCAGACGGGCCATCGGTTCCGCTAATCGCAGCGCAGCGGTCGGTTCCGAAAAGCCAAACTAGGTCCGCACGATGAGCGGCACGCCCTCATGCCGGTCGGCGAGAAAGGCGACGACCCTATCGCCGACACGCTGGAAGGTGAGATCCACCTTCCTGGTGCCAACGCCCAGATGCCTCAGCGTGAGCGTGTCGATACCAATCGGCAGCCTGGGACCGGTGACGTGGATTTCGCCGTCCCAGCCATCGATCTCCAGGCCGAGGCAGGCCTGCATCAGCATGAAGGCAGACCCGGCCGACCAGGCCTGCGGCAGGCACGCGACGGGATAGGCGATCGGCGCTTCGCCCGGCGCGCGGGTAAAGCCGCAGAACAGTTCGGGCAACCGCATGTTGAAATGGACAGCCGATTCGAAGGTGCTGCTCATCAGCCGGACCACGCTTTCGCGCTCGCCAAAGCGTGCCAGACCGGCGCCGCACATGGCGGTGTCGTGCGGCCAGATCGAGCCGTTGTGGTATGACATCGGGTTGAAGAACACAGCATCGTCGGCGAGCGTCCTCAGCCCCCAGCCCGAATGGAAGGAAGCCGAAAGCAGCTGGTCGGCGACCAGCTTCGCCCGCGTCGGCTCGGGGAGCCCGACATAGAGAAGATGCCCGACATTAGACGTCCGCACCTTGCAGGGCTCGCCGGCGCCATCAATCGCCAAGGCATAGAAGCCGAGATCGTCCAGCCAGAAATGGCGTTCCACAGCGGCACGCATGGCCTCGGCGCGGCTGTCCCAATGATCGGCCCTGTCGCCTTCGCTGCGGCGGCGGGCGAGCGCCGCCAGCCCCCGGAAGGCGGCAAAGACATAGCCTTGCACCTCCACCAGAGCGATCGGTCCCTTTGGGACGCGGCCATCTGCATGGAAGACGGAATCGATGCTGTCCTTCCATCCCTGGTTGGAGAGGCCGGACTCGGCGGCACGCTGATAGGTTACGAAGCCGGTCGGCCGGCTCGCCTCCTCGGTCCACTCGGCCGCAGCGCAGAGCGACGGCCACAGGCCGTCGACGAACACCATGTCGCCGGTACGGTCCGCATAGGCGCAGGCGAGATGGATGAAGAGCGGCGTCGTGTCGACACCGCCATAGTAGCGGCCGAAGGGGAGCTCCCGCAGCGCCGCCATTTCGCCTTTGCGGGTCTCGTGCATGATCTTACCCGGCTGAGAATCGCTGAACGGCGATGTCTCCGTAGCCTGGTGCTGGGCAAGGAAGGCCAGCACGCCTCGCGCCAAACCCGGGTTGAGCCACAGCATCTGCAACGCGGAGATCACGCCGTCACGGCCGAACGCCGTAGAAAACCAAGGGATACCCGCATATGGGTAGGGTCCGGTCGTAAGCTCCGTGGTCAGCAGCGCCACATCCGCGCGAGCGCGCTCGACCCAATCGTTGAAGACGCGGCCGGAACTGTGCACAGTGGCACCATGGCGGCGCTTGGCCCGCATGCCGAAGCGAGCGCGGGCCGCGGCGGCGCGGTAGCGATCGCGGTTCGGCGTTTCCGCCACTCCGGGACCGACCTCGACATACAGCACCTTGCTGCTGCGCCTCGTCACGGCAATCAGGAAGTCCGCACGGTCGGCCGTCAGCTGGTCCGGCGCCTGCGAGAACGATATGGCCGACATCCGCGCCAGCCCGTCTAGCCCGTCGTAGCGAAGCAGGACGGAGGTCGCATCCGTCTCGGCAGCATGGGCCATGCCGCGCTTCAGCCTTGTCGAGCCGCGCACTTCGAACATGTCGCGGAAATCGGCGGCAAAATGCAGCGAAACGCGGATAGTGGAGTGGTCCTGGCTGTAATTGGAAAGGGTAATGCGTTCAAATAACCGGTCCTGCCAAAGCAGCCTGACGCGTTCGATATGCATCGCGCCCTGCGGAATGTCCCGGCCGCGGGCGCTCTGCATCGGCAGATTGGTCAGGTTGGAGGTGAAGAGCACATTGTCCTGGCTGAGCGATGCACCGAGCAGCGATGTCTGCCGGCCGCCGACGGTCAGCCGGAATTCGGAAAGCACTCGGGTGTCATCACGGAAGAAGCCGTCGCCGGCGCCGCGGATATCGCCGTAGGCGTCGGCCACGGCAAAGCAATCGCCTTGCTTGAGGGCGAACAGCCGATGCGGCTCTCGAGGTGCGGTGGCGTCCAAGGACGCAAGTGCTACCGCGGGATCAAGCTTGCGCTCGTCGAGTTGGGCCATTCGCTACATATCTCTCTCGTTTCGCCCCCCGAGGTAATGCCACTCACAACGCTCTTGCTTCGGCCGAGGCGCCGATCAGGCGCGCATAGGCGGAAACGTAGTCGCGGGTCATTCTTTCGGCGGAAAACCGCCTTTCGAAGACAGCTCGCACCTTCCGCCTGTCGAGCCGCAGCATGCCCGGCACCGAGGCGACCGCGCCCTCCAAGGAATCCACGATAAAACCGGTCACGCCTTGATCGACGATTTCCGGCATCGCGCCGGAGTTCCAGGCGATCACCGGCGTGCCGCAGGCCATCGCCTCTATGACGGCAAGACCGAACGGCTCTGGCCAGTCGATCGGGAATACGAGGCCGGCCGCGTTGCCGAGGAATTCCGCCTTCTTATCCTCCTCGATCTCGCCGACATAGTCGACACGGTCACCGTCGACCAGCGGCTCGACCACCTCTCGGAAATAGGCGCGGTCGTCGTCGCCGATCTTTGCCGCAAGCTTCAGTTTCAGCCCCGAGCGCAGCGCGATCGCGATGGCACGATCCGGACGTTTATCGCGCGACATCCGGCCAAGGAAGGCGAGGTAGGGCTCCCCTGGGCTCGTCTCGAAAACCGGTTTGTAGAGTTCGGTCGGCAGCCCGTGGTGGATCGTCGTCAGCCAGTTGGCGTTGGCGAGCCCCGTGCTTTGGCTACGGGATACGGAGATCATCGGAAAGCGCGGAAAACGCTCATAGGCCGGCGCCAGATCGACATAGTCGAGCCTGCCGTGCGGCGTCGTCACCGTCCGCTCGGGCATGTGCTCGAAGAAAGAAAAATGCAGGAAATGGCTGAGGTGAAAATGAATGATATCAAAATCATGAGCTCGTTTCCTCACCTCGGAAAGCATCGAAAGGTGCGCGGCTGTCTCGGATTTCAGCGGGCGTGGGTCAAGACGCAGCGCACGCTCGCGACACGGCACCAATTTTGCCGACGTTTTTGTATCGCCACTGGCGAACAAGGTTACGTCATGGCCAAGCTCGACCAATCCTTCGGTCAGATAGGAGACAATGCGCTCCGTACCTCCATAAAGCCGGGGCGGCACGGATTCATGGAGCGGCGCCACATGGGCTATTCTCATAGGCTGGCATTTCCCTCAAACATCATCGCTGAAGTCGAAATGCATCACCCTCCCGAACGTTCCGCAACGGCAAGAAGTCGGGCGATGATTGGCGATTCACCACCCCACCCTTTGCCAAGGCCGTGGGCGTTTTTGCCGGGAACCAATTGGCTGGCCGTGAATTTAATTAGGTTCGATCGAACGCATCGCGATCGACGGGAGGAAAAGATGAATCGCCTGCAGTTCTTTACGCCGGTGATAATTTCGCGCGGGCAGGGAAAACCTGTCGAAGAAATCGACAGTGTCAGCGAAGCGATGACGTTTTTGCGCCACTGGCCGAAAGGGCGGCGCGGCCCGGTGTATCAATGCGCGCTGAACTGCTGCGCTGCGGCTCTGGCGGGCCAGATGTCTGCCGAGGAAGCAAGAAAGGCTTTTACGGGCTTTGCCCGGATCACCCGGCTGCTGGATGACGACATGTCGCTGCCGACAGGCAGCGAAAGGATGGACAGCCTATACACGGCGAGGCGATAGACGGTAGATCTACTCGCGACGATCCGCGCCAGTGTGCGTCCACGCCGCCAAAAGAGACGGGGCTTCAAGCTGCAGTTCGTGCACCTGTCTCTGTTGGCGGGCGCCACCCTCACGCGAGGTCGTTTCCCGTTAGCTCGTTCAGGTCACAAAGAATGCAGCTGCCGTAAGCGACAGACCTGGAGAGAGAGTGGCGAATTGTGTTTGAACCGCGCCGCCGATCCCGTCGCTGTCGAAAGAGAGCGCTCCGGTTGAATTGTTGTAGAGGATACGGTCGGAACTGTCGTGCGCGGCCGCACCGGCAAAGAAAGCGGTGGATGTGAGCGCGCCTGAGCTCAGCCCGGCAAATATAGCGTTGTCGATGTGGATCTTGTCCTGGAGCTTGTTGAAGTCAATAACCCTGTCAATATTGCCGGCGCCCAGAGCGGTATTGAAAACGAAGGCATCATTGCCGCCATTGCCGGTCAAGGTGTCGGCGCCACGGCCGCCATTGATGACATTGGCGCCGGCATTGCCCTGGATTGTCTGGGCGAACTCATTGCCGGTGAGGTTGATTGCCGTGGTGGCGGACGGATACCTGGCGGCCAGAAGCTCGACCTGCGAGCCGGCCGCAAGCGCATAGCTCACCATAGTAGCCACGCTGTCGCGACCGCCGCCTATCGCCTCAATCACCTTGTCGCCGGCATTGTCGATATAGTAGCCGTCGTTGCCCCCGTAGCCGATCATCGTGTCGGCGCCGCCGAGACCATTGATGGCATTGGCGCCGGCGTTGCCCTGGATTGTCTGGGCGAACTCGTTGCCGTTGAGGTTCATAGCCGCCGTGCCGGACTGGCTGGTGGTGGCGAGAACCTCGATCTGCGAGCCGGCCGAAAGAGCATGACTCAATGAGGCGAGCACCTTGTCGGTGCCGCCGCCCACCGCCTCGACGACCCTGTCGCCCGCATTGTCGACATAATAGGTGTCGTTGCCGCCGTAGCCGGTCATCGTATCGGCGCCAGCGAGGCCGTTGATGACATTGGCGCCGGCATTGCCCTGGATAGTCTGGGCAAACGCATTGCCGGAGAGGTTGATTGCCGTCGTGCCAGACGGATTCGTGGTGGCGAGAAGCTCGATTTCCGAGCCGGCCGCGAGCGCATAGTTCAGCGAGGTGAGCACCCTGTCGGTGCCGCCGCCGGCCGCCTCATTCACCTTGTCGCTGGCATTGTCGACGTAGTAGGTGTCGTTGCCGCCGTAGCCGATCATCGTGTGGGCACCGGTTCCCTGAAGTACATCGGCTCCGCTGGTGCCATAGAGCGTATCGTCGGTTGGAGGTGGGGTCGTGGTGCTGGTGTTGTGTCGCAGGAAAAAGTCTTGCATCGCCGGAGTGTTCCCAAGCGAGGTTTCGCCGTTCTGCGAGGCCCATTTATAAGCCATGTCAAACGCAGGATTGGGAACCAGCCTTTCCCAGTGGTCCATCATGGTCTGCATCTGGGATGTCGTGGGCATGACATATGAGCCGCCCGTATTGGTCGACCAGCCGCCGCCGCCAAACGCCTGATAGACCGGAACGATCGCGCTCTGCGGGATGCCTGCTTCCAACGCCGCAGCCACAGCTCTATCAATGTAGTTGAAGTCCACCGCAGTGGTGCGCACCGGATAAGGGTTTATTCCGTAATAGTCGATGCCCGTGTTGGCAGGATTGTAGGTATTGGAATAGTTCGAATCTGTGAACGACCCCATGTCCATCAAGGTGATGAAAGTCTTGGCGCCTGGAAAATGGGAATGGATCCAGTCGGATTCCGCCTTCAGATTCGCAGCGCTCACTTGGGTATGATATCTGCCGGTGGGATCCGGCTCGTCAGTCAGAAAAAATCCAAAAACCTTCGGATTATTGAGGAGAGGCGTTACCTTGTCGATAAACGACTGGGTTACACCATTGCTCTCGCCGAGCCAGATCAGGGCTTTCGAGCCATCCGGCAACGCGTTGACCGATGACGCGTATTGAAGATCAACCAGATTGAAGCCATAGGCCTTGGCCTGGGCAGCTGAGGCGCCCCAGGTGTAGTGCATCGTGGCCATGCGAATATCCCTCGTGTGATTCGGTAGCCCCCGATCCCTGCCTACGCGACGGCCCATATTAGCGCCAAATCAATTAGCGCCACGCTGTTGATAGAATCGTTGATCTTGGATGGATCACCAATTTTCATGCGATTTGACTGCAGGACTTGCGCGAAACTTACCGACGGCAATATTGGATAAATAGTCAGTCAGTTGGGATCGCCTGGTTTTCCCGAACGCCTCTAGAGCCGCTCTCTCTGGGCTTTGCCCGGATCACCCGCCTGCTGGATAACAATGTGGCAAGGCCGATTGGGACAGCGTCTACACGCCGAGGCGATATGCTGTGCCGGAGCCGGACGCGAGCGGTTATCTGGCGGTGAGCCGCGTCTCAAGAGTGGTACTCAACCCAAGCTTCCTGCGCCCCGCCATGACGCTATATCCATCTTCTAAATCGAATGCCGGCTTCATCGAATGCTTGCACCATTCTGGCTTCGAGGGCGCGCTTCTCCCGTCTCGCGGGATTCCTCAGTTTAAGAGAGTGGAATTCCACGTAGGCGGCATATAGATCACGATGGGTTCCAGCCCTGATCAAATCATCAAGAATTTCGTATTCTGCCCCCTCGACATCGAGCTTGAGAACGATCACGTCATACAGCGTACGCTTTGTCCTGATCATTTGTGAGAGTGAAAACGTTTCGACGAGGTCCGGCGCAAATCGCTGTGATTGATACAGGCTTTCGTTGTGGTCCAAGATTATCGAGCAACTTTGGTGGGTGGCTTCCGCTCGGTCTGGAGGAGGCCCAAACAATTCAGCGTAGCCGTCTTTTACGCTCGCCGCCTTTGGGATAATCTCCATAGTCAAGTTTTTCGCGCGCAAAGCATTAAGCTGCGCAAGGCAATTCTTGTTTGGTTCGATCAAAATGTAATCGTATTTGTCGGGCGTATAGTATGTAGAAAAGAATCTAAGACCTTGACCTATATTTGAACCGCAATCGATAAACAATCCGCGACTTCGATTTGTCAAATTGAGATGGGACAATGCCTGCTTTGCATCAGACGCAACGCGAGGACGAAGCCCTTGCCATCTAAGCGGCTCGATCAGCGATAGGGCAGACAATTGGAGGAGTCGACCAGGCCCTTCGGTTCGTAAAACCTCCAAGGATCGCTTGATCTTTCCCATGGCCCCTCATTGCCAATCGCCCTGCCGGCCCAGTTGCGGCCTGGCATCCCCAGTTTTAAAACCCGCTTGCTGCTTTTGCCCGCGGAACTGACGTCCACCGGATGCTCCCCAAAATCAAATACGCATCGCCTGCGGAGAGCCTCCCTTTGAAGGGCAGGTCCACTTATCTTCAATCCCTAGCCACTAAGATATGAATTCTCATCCTACGAATGGATGACAGCGACAGACGTTTCGCCGAAACAATGCGTTAGCGAACCTAGCGTGGTCCCCCTGCTGCCGGTTCAGGGAACCGGCACTTGAGCTGACCTTACCATTCTGGAACTCAAACGGTCCGGGGTAGCCTGCTTCGCAAGATTTGGAGGGGGACTCGACAATGCCGAAATGGGCCTAGAACGGTTCTGGGGACGGCCGGCGCCATCGCAGGTGCCGCGACGATCCGCGCCAGAGCATCCACGCTCGCCAAAGGAGACAGACTTCAAGGTGCAGTTATCCACCTGTCTCGGTTGGCGACCGCGGGGCCCTCGCGCGATCTCCGCTTTCCGCTAACTCGTTCAGGTCACAAAGAACGAGGCTGCGGTGAGCGAGAGATGTGGGGAAAGCGTGGCGAATTGTGTTTGAGCTGCGCCGCCGATCC
>NZ_JBSPTO010000023.1:0-98040 GCF_053850215.1 Mesorhizobium sp. f-mel
GAATGTTGAATCAGAACTGCGATGATTTGGGAATCCCACGACTCTTACAAATCTCATCCCGCTCTAGCGCCCGTTCGGTTGCATGACACGCATCGCAATCTCAGGCAAATCAAACCGGAAAGGGAGCCTCATAGAGGTGGCACGCATGCATCAATTCAAGCCTGGTCGGGACATCATAGAGCCTGCCGCTAGCGAATCTGGGTTTAGTTGGCCGGAGGCCGGGTACAAAGACACGGACAAGTGGCCACTCGTCGTGCTGTCTCAAGATGACCACAAAAAGCTCCAGCTTTCGCTCGCGGCACATTTCTACACACGTATTGCAATCTAATTCCGATATGTTTGGTAAGACAGAAGTTACGGGACCGCCTAACAGGTGCGGAAGATGGCGGATATTCGCTTCGCAATGCCACCGGTAGAGGTGCAACGCTCGGACGGTAAAGTCCGAAATGCCAAATCGCCTGGCACGCTCATCGAGCAAGGCGAGGTTCGCCTCACATTGCGCGAGTTCTCCGACGGCCCGCCGGGCAGCCTGCGACCATGACGCCCCGGCCGCAAAACCCACAGCCGGAGCGTCGCCCCGCACGTGATTGGAAATCGCGGCGACTACTGGGATGGGCAGATCAAGTGTCAGGTGTAGAAGCCGCAGTTCCCGGTCCCTCTTCCGCAGCCATTCGGCGTATCGAGACACGAGCTCATCTGCCAACGAGGGCAAATCTATCCGGGGTAGAATCAATCGATTGTACCACCAGATGGCGGTTGCATCGCGCTCCACAACTTCGCCGAAAGCTCGAACGACAGCGTCCTCCAGACTGGTGCCGATTGCCAGGCCATTCGAGTCCGAAACAGGCAAGCCTGCCTCTTCCTTGTCATGTGGATATCCGAGAAAACATAATCCTGCCGGTAGCCATGCTTCACCTGCGCCAAGCCAGCCGTCGCTCTTGATCCAGCCGAGTGGCCTTGATCTCGTCCATCGATTTGGAACCCTGTGACGATCGTCGACATGCCGGTTCCAGCCGAGTCGCCCACGATATTGGGCCTCACTGAAGAGCGTGAGTGTCGGAGGCTCGATTAGTCGGCCAACCGTTTCATCGGCGCTCGCCCGCAGGATTCGTTCCTCGGGGGCCACCTGGGCAAAATAGGTTTCGTCGGCCTCCCGGAGACATCCTTGTGCCGCCTCTTCGAAGGTGGCGCCCCAGCCCGAGACGAAGCGCGAAGTCTCGTCGCCCTCGCGCGCGGCTCGCACGCGTCCGGCCGCGACCGTGAGTGGACATCCTAGCGCCGGATCGGAAATCATCACCGGGCCGTAGAGCAGGCTTGACCTGCTGGAAGATCGCTCAATCTCCTGGTGGTCCGCCATCACCGACCTTCTCAACAAGAGCGACGCCGCCCGGTCTGTTAAGCTCCCGGTCAGTGTTTGCGCTTACATGCTGACACGCGCGATTGCTTGATGCAAACTGCCGCGGAATACTTCAAGATGTTGAGCAAACGCCGGACGTCAGACCGCCGAGGTAGTGGGGTGAACGCGGGCAACAATAATCTCAAGCGTCGCCTTTCGGCCATATTCGCCGCCGACGTGGTCGGCTACTCAGCTTTGATGGCCAAGGACGAGGAAGGTACATTCGCGCGTGTAAGGGATCTCCTGCGCGACGACATCGCGCCGAGAATCATCCAACATGACGGCAGGGTGGTGAGGACGGCTGGCGACGGAATCATCGCGGAGTTCTCCAGCGCCGTCGAGGCGGTGCGAAGTGCGGTCGAAGTCCAGGAGCTTCTCGTCAACCGGTCTTTGGGGCGGCCGCCGGACATGTCGCTCCGGATCGGCGTCAATTTCGGCGACATCATTGTCGATAGCGACGGCGATGTGTTCGGCGACGGTGTGAATGTAGCCGCACGACTGGAACAGATCTCAGCTCCTGGCGGGATCTGTCTTTCCGCCAAAGTATGTGAAGAAGTCCGCGACAAGCTGCAACTGCCGTTTGAATATTCGGGCGAATTCCACCTTAAGAACATTCCTCATCCCGTTGCGGTCTACTCGCTCTTCAATAAGCCTAGCGGGGCTTCACCTCGATCAGGCTCCGAATCACCACGATCGAACAAACCATCGATCCTAGTACGCGCATTCGCGAGCGCTGGCGATGTGCAGCCCTATTTCAGTGACGGCTTCACCGAAGACCTCATTACCGAACTGACACGATTCACCCAGCTTTCGGTGGCGTCGCTTTACTCCTCGACGCGGCTCGGAGACGTCGACCACACCACGCTCGCTGCTGACCTCCGGGTGGATTTCGTCATCGCAGGGCGAATCCGTCGAATGGGGAAGCGTATGCGCATTTCCTGCGAGCTTGTCGACGCAGCCTCCGGCGACGGACTGTGGGCCGAACACTACGACAGCGACGAGCAGGACATCTTCGACGTGCAGGACGAACTCATTAGAAAGATCGTCGGAACCGTCGTCGGTCGCTTGAAGGCAGCGGGCGCCGAGAAGGCGCGGCGCAAGCCACCAGCGAACCTCGCCGCCTACGAATGCGTGCTTCGCGGAAACGCCTTGCCGTTGGGAGATGTCTCAGCCGAGGCGGAGGCAAGCCGATGGTACCGACGAGCGATCGAGCTCGATCCGGCATATGGGCGAGCGCACGCCAAGCTCGCCCATGTCAAGCAACTCGAGTGGTTCCGCGACATGGGCCCGTCGGACGAGCTTCTGGAGGAGGCGCTCTCGATCGCCAAGAAGGCTGTTGCGCTGTCCCCCAATGATCCGGTCTGCCTGAACATTCTGGGTTGGGTGCTTATCCACCTGCGGGATTTCGAGGTGGCGGCCCAGCTCTACTCACGAGCCCTCGACCTCAATCCGAACGATCCTGAGCAAGTCTCCTATCTCGGCACTTTCCACACTTTCTCCGGCGAGCCGGAACACGCCCTGCAATGGTTTGAACGGGCGCAGGTGCTTGATCCACTTTACGAGCCATCTTGGTACTGGCCATTTCGTGGCCTCGCTCTCTTCATCGCCCACCGGCTGGAGGCAGCCATCGTGGCGCTGAGCCGCTCGTCCACCATGCCGGTTTGGGTAATGGCCTATCTGGCGGCCGCCAGCGCCCTGCTCGGGCGAAGCGCGGAGGCGAAGACGTATGCCTCCCTCGTTCTCCAAGGCGCGCCGGCTTTTTCCGCGCTGCGTTTTGCCACCAAGGAACCTTATCGGTTGCAGGAGGATCGCAACACTTTGCTCAAGGGTTTGAGGGAAGCAGGGCTTCCGGAATAGGCAATTAGATTCTATCTGCAGCCGAAGAGCACGGCGGTGGCAAGCTCGTCGTGATAGTGCCGCCCTTGCGCGTGCTTGTGATACTCGCGTAGATACTCAATCAGGTCGCCGCGAGTAAGAACAGCCTCCGGAAGTGCGGGCACTACGACAGTTATTTCGCCAGGAGCGTCAAAGACGACGTTTACATTCTCTTCAACGATCTGCTCGAGTACTGCCTTCAGATCGTCGTGCAGTTCTTCAATATCCTTGACGATCGCGACAGCTCCCCCCTGCAGCGTTGGTTGGTCCGCGGGGTAGTCAATGCCACCGCCACTTAAGTCAACAATTCGGAACGTTTGACTTGAAGGTGTTGAGCCCGTGATCATGCCGACCTTGACGCTTCTTAAGCCAGCTTTGCCTACGCTCCGAAGAGCAATTGTATTTCCTGATGCGAACACATTTCGATCAACCGTGATCCGCAGAGGGTTTCGCGCGTTCATAGTCGTGATGTTTGCAGTGATCACGTGTGGCAAAGCCTTTAGCCACGTCCCCACGATCGATGCACCGATCTCCTGGGCTTGCCGACCCGGTTTGAGTTTCGCTTTGGGCACCGGTGGTACTCCTCGCTCTTAGGCGCGTTCAAAGCGTAAGCTGGTTTTTCTTTTGCTGCAAGCAGAGCGAAATCTTTGTGGCTGTACCGACGATGGTTTTCATGGACAGGCGAATGCATTGGGAGCATGCTGTAGCAACTGGAGGAGTACACTTAAGGAGGGACGAACATGGGACTTGGCCGGTTCGGGACAGTGCTCTTCGCAAGTGTATTGGCAGCCGTCGCAGTGGAGGCGGTGTCTGCTCAAGACGACCCCAGCAACGACGGTATGACGGAGCGCACATTCACCGCCCCAATTAGCGAAAAGGAAGCGTTCAAGGCGGACATTTCAGAGCTGAAGAAGTCTCAGTTCTCAGGGACTCAGATGGCGCCAGTCGAAATGGAAGACTTGGGAATCAGTCTCGTCACTGGAGAGTTTACCAACGCAGAGGCAGAACTGCTTCTCTCGAAAGGATACCAAGAGCCGGCTCCGTTCGAAGTGAGTTTGTTTCACGGAGGTTCATGTGACAGTGCCGACCGACTTGAGCCTATGGCGACCGCCGATGTCGTGCCTCCGAACGTCTGCAGAGTGATCGGCTCGCCACAGGAAGTGGTAACTCCTGTCGTCTGGATCATCGATAGCGGTGTGGATCCAACCGTAGTCTCCACCGGCCTGCTAAACATCGCAGAGAGGATCGACTGCACCACAAGTCCATGCAGTACTACGTCGAGCCTCACGGACACCCAAGGCCATGGTACGATGGTCGCGGGCATCGTCGGAGGAAGGCGGGTTCCGGTTACGAACGGACATTTGGGTCTGGTTGGCGTCAGCCCCGGTGCGACGCTCAAGGTCATAAAGGCCTTCAGGGGCAAATCGACGAATATTTTTGGCCCCCCCCGCCTCGCCCTTCGCTATATTCGGGATGAGGCAATCGCCGGTCGTATTGTCCCGGGTGAGATCTTGAATCTGAGCTGGGGCGCAGAATTTCTGGAAGCCCCTAGAAGCGGAGGCCAATTCGAAAAGCTGGCGGAAATAGACAACTTGGTGCACCAGATCGCGGACAAGGGAGTTCGTATTGTCATCGCGGCGGGGAATGCTCGGGACGAGGAGAATGGATCCTGGGTGCAGTCATTCTTCCCGGCGAATGCGTCGGAATACATATCGCCGGTCACTACGGGAGGGTCGATACAGAGCGTCTCAGCATCCGACAGCCAGTACGTCGGTGCAAACCAGCTTCAAGGTTGCGGCACCCTCACCAATGCCTGGTGCGATCGCCTGTGGCGTGGGGGATCCTACGGTGCGTCCATGGCCGAACCGGGCGTCGACGTTCCCATTCTGTGGAAGAGTACAAAAAATGGCGCTTTAAGGCGGAATGTCTGTTCCGGGACGTCTCTCGCGGCACCGGTGTTGGCCGGACTCCTGGCGCGATCTCCCTTTTTCCCCAAGGCTCCCGTCCTCGACGGGTTGATTCAGGACGCGGACGAGGTTGGTTTCATAACGCCGGGGAAGGCTGACGTAACGTCGGACGAACCGAAATGCACAAACTGACGCGCAGGACTGCCCTGAAGGGTCTGGCACTCACATCGCTGCTTCCAAGCAGCGTGAGCCCGGCGGCATCTTTGGATATCGACAATGATCCGCGGCTCCTAGTCGTCTATCTCCGCGGCGGGCTCGATGCGCTGGCCGCAGTGCCCGCACATGGCGACCCGCATTTTGCGCCGTTACGAGGCCCACTCGCTTGCCCGGGTTGGGCTAATGTTTTCGGCGCGCCGAAGCTTGACTCCTTGTTCGCGCTGCATCCCGCGCTCGAACCGCTTCTCCCCCACTATTGGGCCGGCGAACTGCACATTTTGCCCGCCACTGCCGTCCCGGAGGCGGGCAAATCCCATGCGGCGGCACAGGCAGCTTTGTTCGAAGGCGATATCGACAGAGGCGACTACGGGTGGCTCGGCCGGGCTTCGCGCCAGTTGTCGCATGGACGGCATCCGGTATGGCGGGCTGGATCTGCCGAGCTCTCGATGGACCTGCTGTTCGACCTGGCGTTGACGAGCCCAGGGCTCGACATCGCGCCGCTTTGTTCCGAAGGCGCATGCCCGCCCGGAGAAGACGATCTTGCGGGCCTGCTTGGAAGACGAGCCGAGTCGAATACCGCCCAATTCATCGAGGCGGCCATTAACGCGGCGCTGGCCCTATCCGCGCCGGATGGCCCCCGGATCGCAATGCTGCAGCTGAGCGGCGTCGATTCACATGTCGCCCAAGGCGGAGCGTCCGGACGGCTGGCCTGCACTCTAGATGCGCTGGCGCGGGGTCTCGTTTCGTTTGCCGCAGCATCAGGGCCGGCCTGGCGCAAAACAGCTGTCCTCGTAATCACCGAGTTCGGGCGCTCGGTATCGCCTAACTCTCAGGGCGGCACCGATCACGGCACTGGGAGCGTTACATTTCTGATGGGCGGCAGCGTCGCTGGGGCGCGAGTCGGCGATCGCTGGCCCGGACTTGCTCCCAATCGGCTTCACGGCGGGACTGATCTGGCAGCAACTACCGATTTGCGATCGGTCGTGAAAGCCTTGTTAACACAACACTTGGGTGTTTCCCGGCAAGCAATGGCTAATGTGTATCCGAGCGCATCAGGGTTGCCGGAAGCGGATGCACTGTTTCATACCTGATCCAATACCGCTAGGTCCGGCCGGAAGCCATTGCTCCGACGTTCCGATGGAGTTCAGTTGGATTGCGCGTAATGCTCGTGCCGCGACCTCGCTTCCGGATGCGCGTGTCTTAGATCTTCAGGTGCTGAAGACTGTGCCCGCCGTCACATCGCCGGCATCGTCGATCCGGCCGAGCTTCAGCAATGCCCAGCTGTGCGCGATGCCGAGGGCGAAGGGCAGGTTCTGCTCAACGATCAGGATTGTCGTGTCGTTCGTCCTGCGCTCCTCCCTGAGTGCCGCGGCGATGCGTTCGACGACTGAGGGCTGCAGGCCCTCGGAAATCTCGTCGATCAGCAACAGCTTCGGCCGCAGCATCAGCGCGCGGCCGAGAATGAGCATCTTCTGCTCGCCGCCGGACAGCGTTCCGGCCCGTTGCGACAAGCGCTCCCTGAGGAACGGAAAATGCCCGTAAACCCGTTCCAGGCTTGTGCAAAACCGCGATCCGAGCGCAAGACGAGGCGCAGATTGTCGCGCACGCTGAGATCCTGGAACAGCGCCTGCTCCTGCGGCGCATAGCCGACTCCCGACGCAATCAGCGAGGCCTGCGAAACACCACCGATCGAAGTGCCGTCGAGGCGGATGTCGCCCGAACGCAGCGCCACGAAGCCGAGGATGGTTTTCAGCACGGTGGTCTTGCCCATGCCGTTCTTGCCCATCAGCGCAAAGATCTGTCCGGGCGCGATGGCCAACGACAGCGCCTCGATGATGGCAACCGGCCCGTAGCCGCTCGACACATTCGACAGCGACAGTTTCGGCGCGATGGTTTTGGCCTCTGCCTGTCTTGCCTCAAGCATGGGCGCCTCCCGAATAGATCGTCCTGACCATTTCGGAATTGACGACCTGATCGACGCTGCCGTCGAGGACGAGCTTGCCCTGGTGAAGAACGACGATCCTGGTCGCGATCTCACGGACG
Organism: Mesorhizobium sp. f-mel; assembly: GCF_053850215.1. Taxonomy (NCBI): domain Bacteria; kingdom Pseudomonadati; phylum Pseudomonadota; class Alphaproteobacteria; order Hyphomicrobiales; family Phyllobacteriaceae; genus Mesorhizobium; species Mesorhizobium sp. f-mel. The sequence goes on from NZ_JBSPTO010000023.1 coordinate 7,438, forward strand.
AAATCGAGGTCGTGCTCCACCAGTATGGCGGCAAAGCCAAGCTCGCCGGTCAGCTTCTGCAGCGTCGCGCCAATGGTGGTGCGCTCGACCTTGGTCAGCCCGCCCGTAGGCTCAGGCAGCGCATCAGCGTCGTCTTGCCTGCGCCATTCGGACCGACGAGGCTGACCAACTCGCCGGGGTGAACGTCGAGATCGATCCCTTGCAGCACCTGCAGGCTGCCGAAGGATTTGCCGAGGCCGCTGACGGCGAGCGCGCGGTTGCCGGCCTCCGATCCGTTGCCGGCCGGTTCGGCGGCGAGGGTAGGGCTACCCGATTGGCTGGTTTGCTCTTCATTGCGGCGCGGCAGGACCATCCTGGGCAGTTGCGCCAGCCCGTTCGGCAACAGGATGATCATCACGACGAACAGCGCGCCGACCACTAGGTTCCACAGGAAGGGCAGGTCGCCGGAAAGCTGGGCGCTGAGGTAATCGATGCCGATCGCGCCGATCACCGGCCCGATGATCGTGCCGCGGCCGCCCAGCGCCGTCCAGATGACGATCTCGGTGCCGAAGACGAAGCCGGTGTTCTCAGGTGCCACCACACCCGACGCGTTGGCATAGAGGAAGCCGGCAATGCCGGCGACGCCGGCGAGGATCGTTGTCAGCACCATCTTCAACCGCTGCGGATCGAGGCCAAGATAGGCGCAGCGCGCTTCATTGTCGCGAATGGCGACGAGCAGCTTGCCTGCATCCGAGCGGGTGAAGACCAGGGCGACAACGGTGGTGACGATGAGGCAGATGCCGGTAAGCCGGAAATAGCCCGGCAAGCCGAGCGGCAGGCCGGAATAGCCGACCAGCCCGCTGCTCGATCCGGTCCACACGCCACCCGAAAACACCAGCTGCGTGACCACGATCGGCACGACGAGCGAAATCACCGTCGCATAGAGCGGAGTCGAGCCGTGGCCGAATGACAACCAGCCGACGAAGGCACCGAGCAACACCGGCACGATGATCGCCAGCGCGAGCGCCAGTGCCAACAGCGCCGGGTTCACGCTCGACGCCGAGCAACTCCTATTCATCGATGCTGTAAGCCTTGGTCTTGAGCCAAGCCGTCGAATTGCCGCTCCGGTATTTGCTGTCCTTGCGCCTCGACACCATGCCTTCGAGCCCCGCCTGGTCTATCAGGTGGGAAGATCGCCTTAGCCTCGCCGGGAAGCGCCTGGCTGAATTGGATACGGCCACCGTCCGGGATCATCTCGGCAAGGATCTCGCGGCGGTCCTCCAGCGCCATGTCGCGCAGGTCGTGACCATTGAGATGCAGAAGATCGAAGGCGACGAATAGAGGTCGTGCTGGCGTCGGGTGATGGCTTTCCGCAAGGCTCCGAAGTCAGACAGGCCAGTCTCGTTCAATACGACGATCTCACCGTCGATGATGGCGCTTTCCACGTCCAGTTCAGCGGCGGCCTTTGCGAGGGCGATGCCGATAGCGAAACTGTCCGAAGGCGACACGATCACGATGACTGGCGAGGTGACGCTTCTTCACGATGACGGGACCGTCACGGTTCGGCTTCACGGCTACGACGTTCCGGTGACGACGCGCGGGGAACGCCTCGCCGAAATACCGGACCTCTCCACCGCGTCCGCCCTCGGCAATCGCGACAGCATGCTTGGCTTTCGACACATCGACACCGACGTAAAAAACGTTATCTTGCTCCATGGCCCGTCCTTTCTTCGCTTGGGGCTCGCCTCCGCACTCCCGAGCAACCCCCGTTTGCAGCTGCAAAGACTAAGGGCGGGCCGCCGCTCAGACCACGGTCATAACGTCTAATAGCCATCGAACCTTACCCGCCAAATCGTCCTTGTTGCGCCAATATTTGACGAGCTTCTTTTCATACAGCTTTCGGAATCTCTCGAGTTTGGCCTTTTTCTCGAACTCGACCTTTTCCGCGGCCCACGTCGTGCGAGCACCGCCTTCGAGCAAAAACGCCACGGTAGGCACGCCTTGGGCGACGGCGTACTCGTATTCCATCTGGGTGTAGCTCTTACCCTTCAACTCTGAGCCGTACCGCTCTGCTACGATGAGTACGTAGTAGTCGCTGTCATCGATGCGCCGCTTAATGTAATCCCATTGAGTGTCGTCGCTGGCTTGGAATGCCTCCATCCCCACAGGAATATGCCCGAGGTTAAGAACGGCCTCGATGACCGACCGTCTTTCGTCCACCAAATCGGCGTAGGTCGAGCTGACGAAGATTTGGTATTTAACGTCCATGCGGCTTCACCTTTCGATCCGCCCTTGTAAGTCTGCAAGCAGGCTGGGGATAACGTTCCGTGCCCGCATCAAGAAGCCGAGTCATGATTCTTGCAAGGGGTGAAGCGATCAAAGCCCGACCCGCGCGCTGGCACGCTAGGTTGCCCGGTTTGCCGGAAGGAATAATCACTTGCGGCCGAGGAGTATGAAACGTGCGGTGCCCCCCGCCGCAGCGACAGCCTTCGCTATTCCTTCTTGTCGACCAGCGCCCGTAGTGCCGAGACGTCATGCAGCAATAACCTGCTGCCGCGCTTTTCGATCAGGCCTCTCTTGGCGAGGTCGCTCATTTCGCGCGAGACCGCTTCCCTGTGCGTGCTCATCGTTGCCGCCAGCTCGGAATGCGTCGGTGCCGGGCTTATGGACACCTCGCCGTCCACGAGTGCGGCTTTCTCCGCCCGATGCAGGAGCTCGACGATCAGCCGTTTTCGCACGACCAGAGTGCTGTATTCGAATACCCGCTCGGTCATGCGCCGGAGCTGGGCAGACAGATGCTCAAGCAGCATCCAGGCAAAAGTCGGGTGGGTCATCACGATATCCCGGAATGCTGTGCCGGACAGCCGTGCAGCGCGGGTTGCCTCCAGCGCGACTACGCTGGCAGAGCGTGCAATCCCGTCAATGCCTCCGAGCTCCCCGAAAATGTCACCCGGTTCGACATCGCGATACGCTATCTCCCTGCCGTCCGCTGAAACCAGTGTCACGCGAGCCCGTCCTTCCAGCAGGAAGAAGACATCGCGACCAGTGTCGCCGTGGGAAATGATTAGCTCGTTGTGTCGATAGCTGCGCTCGTGCCACCGTTTGGTCAGCGCGGCGAGGTCGGCATCGCAAAGTCTTGAGATGAAGGGCAGAGAGCCTGTCACAACGGTCTCTTGTTCAATCAAGTGTACTTCACCTTACTCCCTATCCAAGGAAATTTGATGGCCGCAGGCCCCGCTTCCCGGGATGCAAACTGGGAGCGGATTTCGCCAATGTTTTCCCCGGTGTGGGAATTCCCACAGCCGAGCCTGGTTCGACTGTCATATCCTTGTTGCAACGTCAGGCCGCCGGCTCGTGTGCAAGCCGGCGAAGGGAAAGGGAACAGTCATGAAATTCTTGGCTCCCGTCACAAAACTTGCTGCGGGGTTTCGCAAATTCGTCGCGCCGCGCTACCGCCCGGAGCTTTATTACATGCGTGGCCCGGGGCCAGCCACCGCCCGCCGTATGGGCACGCCGCGGCAAAACCAATCCATCGACCACTACGCCTAACTTGCCTCGCGGACGGCTGACGCTCTCGCCCGGAGTGCCGTTCGCGCCGTTCCGTACCGGTCAATTCAGATCAATGAAGGGACGATCTGATCATGGTTATAATTCATGCTGCCGCCATTGGTCCATTTCGCAGGTGGTTACGCCTCCGCGCCGAGCGAAAAGCTCTCTTGTCGGCAACGGACCAGTTGAGCCGTTTACCCGATGACGTTCTTGGTGACATCGGCATCTCACGTGACGAAATCATGTGCGCTTTGCGAAGCCGCGCCATCCGTCATGCGGAGGCTTGCGCGGCCGGCACGACGATCGAGCGCACCAGGATCGCTTCGGCCTCGATCCCGAAACGGTTGGCCGCCGGCAGTGGCTACGCCTCGGCCGAGATCCCCTTTGGCTGGTCCACGAGCGCGCGATCGAGCCTTACATCGCGGCTTCGACAAGCAGCGGCGCGCGGACGGGACCTTCGAACGGCACTACACCTGCGACCCCAAGGACTGAATGTTGACCGACGGGAGCTGGGGAGGATCTCAAAATGATCATGTCAGTTGTAAAGTCCCTCGCGCCTGTGACGCTCGGCACCGTGCTGATCGCAATCAGTCCGGCTTCATTGTCGGCTTCTGACGCTCAGGACCTCGCGTTCGCTCACGCTGACATGCCAATCAAACAGCTGAAAGACGTCTATTTGGATTGCGAGCGGGGAGGCCGCCGGTGCGCTGGGGACGGAAGACGTGATGTACTGTTCGATGCGCGAGTTCCGACTAGGCGCGCGATAGCAGTTTGCGCATAATCAACGATGCATGGCCTTCTGCACCGTGCGACGCGGCCCTGCGATCGACCACTTCGAACCATGTTTGCGGTAAAAGGCCATTGCCCGGTCGTTTGCCTCGAGCACTTCGAGTGCGATGCTCGGGATGCCGGAATGGGCGGCAAAGACAGCGTGCAATATATTAGCGGCTAGCCCGGTGCCGTACTCGCTTTGATCGATGTGGAGCCGGTCAAGCATGACGTCGCCGGCTTCATTCATCTTAGCCATCGCGTAGCCGGCAATCGAGCCGTCTGGCCGTTCTGCCACGAACGACATTTTGTTGGTGTCTGTCAGTTCCGCCGCAATCCGCTGCAGCGTGTGATCTTCATCCGAAATCCGGGCCGCGGTCTTGGCACCCATGATTGGCGAGTACGTCCTGCGCCAAGACTCTCCAATGAGCAGCGATACCGACGGCACGTCCTGCTCAGTCATGGCTCTGATTTGCGTCATCGATAACGTCCCCTGCCGGTCAATTATAGCGTTGCCGGACGGGCCGCTCAAATTCGGAGCGGCGGCCTACCGCCGCTTTCATCGCATGGGGGTCACGCCGTTCCCTTACACCTACCATCAGGCATGGTTCGCAGGTCGACTCCTACCGATGAGCTAACGTCCGCTCTGGAGAAGCACCGCGAATGTCTGAACATGGCGCATCGCAACATCCAGCGCCGTCGCCGTCAACGTCTGCTTTCAGGAGGTGGCAAAGCTGTTCTCGACGGCCGAGATGCGGCGCATTGCTGCCGTTCACAACGCGGACAATGCTCGTGCCGCGACCTCGCTTCCGGATGCGCGTGTCTTAGATCTTCAGGTGCTGAAGAACGCGGGCCGCTGTGCCCGCCGTCACATCGCCGGCATCGTCGATCCGGCCGAGCTTCAGCACTGCCCAGCTGTCCGCGATGCCGACGGCGAAGGGCAGGTTCTGCTCAACGATCAGGATTGTCGTGCCATTCGTCCTGCGCTCCTCCCTGAGTGCCGCTTTTGACGGATCGCTTTTCACTAAACTGCCGACGCTCAGCGCCAAACAATGAGCGTCCTAGTTGGGGTCGGAACAGGTAATCCGCATCACGTCAAAAGCTACCACTAGAGCTGGACTAGCCCGCGTTCGGCCGGAGAAGCAGCTGTTGTGATCGATCATCCGGGGAACATTTTCGTCAGCATTCAATTTAAGCAGAGAAGCTGGCTTGGAGCAGATCAATGGGCATTTTTTCCGACCTCGACAAAAAACTGACGGAAAATCTCTACGCGCACGGTAACGACCTCATCGATCCTGCTGCGGATCTTCCCGAGAGCGTCGAGGAACGGGTCGAACTGTTGATGCCATTCGTTCAGGCCGAGGCTCGCGAACTGGTCCGATCGCAAATCCTCGGCCTCATTCACGAGTATAGGAATGAGGAGTCCGCCCCATCGAGTTAGGCGAGGATCGCCTCAACTTCGAACTTTGCCGGTCCTGCCCGGAATCGAGGTCAACCGCCGTCGTCACCCGTCCTGGTCTATTGCATGGGGCGCAGGCTGAGTCCCGTCGCTGGTCCGGCCGGTCTGGTCGAACGACAGCCAAATGATGAAGAGTACCGCAAGTTGAATCACGACCCAGGCGATGATACGAGGCATGGCATTTTCCTTTCCGTGCCGAACAGCCGGTCAAGAGATCGGCTTGCCGTTAGCTCGGGCGCCGCCCGTATCGGGTTCGGAGTCGGCGCCAACGGTCGGGTTAGGCACGACCGGTCCACGTTCTGCCTCGGAACCCTCTGCCTCGATCTCTTGTATGGCCTGTTCCCAACGCTCGCGCTCCCGCCCTTCCGGACGGCCTTCACGCTCCCAGATCTCATGGGCTCGCCGCCTGATACGCGCTTCCCTGTCCATAATAGGTCTCCTGGTGCATTCCTAATCCCGTCATCGATGGTTTGTTCCGCGTTGCCGGACAGTGGCCGCGATCGTCTCTCGCGCAGCTAATGCCCCACCTGGACTGCCCAAATGATCGCGCAGGTCCGTCAGCGGTTCAGTTGACGCAACCATGATGTGCTCTATTTCAAGTTGCACACCAGTCTTGTGGTCCGTTCGGCGCTGGGAGGACAATGTGTGGAAGCAACGCTACAAGCGCGCACTGTAAATACCAGTAAACGTCGCGGTCTTCGACTTGACTGCCTGTGGTCACCATCACCCTTGAACAACTGCCTGGGAGACGTGTGTTTTCGGAGCGCCGGAACAACATCGACGCCATCGAGGAGACACGCGCCGAATAGGACGGCGATGGTCTCGTGGTTACCGCTACCGGAGACCGGGGTCCGATGAGGATTCTCGTTGTTGGCGCCACCGGCCTGATCGGCGCTTCGGTCTGTTCCCGCCTCGTTTCCGAAGGACATGAGGTGGTCGGCATCGTCCGTAGCCCTCGGGCAAATGCAGCCCGCGACTACGAATTGCTGGTGCTGGACATGGCGACCGCGCTACGCCCTGAAGATTGGCTGCCGCATTTGGCCGGCATCGATGCCGTCGTGAACTGTGCCGGCGTTCTGCAGGACAGCCCTCGCGAAAAAACCGGGCAAGTTCATCGCGATGCTGCGACGGCTCTTTTTCTCGCCTGCGCGCGGGCCGGCGTTGCCAAGGTGATCCACTTCTCGGCAATGGGTGTCGATCGGGCACAGCCTTCGTCGTTCTCGGCGACGAAATATGCTGGCGATCAGGCCCTCATGGCACTTGATCTGGACTGGATAATCCTTCGCCCTTCCGTGGTGCTCGGCCGGCCTGTGTTTGGGGCCAGTGCATTGTTTCGCGGTCTGGCCTCGCTGCCGGTGCTGCCGTCAATGCCAGATACCGGCCGGCTACAGGTCGTGCAGCTCGAGGATGTGGTCTCGACGGTGCTCTTCTTTCTCAATCCCGGCAGTCCGTCTCGTATGGCGCTGGAACTTGCAGGTCCCGAACAGCTGACCATGGACGAGATTGTCGGCACTTTGCGCCGCTGGCTCGGCTGGGGTTCCGCAGCCAGGCTTGTCTTGCCGGGATGGGTTGCCCGATTTCTCTACCGCCTCGGCGATCTTGCCGCGATGCTCGGCTGGCGACCTCCGATGCGCACCAATGCCGCCAGGGAGATCACGCGAGGGGCGGTCGGAGATCCATCGAACTGGATTTCCCTGACCGGCATACACCCACAAAGCTTGGCGCAGTTCCTCGCGCTCAATCCGGCAACGGTGCAGGAGAAATGGTTCGCCGGGCTTTATTTCGCCAAGCCTGCAATCTTCGTCGTCCTGCCGTTCTTCTGGATCATGACGGGGATTGTTTCGCTGACCACTGGCTACGGCAACGGTATCGGCCTCATGCAAAGCACGGGGGCTGGCATGTTGTCGGCGCCTGCCGTGATCGCCGGCGCTCTTGCCGACGTCGTCGTCGGCGCACTCATAGCCTGGCGGCCAACGGCGCGAAAAGGCGTCTACGCCGGCATCGCGCTCTCGCTGTTCTATCTAATCGTTGGCACTTTCCTGCGCCCGGACCTGTGGAACGAACCGCTTGGGCCGTTCCTGAAGGTCTTGCCGATCATCGTCCTTCACTTCGTTGCCTTGGCAATCCTGGAGGAGCGCTGATGCTCTATTTCGTGCTGAAGTACCTGCATGTCATCGGTGCCAGCGTGCTGCTTGGCACCGGCGCCGGCATTGCCTTCTTCATGCTTCTCGCCCACAGGACCGGTAATGCAGCAACAATTGCGGCAGTGGCGCGCATCGTAGTGGTCGCCGACTTTCTCTTCACGGCAACGGCCGTCGTAGCGCAGCCGATAACCGGCGTCGCGCTTGCCTGGCTGGCGGGTTACTCGCTCTCCGAAGGCTGGATCGTGCTTTCCATCGCGCTTTATATCGTCACCGGTGTGTTCTGGCTGCCGGTGGTATGGATGCAGATGGAGATGCGCAATCTGGCGTCCGAAGCCGCCAAAGCGGGGGCCCCGCTGCCGGCCCGGTATATCAGGCTTTTCTGGCTGTGGTTCGCCTTTGGCTTTCCCGCCTTTGCTGCCGTCCTCGGGATTTTCTGGCTGATGATCGCGCGGCCGGCGATCGAGTGGGAACGCCTTGCCGCGGTCGCGCCTTTCGATTTCGGCGCTGGAACATCTTTCCCATGAGTGCGTTCGGCGCGGATGGATCAATCCGTGCGCAAACGCCGACATTCAGCCTCATCCGCGACTGAAGCGGATGTTCTCATTGTTGGCGGCGGACCTGCGGGGCTGGCCGCCGCTATCTATCTCGGCAGGTTTCGTCATCGGGTCGTCGTGGTCGACGCGGGTGAATCGCGCGCGATGCTGATTGCACAAAGCCGTAATTGCCCCGGATTTCCGGAAGGGATCAGCGGCCCCGATCTTCTGCAACGCCTTCGCGCGCAGGCCGCCGAATACGGAGCGACACTGGTGCAGGATCAGGCGTCATCGATCGAGCCGACCGTAGGCGGATTTGGTGCCGAGACAAACGCGGGGCGGATCGTCGCCCGCAAGATATTCCTGGCGACAGGTATCGTCGATGTCGTGCCTGCAATTCCGCGTCTGGGCGAGGCCATCGCCAGAGGCAGCGTACGCCTTTGCCCGGTTTGCGACGGCTATGAAGTCATAGATCGTCGGGTCGCGGTTATCGGACACGAGGCGAAGGCGCTGCGAGAGGCCTTGTTCCTCAAGCAGTACACGCAGCACGTCACACTGCTCGCACGCTATCTTCCCGATTTTTCCGCCAGCACACGGCGCGTGGCCATGGAAGAGAACATTGCCATTTGCGACACGTTCAAAAAGTTTGTTCCGTCCGACAATGGTTACGAGGCCATCCTCAAGGACGGCGAGGTGCGACATTTCGACGTCATCTATCCGGCGATGGGATGCCGGGTGCGTTCCGAACTCGCCCTGGCAATGGGCATCGAATGCTGCGACGAGGGCTATGTTGTCGTCGACAAGCATCAGCGGACTTCGGTCGATGGAGTGTATGCCATCGGCGACCTGGTCAAAGCGCTGAACCAGATCGCAGTCGCTTTTGGCCAGGCTGCGATAGCCGCGACAGATGCTCACAATGACCTTTGCCTCGGGTACGAATAGCTCTCGAAACGTACCTCTCGCTAGCGCAGCATGGCTGCTATCACGAAGACCGCGGCCGCTACGAGAACGACTGCGGCAATCACCAGCACCGGCCAGTTGCTGCGAGGCTGAAGATCAGGCTCGCTTCCTACCGGCCGCCGCATCGCATCGCCGAAGCTTGCTTCATTCGTGAACTCTGGCTGTCGGCGTGGGCGAGCCTCGGCGACGGTGCTCGGCACATCTGCCGCTTCGGCGTCGGTCGCTTCAGGTGCGGCGGCAGGGTCGAACCCCGGGGTCTTGTCCTGCGTCGCCCCGGCCTGAATATCGCCTCTCGCTTTGGCAGTCGTCTGATCTCGTCGTGCGGCCATCATCGTCTCCCTGACAACCAAACTTCAATCTGCCTCAACCGGTTCCAGTCTGCGCCCGATTTGCTGAACACACCCGATTTTCTGAACACACCCCATTTGCTGGACACATTTGGCAGTGGTCCGGGCTTCTCCGGAACAGAGGACGCCTCTCGCAGTTGTGTTGGATCATTGCCTGGTGAGTTGGCCATGCCGTCTGCACTCGAGCAACTGGCTCAGTCCGTAAAAGAGCGACGAGCGATCCTGTTCGTTGGAGCGGGGGTATCGATGAGCGTCGGCCTGCCATCATGGCAGAAGCTCATCGAGCATATGGAGGATGAACTCGGCCTCGACCGCGACATGGTAGACATGCCTGAACCCAGCTACCAGGCTCTTGCCGAATATTACCGGCTGAAGAATGGGGGTCTCGGTCCCTTGCGCAGTTGGATGGATCGCGAATGGAGCGTCTCGCGGGAAAAAGTAAAGGGATCGGCGATCCACAAGCTGATCGTGTCACTCGATTTCCCGATCATCTACACCACCAACTATGATCGGAACCTTGAGGTTGCGTTCGAAGTCCACGACCGCCCATTCGTAAAAGTGGCCAATGCCAAGGATATTGCCAAGGTGAAAGGCGAGGTTGCCCAGATCATCAAATACCACGGCGATTTCGACGACGATGCATCTCTGGTCCTGGCGGAGTCCGACTATTTCGAGCGGCTCTCGTTCGAGTCGCCATTGGACGTGAAGTTTCGCGCCGACGCACTGGGGCGCACCATCCTGTTCATCGGCTACAGCATGTCCGATATGAACATCCGTCTGTTGCTGTATCGGCTTTGGGAAACCTGGCGCCGGTCCGGCTACGAAAAGAACCGTCCGAAATCGTTCGTCTTCATGCCGCAACCGAGCGTCGTCCAGGAAGCGGTCCTCGGATGCTGGGGCATCGACATGCTGACCGAGGAGGCCAATCGGCCGGAGGATGCTCTGGTGGCATTCCTAAGCAAGCTCAAGGACAGGGTAGACCAGGCCTAGAGCACGCACCGCGATTGAAGCCGAATGGTTGACGGCAAGTTCGGAAAGCTGACTTCGTTCGAGCAGGCCGGGAACATTGTCGATCGCTGCGACGTTCATAGCCGGAAAGGGACGCTGTTTGCGGGAGGCCTAGGATGGGCCACTTCGAAATGATCGATCTCGTTTCCGTCATCAACGCTTGCACGACCGGCCGCGCCGCCGGGCGATTGGTGTCAATGGCCAAAGCCGTGGAAGAGTTGCGGGTGCTGACCGGGGATTTCATCTCGCCGGACGAAATCGTGGCCAACGCCCTGTCGCCGGTGGCGTGGGAGCGCGGCTGCGCGGTACTGTTCGACGAGCAGCCGGGCGCCGATATCCTGCACACGCCATGGCAAGAGGCCTGACTGGCGCAGACGTCTGAGGATTGCCCAGCCGGATGAATTTGAGAACGGGGTGCTGCACGCGCCGCATATGGCGGCCGCCAGGAGCGCTAGAGCATCGGACCCCAAGTGGGTACCGGTTTTGGGGGAATCCGATGCTCAACAAAAGACAGAGCGGCGGTAGGACTCGATTTGAAAGTCCGCCGCTCTAGCCCAACTGGAGCCCGGATCTCCAAGGAGACACGCCATGACTGAAAACGAGACCCGCTACGAACATGGTGCTACCAAGTACCCGGCCAAGAAAGATGCGGACGCGTCGGATCAATTCTCCCAAGAGGCGGCCGGCAACAAGAAGCCTGCCGGCGGGATGGGCCTGACACGGTCGAAGGACGAGGTGGAGGACAAAACCCATCAGTCCGAAGGGCAGAACCCGCCCAGTCAGTCCACGCCCAGTGCCGCGACCAAAAAGACATCCGGCGCCGGTCCGTCGATCGCCGAGCGTTCCAAGGATGCCAAGGCTCCGAAGGGCGGCCGCCAGCCAGACGCCTACGTCAAGGAGTGATCGGCCAGGGGACCTGCAGTCAGCCCATCATTGTCTTCAGCGGCTCCCGAGCGAGGTTTGCTTCGATCTCCTTACGGCCTGGCGTATCCCGCAGCGCTGCGCGCATGTTCTTGCGATATTCGTCCGGCATGCGCGGCGGCAGCATAGGTTCATACGCGTCGACGACCGCCTCTATGATCACCGGGCCTTCCGCGGCAAAAGCGGCATCAAGGACCCCGTCGACGTCCTCAGGCCGGGTGACGCTGTAGCCGATGCCCCCCATAGCCTCAGCAGCCAAAGCGAAATCGATCGGCTGGAGTTCGCAGGCAAATTGCGGGTTGCCGAGGAACATCATCTGCTCCCAGGCGATCTGGTTGAGCATGTTGTTCTTGATCACCAGAAGCTTGAGCGGAATCTTGTAACGCACGGCCGTCGAGAATTCGCCAAGCTGCATCGCCAGCCCGCCATCGCCCACCACCGCAAAAACCGGCCGGCCCGGAAAGGCGATCCCGCCGGCAATCGCATAGGGCAGCCCGCAGGCCATCGATGCCAGCGAGCCGGAGACGGCGAAATCCTGGCCTGCCTTGATATCGATATGACGGGCGGCAAGTTCGGTGTTCTGACCGGAATCGCTAGCCAGGATCGCGTTGGCCGGCATTCGGTCGCCGAATGCCTTGACGACGCGTTGCGGCTTGAGCGGCACGTCGTCCCTGCTTTCCGCCTCGGCCATCATCTTGCGCCAGCGCTGTAAGCTCTGCTGCGCGTTCTCGAGAAACGATCTGTCCTGCTTAGGCTTCAGCCTTTCATTCAGCAATTGCAGCGTGATGGCCGCATCGCCGACGAGACCGGCCTCGACAGGATGGCGAAGGCCGATCCGCTGCGCGTTGCGGTCGATCTGCACGCCGCGCGCCTTGCCGGGCTTGGGATAGTATTCGATGTAGGGGAAGGTCGAGCCTACGATCAGCAGCGCCTCGCATTCCTCCATGATCTCCTGCGAGGTCAGCGAGCCTAATATTCCGATTCCGCCCATGACGTGCGGGTGATTGTCCGGCAAGACGGCTTTGCCGAGCAAAGCCTTGGCAACGGGTGCGGCGAGGAGTTCCGCCGTCCTCTCGAGTTCGGCCTGGGCATGCAGCGCACCGCGCCCGGCGAGTATCGCCACCTTTGAGGCTGTGTTGAGGATATCGGCCGCAAGAGCAAGCTGGGCTTCGTCGGGTCGCTTGTCCCCTTCGAACCACCGTTCGGGCGTGTGTCTTGGAAGGTTGCGGGGCGAGCGCTTTGCCGACGTCTGTTCCTGCACGTCGCTGGCTATCGAGAGATGGGAGACGCCGCGTCCCGCAAGCGCGGAACGACAGGCCAGGCCGGCAACGTTTTCCATATGCGCTGCGTCGGTCACTTGCGTGTTGAAGATGGCGACGTCGTTGAAAACACGGGTGAGATCGACATCCTGCTGCGTGAACGTCTCGATCAGGTCGTGAAATTGCATGCCGGTTATGGCAAGGACCGGCGCCTGGTCGAGCTTTGCGTCGTAGAGGCCGGTGAGCAAGTGAGTGCCTCCTGGCCCTGAGGTGGCGAGGCAGACGCCGAGTTTGCCCGTCCATTTGGCATAGGCCGTCGCCATGAAAGCCGCGGATTCCTCATGCCGCACTTGTACGAAGCGGATCTTGTCCTGCCTTGTTCGCAGCGCCTCCATGATGCCGTTTATGCCGTCTCCCGGCAGGCCGAAGATCACGCGAACGTCCCAGGCGATCAATGTGTCGACAAGGATCTCGGCAGTGTTGGGCATGGTTGCCTCCTCTGTATCTGGTATCTGCAGCTTTACGCCCTCGCTGCGGCGATAGGCGTCAGACGTGGACATCGGCGATCAGTCGCCGAACGACGGAGATGCCGGGATGTTCCATCGGAACGGCAGGCGGGCAGCGCCGCCTGAGAGGCGGGCCTCGGACTTTGCCTGGCAAAACCGCAGGACCGCGTTTGGACTTCAGCCAGGTCTCGGTTTCTCGGAAATGGCTCGGCGAGGTCAAGTCGCGCCTTAAGCGTGACATGCAGCTCTGAGGGATGGCCGAAACTCAAACAAAAAACCCGCCTCGGCGGCGGGTCGTCGGCGCAAATCAGCACCACAGCCAAATCAGTAGCATAATTGCCGTCAAAGCAACGGATCGCGAGCTCGCAGACAGGCAATCGCTTGGGGTCGGGCGCCGTCCGCAGCGAACAGGGTTCCATTTCGCAGAGCCCAGGAACGGTTACGGCGCCTTCTCGGTTGTGAGGGAAAGGAGATGGTCCATGTTTGAGAACAGCATGTGGTTGCTCGTCGTTGCAGGCGGTCCCCTGATACTCGCAATCCTGATCGCCTACGCACTCCTTACGCGACGCCGTCGCGGTCCCGCAGAACGCAGGGAGAGCGCGCGGGCGACCGAGCGCTTGTATCGCGAGGAGAAAGACTGACGGATCGTGGCAGATGCGGATGGGCAGTCCGGAGTCGATGAGCGATGGACGGTTTATTCGACCGCCATTTCGGAACGATCCCGCCGCCCTGCCATTATCGCCATAAGGACAGGCTCAGATCGTGGTGCCCACGATTCCCGCTTCGGCAAGGACCGTGGCCCCTCACCGGGAAGTCGACGATGCCGCCAGCAATCTGGGCCTCAAATCGAACGCAAGGAGGAACCAATGGCTGGACGCAGGACCCATGAGCAGCAATTGCGCATCATTGAAAAGCGGGAGAACACGAAGGGCGCCGGCAAGGATTTCGACGCAGAGGCCGACCTGAAGCGATCCGCAGCGGAACGTGAAGCGCTGCGCAAGGGATCGGAAATCAGGTCCAAGACACCCGACCTTGTTGATCCTGACGATCGCAACATCCTTCGCGGAGAAAATCAGGAGAGCGTTCACCACAAGAAGCGTCCCGACGACTAAGAATTGGAGCAAGCCTATGGCAAAAGGTAGCAAGAAGCATGTCGGAGCGGGTGCACGGGGAAAGGGTTCTGGTACAGGTGCCATGACCACGACCCCAAAGGATAAGCTCGAAGAAAACCAAATCCTGTCCAACCGCGACAAGGCTCAGCATACGAAGAAACGCGGTCTGGATTCCAAGCAGGTCGCGACCGAGCAGCGCCAGGATCACGCTGCCAATCGTTTGCGGGACTGACGGCTCGCCCGCCGTTGGGGCGCGGTCTGGCTGGTAGAGAAAGATATCGCCCGCTCGACGATCTGCATCCGTCGGTCCTTAGCGATAGCGTGCTCCTTCGGCTGTCGGCGATGGGTTAACCGGCAGATCGCATCGACGATCTGCTCTCGAACTGTTCTGCCTCACGCAGCAGCCGGATCACCTCCGCGTCCGTGGTCTGCGCGAAGTCCCCATAATACCGGCCCACCGCAACAAACGGCTCGGGCGTGGCGAGACAGACCACTTCGTCCACATCGGGTTTTATCAGGTCGAGCGTATCCCTGGGTGCTACCGGAACAGCCAAGACAACATGCGCGGCCCGATCCTTCCTTAACGCTTTGAGCGCCACTCTGACCGTGCCTCCGGTCGCTATGCCGTCGTCGACGACGATGACGGTCCGGCCAAGGACTGAAGCTGCAGGCCTGCTGCCGAGATAGAGGTTCCTGCGGCGTTCGATTTCGAGCAGTTGCCGCCGTTTCTCTGCCTCGACGTAATCGTCTGACGGTTGGACCAAAGCCATCGCCTCCTCGTTGAGGACGAGCTGCGGATTCTCCCCGTCGACGACCGCGCCGATGCCATATTCGGAATGGCCCGGCGCGCCGATCTTGCGTACAAGCAGCACGTCGAGCCGGGCACGGAGTGCCTTCGCCACTTCGAAGCCAACCGGCACTCCGCCGCGTGGCAGCGCCAGCACCAGTGGATCGGTTGTCGCGAACCCGGTCAAAGCGGCGGCAAGCTGGCGGCCCGCCTCCGTTCGATCCCTGAATTTCGGCGCGTCAAAAATCATTGGCTTCACCTTTGCAAGGGCGAGACCTGGCATCGCTGGGTCGCTACTCGTGCCAAGATGTTCGCGGTCTGCAGCGTCTTGCCGAAAACCTCCGGGCCGGTTGCACTCATCGTCGCCTCCTCGCCCAAAATTCACCTTGCTGGCGAAACGGCGATCGGAGGCAATTGTTTCGTTTCACCTTGATAAAAATTGCCGCGGTCGTCGCGAGGCCGCATCTATCAGGCCCCCTTGCGTCCGCGGGATTTCCGCAACCTGTCGGAATCGGCCATTTTCCACGACATTGAGCGCCGTGACGACGGCCAGGTTGTCGCCTTTTTCGTCCCACTGCACGGGATCGCTATAGGCAATGCCTTTGAAGCGGAGCTTCCGCATCGCAGTCAGAACGTCGCGCCGGCTCGGATTCCCCTTGGTTTCAGTGATCGCGTCCCTGATTGCGGCGATCAGCACGCGGACTGAATCGTAGGAATTCACCGCATAGTTGCCGATCGGTCCGAACAGCGCCGCATAGCGCGCAGCGAAATCGCTTGAACCAGCGACTCTACCCACTTCGGGCGTGGCGGACAGCACGAGAACGCCTTCGCCCAATGTTGCGGTTTCTCCCGCAGGCTCAAGGAAATTCACCGCGTCCCAACAGCCGTCACCGCTGGCAAAGAGCTGGTGGAGACCTGCACGGCGCATCGCCCGCAGGATGAAAGCACCCTCGAAACTGCCGCCGTAGAACAGCAGATCGAAATCGGCCCGCAGAGATGCGACCAGCGGGTCAAAATCGCGGCTCCCTTCGCGAACCGTTCGCCGCTCCGCGATGCGTCCTCCGAGCGACAGAAAGGCCCGCGAGAACGCGATGCCCATGCTGTGGCCGTACATCGTTTCGGTTTCGACCAGGACGGCGCGGCGCTTGCCCATGGTGTCGTAGAGATGACGGGAAATGGCTGCTCCGGTCTGATCATCCCGGTTGGTGAAGCGAAAGACATTCGGCAGAGAGCGCTCGGTGAGCGCTGTGTCGGAAGCGATCGGCGTGATCATCGGGAGGTCGTGGGCGGCATAGATTTCCGCCGCAGCGATGGTGACATTGCTGTTGTAGTGGCCAACGATGCCAAGCAGATCCGGCCGGTTGCAAAAGTCGTCCGCGACTTGCCGTCCGGTCTCGACCTTTCCCTGATCGTCCGCACCCTCAACCATGATGGGAAAGCCCGCAATGCCACCATCCGCGTTCTGCTCCTCGACCGCGAGTTCGATCGCCTGCTTCATCTCGGCGCCAAGCGCCGCCGCATTTCCCGACAATGGAGCGCCGATTGCGATCCGGATCGCTTCCGACATTGAAATTGTCCTTTGCTGCAGCCGGGCTGTCTGTTTGTCCCGAACTGCGCTTGCGCCCATCGGTTCCTTCTCGAACCGGAAAAATGATGGGTTCTTGCTGGCGAGCCTTGGGAGCGCGACGAAACGATGCTGGAACAATCGATCACCTTGATGCGTTCGACTGTTTTACACCTGCCGAGGATCCTCGATGGCGCCGCGTCCTTTCTGGAAAGGCTATCTGAAGCTTTCGCTGGTGACCTGTCCGGTGGCGATGACGCCCGCTACCACCGAGAGCGAAAAGGTCCGGTTCCATACGCTCAATCGCAAGAGCGGGCATCGCGTCGTCAGCCAATATGTCGATGCCGTCAGCGGCAAACCAGTTGCTGAAGACGACGAGGTCAAAGGCTATCAGCGCGGCGAGGACGAATACGTCCTGCTCGAGGACGATGAGATCGACGCGGTCGCGCTGGAGAGCACGCGCACCATCGACATCGACATGTTTGTCGATGCCGACAGCATCGGCTGGATCTGGTACGACAAGCCCCACTATCTCACCCCTGACGATCCGGTCGGGGAGGAAGCATTCTCGGTCATTCGCGACGCGATGCAGTCGACAGGGACAGTCGGAATATCGCGACTGGTCATGTACCGCCGCGAGCGCGCCGTCATGCTTGAACCACGAGGCAAGGGCATCGTGCTGTGGACACTGCGCTATGGCGACGAGGTTCGCGATCCCGAGGATTATTTCGGCAAGATCGAAGACGCCAAACCCGACCCGAAACTGATGGATATGGTCTCGACCTTGATCGATGGGCGAACCAGGCAGTGGGATCCCGCCATGACCGGAGATCCCGTCCAGGCGCGGCTGCTGGAGATCATTGCCTCGAAGAAGAAGGGCAAGAAGCGTCCAGCCAAGGCGAAGGCCAAAGCCGAGCAACCGCCCAGCAACGTGATCAACATCATGGATGCGCTGCGCAAGAGCATCGGCTCGGAGGCCGGAAAGCGAAAATAGGCGCCTGGGAGCAGGCTGGGCTGGGGGGACAAAGGCAGCACAATGAAGGTCATACCCTGCGATCCTGCTTTCGACAGCACCCGCCGATGACCCGCGATTTCCTCCTGCCGCTCGATACGCCTCCGATGGAGGCCAAGGCGGCCGATGCGATTCCCGAAGGAGACGGATGGCAATACGAGCGCAAATGGGATGGTTTTCGCTGCCTGGCATTTCGGCAGGATGATGCGGTGGAGTTGCGCGCAAAGTCAGGCAAGCCGCTCGGACGCTATTTTCCCGAACTCGTCGCGACATTGAAGGAACTACCGTCGCGCCGTTTTGTCGTCGACGGTGAAATCGTCATCTCGGTCGACGGCAAGTTTTCGTTCGACGCGCTCCAGATGCGGCTTCATCCCGCCGAGAGCAGGATCCGCAAGCTGTCCGCCGAAACCCCGGCTCGCATCGTCCTGTTCGACATGCTCTGCGATGAGCACGGAACCGTCTGGTTGGCGCGGACCCTGAAAAAACGGCGAGCGATCCTTGAGGCTTTCGTCGCTTCGGCAAACCGCAGGAACATCCTGCTTTCGCACTGCACGCGCGATGTGACGGAAGCCCGCTCCTGGTTAGGGGCTGCCGGACATGGGGCGACAGACGGCGTGGTCGCCAAGCGGCTGGACGGTCCGTACCAACCGGGGGTGCGCGCGATGGTGAAGGTAAAGCGGTTGCGGTCGGCCGATTGCGTGGTCGGCGGCTTCCGCTATCTCAGCAACAGCCCGCAGGTCGGCTCTCTGTTGCTGGGTCTCTACAATGAGGCCGGCAAGCTCGATCACGTCGGTTTCACCTCGACCATTGCCAAGGACGACAGGGCAGAGCTTACCCGCAAGCTCGAAGCCATGCGCGAGCCCCCCGGCTTCACCGGAAAGGCGCCGGGCGGGCCGAGCCGCTGGAGCACCGAGCGCAGCGGTGAATGGGAGCCGGTCCGGCCCGAACTGGTGGTCGAAGTACGCTTCGATCACGTCACCGGCGACCGTTTCCGGCATGGCACCAAGTTCCTGCGCTGGCGGCCGGACAAGGCTCCGGAACAATGCACGTTTGAGCAGATCGCCTGATTTGTTCGGATGCATGCACCTTCGCAATGCCCTCCTCAAGCCGCTTTCTTGCGTCGGTTTGCACGATCTTCGATCGGCGCTGCGGCAGCTCGGAAATCCTGCCAGGGATCCGACGATAGCGAGGCAAGCCGGGTCGGTGTGTTCTCGACGGTAAAATAGGCCGGTCCGATGCCGGGTCCGAGCTCGTCCCAGGCAAGCGGCATAGACACCGCCGCACCCGGTCGTGCTCTTGTCGAATAGGGTGCGACTGCGGTCGCACCGCGCTGGTTTCGCAGATAGTCGACGAGGATTTTTCCGCGCCGTTTGGATTTTGTGATGGTCGAGACGTAGCGGTTGGGACTGTCGGCGGCCATGGAGTCGGCAATCGCCTTGGTGAAGGCTTTCACAGCTGGCCATTCCGCTTTCGGTTTCAACGGCGCCACAACGTGCAGACCCTTGCCGCCGGAGGTCTTGATGAAGGGGACAAGCCCTGCATTCTTCAGCCGGTCGCGGGTCTCGACGGCGGCTTCGATCACCGCCTCCCAGCTCACGTCCTCGCCGGGGTCGAGATCCATGATGATCGTGTCCGGACGCTCCCAATCGCTTACCATCGAACCCCAGGGGTGGATCTCCAGCGCCGCCGATTGGACGAGACCGATCAGCCCATCGAGATCATTGATGCTGATCAGCCGCTCGTCGGGCGGATCCTTGGGGTCGTGAACCAGGACAATGTTGGGGTTGAGCCCCTTCCAGGCATGCTTCTGGAAGAACTGCTCGCCCGAAATCCCGTTGGGACATCGCACCAGCGCTAACGCGCGGCCGACGATGTAGGGCGACGCATAGCGCCACACCTCGGCATAATAATCGGCGAGACCTTCCTTGGTCACGCCCTTGTCCGGCCAGTAGAGGCGATCGGGATGGGTGAGCTTGACGCTCCGACGCTGAGGTTTGGGTGCTGCCTTGCTCGTCTTCGGCGTTTCGCGGACGATCTCCTTCGCCGGCTTGTCTTCGCGTAATCCGCGGAATGAGGCGTGGCGCAGATTGCCGTCGGCGGTCCACGCCCGGAACTCGATTTCGGCGACGAGTTCCGGCCTGACATAGCGGACTTGCCGAGCCTCCTCGGCGGTCAGCCGTTCGTCGAACGGGGTTGACGGAATGCGTATTCGCTCGAGCTTCTTGAAGAGGCTCTCGGCAACCGCCGCCGTGTAGCCGGTGCCGACGCGTCCGACATGATGGAGCTTGCCGTCATCATAGACACCCAGGATGAGCGAACCGATCGCATTGCGCGAGGTTGTCGAGGGGACATAGCCGGCCACGACAAATTCCTGCCGCGCAGAGCATTTCGACTTCACCCAGTTCTTGCTGCGGCCAGAGCGGTAAGGCGCATCGCGAAGCTTGGAGACAACGCCTTCCAGGCTCAGCCGGCAGGCGTGTTGCAGGACCAGAGCGCCATTCTCCTCAAAATGTCCGCTGTAGCTGATGATGGCGTTATCACCGCCGATGATCTTTTCCAGCAATTCCTTGCGGGTGATCAACGCAACGTCACGCAGATCGTACCCGTCAAGATGAAGCAGGTCGAAGACGTAGAAGCGAAAGCGATCACTGCGGCCCTCGCTGAGATCGGCTTGCAGCGCGGAAAAATCCGATGCGCCGGCGGAGGTCTCGACCACGAGTTCACCATCGATCAGCGCCGTCCCGACAGGGATATCGGCCAGCGCCGAAACGACCGCCTTTCCGAATTTCTTTGTCCAGTCGAGACCGCTCCGCGTCAACAGTTTGACGCGACCGGCTTCGATCCTGGCCTGCAGCCGGTAGCCGTCGAATTTTATCTCGTGCAGCCAGCGTTCGCCGGACGGCGCGGACGAGACCAGGGTCGCCAGCGTCGGTTCGACGAAATCGGGAAGTGCTGCCTTCTTGGCACCCTTGATCTTTGACGGTTGGGGAACGCTTACGGTTGCAGGCCGCTCTTCTGGTTGAGTTACCCCCGTGCGGCCGCCGCGGCGCTTCCGAATGCGCCCCGTCTTGGACGACCAGCCGGGCTCTTCGCCGGCGACGTCCTCGATCTTGCGGCCGGTCGCGACGGATTCCGGCCGCTCGTCCAGAATGTCGGGATCACCTTCCGTGCGCGCGGCGTCATCGTCGCCTTTGATCAGCAGCCAGTTCTCGCGCTTCTCCCGCGGCTTTCCGGCCATCCGCACAAGATGCCAGCGGCCGCCAAGCTTCTCGCCGTGAAGTTCGAAATCGAGATGGCCTTTCGCATAGCCGCGATGCGCGTCGCCGATCGGCGACCAAGTGCCTCTGTCCCACAAAATAACGGTGCCGCCGCCATATTCGCCTTTAGGGATGGTGCCTTCGAAACCGCCATATTCCAAAGGATGATCCTCGACATGGACGGCAAGGCGCTTCTCGCCGGGGATCAGGCTCGGCCCTTTTGTGACGGCCCAGCTCTTGAGCACGCCGTCCATTTCGAGACGAAAATCGTAATGGAGCCGGGTGGCATCATGCTTCTGTATGACGAAGCTGTTGCCGGTCCCGGGCGCCCTGCGCCCCTGCGGCTCCGGGGTAACGGAAAAATTGCGCTTCTTGCGGTAGGTCTCGAGCGCCATCGATCAGCCGGCCTTCCGACGCGGTGCTGTCTGCTTCGCCTTTGCGTGGCGCGCCGGCTTTGACTTTGCCGCGGGCTTTCTTGTCGAGGGCTGCTTGCCGCCAACGCCGGCACTCTGGCGCAGCGCATCCATAAGATCGACGACCTTCTCCCGCTTGGCCGGCTTCGGAACGGCGATCTTCTTGCCTTCGAGCTTTGCTTTCACCAGCTCGGCAAGCGCCGCCTCATATCGGTCGTCGAATTTGGTCGGATCGAATTTGCCCTTCTTGGTCTTGATGATGTGTTCGGCCAGTTCGAGCATCTCGCCCTCGATCTTCATATCGGGAATGTTGTCGAAGGCCTCCTCCGCCGAGCGCACCTCGTAGTCGAAGTTCAGCGTCGTTGCGACCAGGCCTTCGTCATAGGCCCGGATGAGCAGGGTCCGGATGCGCCGAAACAGGACGGTCTGGGCGATGGCAGCGACTTTCTTCCTGCGCATGCCCTCGCGGATCAGCCCAAAAGCTTCCTCGGCGTGTTTATCCGGCGGGGCGAGGTAATACGGCTTGTCGAAATACACGTCGTCGACATCGGAACAGCCGATGAAGGCCGAGACCGACAGCGTCTTGTCGCTCTCGGGAACAGCGGCTGCGACCTCATCGGGTTCGAGCACGACGTACTCACCCGAGCCGATCTCAAAGCCTTTGACCTGGTCGTCCTTCTCGACCGGCTTGCCGCTATCGCTGTCGACGAAGGCGCGATGCACCCTATGGCCCGTGGCGCGGTTTATTGTGTGGAAAGCGATCCGCTCTGAGGTTGAGGCAGCCGTATAGAGCGCCACCGGGCAGCTGAGTTCTCCAATTTTCAGAAAACCCTTCCAATTTGCTCTCGGCGCCAAGACGTTAGCCTCTCTGTCACATGCATTGCACTGGAAATGCAACGTGGCGGCGCGGAGATTTGTTCCTTTGGCGCCTACGCGGCGACGATCAGAAGGTGTTGGACCTACAGACAAACCATTCCGCTGCAACCAAATTCACGACCCGCCGTTGTGAGCAGAAAGTGGAGCGGTTGGCCATGATGAGACTATCAATGACGAGGCTATCATTTTTGTCGGCCCTGGTGGCGGCTCTGGCTTTGGCGAGTTGCAGCAACGAGGCCGGACCGATACAGGGCAACACCACAGAACCGACACAGAGCAATACCAACACCGTCGACCAGAATCCCGAAGTCGACAAGGACCCGACGCCGAAGACGACCACGGGCGGCGATCAACCCGGTACGCCGCCGGCGCAATGAGGGATCGGCCGGCCGACCGGATTCTCCCGGATGCATTACGCGCGACAAGGGCAAAAGATCTCACCCCGACTGGCTCTGCTCGACCAAATGGTAGCTATACCGGTCTCGAATGAACGCGTTGAAGAACCGACCTTTTGACGAGGCCTTGCGGAATGCAGCGTAGGTCTGCGGCGGCACGTCGTCGTAATCGTAGCGATTTCCGCTTGGGACGAACCATACGGAGAGGGTCCTCGTCGCCGGATCGTAATTGATGCTTTGAATAGCAGTTGAAGGCATTTCCAAACACTCGACGCGTCTGGGCAATAACCCGCCTCGGCAAGCCAGGTTCCGTCTCGCCGAAGATATGGAGGCGGTGATCCGGCCGGCTCGACGCCTCCAAGGTCTTGCCGCCGCCGGCCGGCTTCACCAATTAGGGTTGATGCCATCGCTCAAAACCAAGCAGCCGGAATTCGCTGGCCAAGGCGACCTGTTTCGTGCGCCCAACGATCTGCCGGAAGGATTTCACTATCAGCCGGAGCTGATCACCGCGCAGGAAGAGGCCGAGCTGGCGCGGCACCTCGAAAGTCTCGCCTTCCAGCCTTTCGACTTTCATGGCCATCTCGCAAACCGGCGCGTCGCCGGTTTTGGCCTGCGATACGATTTTGACCAACGCAAAGTCGTCGAGGCGCCTCCTATCCCTGCTTTTCTGATGCCGATCAGGGACAAGGTGGCGGCATTTGCGCGGCTGCCCGCCGATGCTTTCGTGCAGGTCTTGATCAACGAGTACCGGCCCGGCGCGGGTATCGGCTGGCATCGCGACAAGCCGCATTTCGATGCCGTAGCCGGCGTTTCTCTTCTTGCGCCATGCAGCTTTCGGCTCCGCCGGAAGAACGGCGCTGGATGGGATCGCCAGACCATCATCCTCGAGCCAAGGTCGGCTTACCTGATGACGGGACCGGCGCGCACCGAATGGCAGCACAGCATCCCGCCGCTTTCCGAGCACCGCTACTCCATCACCCTGCGGACTCTGCACCCGCAACGGTCGCCTCGATCAGAAGCGATAGTTCGATGACCAGGATCGAGACCGGCTCCTGTTTTTGCGGTTCGATAACGGCTGAGATGCATGGCGACCCGTTCTGGATTTGCTCCGATCACGACGACGATTGCCGCAAGGCCATAGGGAGCCCGCTGACCGTCTGGGTCGGCTATCGACCGGCCCAGTTCAGATTGCTGACCGGCACGCCGAAGACGTTCTCAAGGACCCGAGGCGTGCTCCGCACCTTCTGCGCCGATTGCGGGACATCCATAGCCTATCTCGACCAGGGGCTTCCCGAAGAACTCTATGTGACGATCGGCTTCTTCGACCACCCCGAACGTTTTCCGCCGCAGGCTCATGCCTATTGGGACATGAAGCTGCCGTGGGTGGAATTTCGTGACGATCTGCCACGTGTGGGAAGATATTCAAGGCGGCGCGATCCGGCGGTCGGAAATCCCGCCGATCGGTAACCCGGCAAAACGCCGCCAATGGTCGATCTGGTGATACCCCGCGACCACCACGCTGTGTTGGCGCTCACCTGGAAGGCGGCGGACCATGAAGACCTTGAGACGATCATCGGGCCTTCCGGTTATCGAGCACGCCTGGTTGGAACGGAGCGGCGCCCAGATCCCGGACCCGTGATGTCGTTCGAGATCAATTGGCGGCGACCTGACGAGTCACCGCGGCCGACGGATCTATTGACGGGTGAGCATTGTGACATCGAGAAGTTTGATCTCCTCAGCGAAGCGATAACCGCTACAGTGATCGCCAAGCGGCCGGGCACCAAGGCCGGCAATGGAATTCGGAACGGGCATCGGCAGCTTGAAGCGGGTATCATCGCTTCTTCACGCCGCTTTCGATACCTATCTGTTGAGCGCAAGGCATAGTTCGGCAACAGGCAGCAAGATTTGGCACAACGATCGGGAAGCGCAGACCTGCCACTTCATGGCGGACGCGTGCCGAAATGGCTCGGCGACCGGATGACGCGCCTTGGCGCGGTCATGTGCGAGGCGATCATTCACCATTACGGTCGCGAGGAGCTGCTGCGCCGGTTGGCGCATCCCTTCTGGTTCCAGTCGTTTGGCGCCGTTATGGGAATGGACTGGCATTCATCCGGCATCACGACCAGCGTCATCGGCGCCTTGAAACGCGGGTTGGCTCCGCTCTCCGGTGAACTTGGTATTCACGTGTGCGGCGGCCGCGGCGCGCATTCACGCAAGACCCCGCACGAGCTTGCCGTCATCGGCGAGCGCGTCGGCTTCGACGGAACAGGCCTGGCAACTGCCAGCCGGCTCGTCGCCAAGGTTGACAGCGCCGCCGTTCAGGACGGCTTCGACCTCTATCTGCATGGCTTTATCGTTACCAATGATGGCGACTGGGTCGTGGTACAGCAGGGCATGAACGGCGACAGCAAGGTGGCGCGCCGCTATCACTGGCTGTCCGAAGGCCTGAAGAGCTTCGTCGACCAGCCGCATGCCGCCATCGAAGGCGCCAACCAGGGCGAAATCGTCAACCTGACCGACCGCCGCGCCGACGCTTCGCGCAAGGGACAGCTGGAGCTCCTGCAGGACCTCGGACCGGATCGCATTCTGAGGGAATTCGCCGCGCTGGAACGTGGCACGGCCCCGGCTCCAGAGCAGGCGCCTGAACAGCAGCCGATGCTGCCACACCTGGTCATGCCGGCGCACCACGACGTTCGCGAAAGCGATGTCGTCATGCGCCGCCTTCATGGGAACATGGCGGCGGCTGCCGAGCGTGGCCCCGCCGATTTTTCCGATCTTCTTCTGGTCCCCGGCGTCGGTGCGCGCACGGTGCGGGCGCTGGCGCTGGTTGCCGAGGTTCTGCATGGCGCGCCATGCCGGTTTTCCGATCCGGGGCGCTTCTCGCTGGCGCATGGCGGCAAGGACAGACATCCATTCCCCGTGCCGCTGAAAGTCTATGACGAGACGATCGGCGTGCTGAAGTCAGCGGTCCACAAGGCCAGGCTCGGCCGCGACGAAGAAATCGGTGCCTTGAAACGGCTCGACGACCAGTCACGGCAGGTCGAACGCTATGCCACAGGCCCCAGCCTGAAGGAAATCGTTGCCGGAGAGTTCGATCAGTCGCATCTGCTCGGCGGTCGCAGTGTGTTCGGCTGGGAGGCGGCACCCGAGGCGCCCGCGGACGTCAAACAAATCAAACAAAAAGGATAAACGCGCCCGGATCGCCTGATCCGAGTTCGGTTTCAAGTATCCAGATCGATCAAGGCGATGCCGAGTTCCGGGCGCTTCCTGCGGCGCAGATGCCCAGGCGCTTCCACCACTGTGACTTCAAGAGTCGGCCGAACGATGCCTTCGAGCAGATGCCCGCCCCGCGTGCTGCCATCGCGCAACCCGAGCACCGCGTGGACGTGAAGGCTGGGCTTGCCGTCGTCGCCGATCGCAATATCGCCGATCGCGCTGAGCACCTCGCACTGCTCCCGAACCGGGATTTTCCGATAGGTCTTTTCTCCAACGTCGAACCAGCCGACTGTCGCCGTTTCGAAGGCGCCGAGCGCGGTCAGCGAGGCGCCGCCAATGTTCTGCCCGACCGCGAAAGACGTAAGCGCCGCGAACGCTTCCTCGCCAGGGTCAAGCACCACCACGAAAGTCCTTTGTCCGGCGCTTTCGGCAACGAGCTGCGATTTCATGATTTCACTCCAGATACCATGTCGGCTTTGCGTTGTATTTCGATCGAGAGTTCGAACGGAAAGCTGGCTCGCGAGTTCCCAACAGGTTTGGTCTGGGTTTGAACATCGCTGCGCCGTCTGACTATCGAAGATGCAGTGGTCCGGAACAAGATCGCGCAGGAAACATTGTTCCCCGCAGGCTATCTCTGAGGGAGCGGACGTGGCGCCAACTGAAATCATCGTCAGGCGTGTGCCAACGCCGCGTGAGTTCTGGATTGGTCTTGGGCGTGCCTTTGCCGGAGCGTTGATCTTCGCCGTCCCGGTGCTGATGACCATGGAAGCTTGGGCGCTGGGATTTCACCTTCACCCACTGCGGCTCGCCCTGTTCCTCGCTGTCACTTTGCCAATGCTGGTGCTGCTGCACAAGTACGGAGGCTTTCGCCAGACGGTGGCGCTTCGCGACCGCATCGCCGATGCCTTTGTGGCCATACTTGTGGCCGCTGTGGCGGCTGCTGCGGTGTTTTTTATTTTCGGCATCGTGACCGTCGAAATGCCGCTACGGGAGGTGATTGGCAAAATAGCGGTGCAGGTTGTCCCAGGCAGTCTAGGAGCATCTTTGGCACGCGCCCAGCTTGGCCCGAGTCTGTTGGAGGAGGAGGACATTCCCGAGCCCGGCTACACCGGAGAGCTGTTCTTGATGGTGGTCGGAGCTCTGTTTCTATCGGTGAACATCGCACCAACGGAGGAGGTCGTCCTCATCGCTTACAAGATGCACCCCTGGCAGGAAATCGCTCTGGTGGTGGTCACCCTCGCTCTCATGCACGCCTTCGTCTATGAGTTCGAATTCCGCGGCTCGCACAGTCCCGAGCCAGGCGCTGGATTCGTCAGCATCTTCTTTCGCTATGCAATCGTCGGCTATGTCCTGGTGATGCTTGTGAACCTTTATATCCTGTGGACCTTCGGCAGGACCGATGGCGCCGGCTTTTCGGAGACACTCAGTGCGGTCGTGGTTCTGTCGTTTCCTGGCGCGCTCGGGGCGGCGGTTGCGAGGCTCATTCTGTGACAAAGAATCCCGCAAAAGGCGACAAGCAACAGAAGCAGCAGTCCGACAACAAAGGAATGGCACGCAAACCCGGGACTTCGGTCACGGAGTGGGTTGTGGCGGGGATAAGCTCGGTAGCCCTGCTTGCCGTGCTCAGCTATCTTGTCGTCGATGGCTTGAGCACGCGCGATGGGACCGCCCGGATCGTTGTGCTGCCGCTCGCGGTCGCGGTCACCGAGGGCGGCTATGTGGTCGAGTTCACCGCCGCAAACAGGGCGGGGAAATCAGTTGCTGCTGTCGAAATCAAAGGTGAACTCCGCAATGGCGATGAGGTCGTCGAGGAGAGCAGCGCTACGCTCGACTATGTCCCACAGGAATCCCAACGGAATGGCGCGTTGATCTTTCGTCGAGATCCCGAGGCCTATGACCTGCGCCTCTTTGCTAGTGGATACAGTGAACCCTGACCAGTCGAAAACGCCATGGATGAAATGGCTGTGGAACTCAGCCCCGATCACGAGGTCAACCGGGCCGGCGTCAAGGTCTTTGGCGAACAGTCGCAAGCGCGGTTTATCATGCGACTGGCAGGCGTATCCGCGATCTGCCGATCAGAATAGAGATTTAATAGTATAATTTGCTTCGGTAAAGGATTGAAAATACAGAGATAACACTGTTTCGTTCCGACCTGTCCGAGTCGATTTGCGACGCTAATTGTGTCGGGCCACCAAATCGGAAATGTAGCGTTGCAGGGAAACCGTGCCACGCTCGGGACTGTCGGGCAGTTCAAGGTCGTCCAGGGTGACGGCGGTCATGCGCGCATACGATTTGGCGGCTGCCTTGGAAAAGCCCATGCCCTCAAAGGTGATGGCGGCAACGGTCTTGCGCTCTTCAACGTCAGTGTCGGTCGATGGGTCAGCCGGCGGATTGAGCAGAAACAGGCGCTCGCCTTGACGAAAAACCTGACGAAGGGCCTCGCTGTCGTGGACATCCGCCACCGCGATTTCGGCACCACGCCGCGTCCAGTCAGCGCCTTTGGACGGGTCGCGAGTTACGATGGTGACCGCTTCGCCCCGTAAAAGCGACATGGCTGCAGCAGAACCAACATGGCCCGTGCCGCCGAGAATGATGTGCATGGCCGATCCCTTCGCTCCCTATTCCTCCGGGGCGGTGGCAGGAGCCGTATAACGGCGACGTACTGCATCCAGAACGTGCTTGCGGCTTTCCTGCGCCGAGAGCATTTCGTCTTTTTCTGCCTCGGCGGTTTCGCGCGCCAGCTCCTTGTCCCTGATCTGATGGCGAAACCATTCGGAATAGTCGCCGGCACGCAGGTGATGCTCCCAGGTCGCGTCGTCGATGCCTTCTGCAATCTGAGCGAAGATCATCAGGTTGTGGGCCCGAAGATTCATGGCGTTGTCGGGACCTCTGAAATAGAAGCTGCCGGCCTCGTCGAGTTGACCTTCCGCATATTTGCGGCTGTGACGCTTGAGCGACTGGCGCGGCTCGATCGCTTTGACCATGGCAATTTTCTTGCGGGCTTGCGGCCGCCAGAACAGCACGCGCTCGCCTTTTGGCGAGGGAATATCCTTTGGCGGCTTGATATCCGTCTCATGACAAAAGGCCTTGATGACATTCTTGGCCTTGGGACCGAGCGCAATGACGGCGGTGACCAGACGCAGGGCATCGGTCGAAATCGCTTCCGGATGAACGGTGATCAGGACAGTGCCAGGTAATTCCAACGACAGGACGGCGCGCGTGTCGTCGCGCTTCTTGGGGAGAAGATGATGCGCCTCGTCGATGACTAGCCAGTGTGGCCTCGCTGTACGGAAGCGGAAACTGCCAAGGCCGGGAAGCAGATCGGCAAAGAAGTCCGGTCGCTCATTGACCCGCAACGCCAGCCCATTGACGACCACACTGGTGTCCGGCTTCTCGATCAGGTCGAGCACTTGTGCCTTTGTCGGTTCGCTCGAGCCATCGCCTATCCGGACGGCGCCTTCGAGGCCATTATAGTCGCCTTCCGGATCGAAAATGCAGAACTGAAAGCCGTTCTCGACGAAGCGTTCCGTCAGCGCGGTGGCCAAGGTGGATTTGCCGATGCCGGAGCTTCCGGCGATCAGAACCGTGTCGGTCGGCGTCAGATAGACTTCGTCGCCGCCGGCCGAGCCGAGAAGGATGCCGTCACGGCGTTTTCGGACAAATTCCCGATCGCGCTTTACCAGTTTTTCGATCAGCTCCTCGACGCCTTTTCCACGCGCGCCGCGCGTTACAAGGTCCGCGGTATCCTTGACCGCCTCAAGTGCATTGTCGACAGCGACGCTGCAGCCGCAGGCCTGCAGGAAGGCATGATCGTTTTCAGCATCGCCAATACCGACCACATTGTGTGGCGACAGCCTGAGGTCCTCAAGTGCGGCGGCCAGCCCGGTTGCTTTGTTGATGCCGCTGGGCAGGATCATCACCGCGCCCTTGTTGAAGATGATTTCCAGCTCCAGCCCGAGTTCCTTGATGACCTCAAGAACTGTTGCCTGGTGTGGTTCCCAGGTCGCAACGATCGACCGTCCGACTGAAAGCGGCTTGACGCCGTGTTTCTTCAGCTTGTCGACGAACTTGGGCGCCGGTGCCGGTGAGATCGCACGTTCTTCCTCGCTGGCAGGCGTGTAGATCAACGCCCCATTTTCGGCGACGACCTTGTCGAACACGCCGAGCTCGGGAAAAACGCGCTTGAGATCGGGCAGCTCGCGGCCCGTAACGAGGATGAGTTTGCGGCCACTTTTCTTGACCCGTTCGAGAGCAGCAAGCGTTTTTTCAGCTACGATCCCATCGTGCGCCAGCGTGCCGTCATAGTCTGTCGCCAAGGCAATGAAATACATCTGTCGACCATTTCATATCTGAGATCGCCGCTACCATCGTCACAGGCGAGAGGTCGCACGACGATCGAGCTGAGCGGGCGACAGGCACTCAGTAGCCGCCGATGATCGGCAATATCTCGCCGGTGATGTAGCTCGAGCAATGCGGTGAGGCGAGGAATACATAGGCCGGCGCGATCTCCTCCGGTTGTGCGGGCCGTTTCATCGGCGTGTCTGCGCCGAACTTCGAAACGTCACCGGCTTGTTTGTCAGACGGGTTGAGCGGCGTCCACACGGGGCCCGGCGCCACGCAGTTCACCCGAATTCCCTTTTCGATAAGGTTGCCCGAGAGCGCGCGCGTGAAGGCATGAATGCCGCCCTTGGTCATTGAATAGTCGACCAGTTGCTTCGAGCCCTCTATGCCGGTTACGGAGCCGCTGTTGATGATCGCCGAACCGGGCTTCATATGCGGCACGGCCTCCTGCGCCATATGGAAATAACCGTAGAGGTTGGTCTTCAGCGTCGTGTCGAAATGCTCTTCGGTCAGCTCGCTGAAGTCGCTGGAATGGATCTGGAAAGCGGCGTTGTTGACCAGCACGTCGATCCGGCCAAATTCCTTTACCACCTCAGCCACCGCGTTGTGGCAGTGGTCGCGTTCGCTGACGTCGGCCTTGACCAGCATGCAGCGCCGGCCTTCGGCTTCGACGGCCCTCTTCGTCTCTTCGGCGTCCTTATCCTCGGACAGATAGACGATCGCCACATCGGCGCCTTCGCGCGCATAGAGCACGGCCACGGCTCGGCCGATGCCTGAATCGCCGCCTGTGATGACGGCTACTTTGCCATCTAGTTTTTTTGATCCGATATAGAATGGCGCATCATAGAGCGGCGCCGGCTCAATGGCCCATTCGTGCCCCGGCTTCGGCTGGTGCTGTTCAGGAAAGGGCGGCTCGGGATATTTGCGTGCTCCGGCCTGCATGGCGCCTTGCTGCTTGCCGTCCTTCGATTTGTCCTTGGCGTCGATGCCGCGCTGGATGTGGCGTTGCTTGGCGGCCTCGCCGGCGATTTCCGATTTCATCTGCATGGCTGTCTCCTTAGCTTGGAAAAGGGACAACGCATGTCCGGCGAAAAAGTTTACGCGACGGTGTCATTCCTTCAGCAGCGAATCCAAACGCCAGGAAATCGACGGCGCGTACTGCCCAACTGGCAACGAATGACGCGGCCGGACGTTGGGCACAAGCGGTGTCCGAGAACCTGAAGGCGCGCTAGCCAGGCAGATGGTATTCCGAGCTGGTGACCTGAAGATTTCCCGCCGCTCGGCAGTACAGGCTATTTTGTCACCGGATCGCGCCAGGGGAGAGGAAAATGGCTGAAGGTCATGTCAAACCAAACGGGCCGGATCTGGTCGAGGGCATCGCGCTAACCGACCTTCTCGATGGTGGAAAGATCCTCGGCCATTGCCGCGATGAGCAGGTGCTGCTGGTGCGCCGCGGGGCGGAGGTCTTCGCCATAGGGGCGACATGCACACATTATGGCGGGCCGCTCGCTGACGGTCTTGTGGTGGAAGACACCGTCCGGTGTCCCTGGCATCACGCGTGCTTCGATTTGCGTACAGGCGAGGCCTTGCGCCCCCCTGCTTTTAATCCACTCGCTTGCTGGTCGGTGGAACAACGCGATGATCGGATATTCGTCGGAGAAAAGCGCAAACGGACGGCACCGAAGCAGCGCAATGGAAGCTCCGGCCAGGTTCCGCAGAGAATCGTCATTGTCGGTGGCGGCGCGGCCGGTTTCGCGGCGGCAGAGAAACTGCGGCGCGAACACTATCAGGGCAGCATTGTCATGTTCAGCAACGACGAAGCGCCGCCCGTTGATCGGCCCAATCTTTCCAAGGACTACCTCGCCGGCAAAGCACCGGAGGATTGGATTCCGCTCCGCGGAGAAAGCTTCTACTCAAGGAACGATATTGACCTGCGCCTCAATGCGAACGTCGCCAGCATCGATGCACGTTCTGGCGAAGTTGTACTCGCGGACGGGGCCCGGACTCCTTACGATAGGCTACTCCTTGCGACCGGAGCCGAACCGGTTCGCCTGACCATACCCGGCGCCAACCTGCCACACGTTCACACGCTGCGCTCGTTCGCAGATTGCAGGGCGATCATCGAGCGAGCCACGACCGCGCGCCGCGCCGTCGTGCTTGGCGCCAGTTTCATTGGCCTAGAAGTTGCCGCGGCCCTGCGCTCGCGCGATATCGAAGTTCATGTCGTGGCGCCGGAAAAACGGCCTATGGAACGCGTCCTGGGTCCGCAAATGGGCGACTTCATCCGCGCCCTCCATGAGGAGAATGGTGTCGTATTCCATCTCGAGGACACCGCAAGTAGCATCGACGGCAACCAGGTGAAAATCAGCAGTGGCGATACGTTGGCGGCGGATTTCGTCGTCGCCGGCATCGGCGTGCGACCGCGGACAGGGCTTGCCGAAACGGCGGGGCTCATCCTTGACCGCGGTGTCGTCGTGAACGCCTTTTTGGAGACGAGCGCACCAGGGATCTTCGCGGCCGGCGACATTGCGCGGTGGCCAGATCCGCACAGTGGCGAGAACATTCGGGTCGAGCATTGGGTGGTCGCAGAGAGGCAGGGGCGAACCGCGGCCCTCACCATGCTCGGCCATCGCGAGAAATTCGTCGCCGTGCCGTTCTTCTGGAGCCAGCATTACGACGTTCCCATCAACTACGTCGGCCATGCCGCGCAATGGGACGAGATCGAGGTCGATGGAGACATCATTGCCAAGGATTGCCTGCTCCGCTTCAAGCGCGAAGGGCGCGCGCTGGCTGTCGCTTCGATCTTCCGCGACATCGAAAGTCTAGGGGCCGAGGTGCAAATGGAGCGCCGGATGACCTAGCAAAGCGGGCGCTGTACGGCCGGTTCAGCCCGCGCAATCAGAACGCGCAATGATCCAATCGGTTGCCGCCGCGAGATCGGCCACGGTTGCGGTCGGGCGCGGATCAAACCGTTTCTCATCGCCCTGCCGGTATTTGCCTGTCCGCACCAGCAATGCAGCCGAAAGTCCGGCGCGCAGGGCGCCAGCTATATCGGCCTCGGCGTCGTCGCCAACCATGATCGCCTGATCCGGCGGACAGTCCATGCTTGCCAGCGCCGACAGAAAGAATGCCGGCGAGGGCTTGCCGAGAACGGTTGCGCGTTTCAGGGAGGCAAATTCCAATGCCGCGACGAATGGCCCTGCATCGAGGCTGAGCCCGCCGTCAGCATCTCGAAACGTCCGGTTGGTGGCAAGGGCCAGCAATTCGGCCCCCGCGCTCAGCTCGCGGAACGCGTCATTCAACGCCGCATATGTGAAGGCGTCTCCGGCATCGCCGACGATGACGGCGCGCTTGTCGCGATCCGGCAGTTCGTCAAAGTCCGGCGCAAGGCCAGGGTGAACCAACAAGTGTGGCGCACAGCCATTGCGAAGCAGCCATTCGCGAGCAGCGTGCGCCGGCGTGAAAACATCTGCCTTGGTAACGGTGAGTCCCATTGCCTCCAGACGTTCGAGAACCTCCTGTTTCGACGAGCGCGTGGTATTGCTTACGAAGCGTATGGCCAAACCGGCCTGGCGCAAACGCGCGAGGGCGTCGATCCCGCCTGGTATTGCGGTCTCGCTATCATAGATGACGCCTGCGAGGTCCAGCAGTACACCCCTTGTCATCGGTCCAGCATGACCACGAGTCCGCCATGCGTCAAATCCGGAACAAGGCCATGGTTGTTCCTTTTGGATCAGGGCGGGCAGGCGCATTCGATTAACCGACGGTCACTGCCACCATTCGGGGAAGGCCGTGCGGGCAGCTTCGGCCAGCGTCGCGATCTCCCCGTCGGGAACCGAGCTGTAGGGCCAGAGCAGTCGCGGGCCAAGCGGCGCCCAGCCGCCGGCCGCCGCCATCGCTTTGTCGAGTGCCGCATCGCTGACATTGTAGCGAGCGCGAAAAGGCAGAACGTGCGTGGCGAGAAAGGCCTGGATGCGCTTCTCGACCTCGGCAGCGGCTGCCGCGTCGGTGCGGATCATACGCCACCACATCACCGCGCCCTTCGGGCTGAGGCAGGCAATGTTCGAATAGCTGCCGTGGGCGCCATGGGCAAATCCCGTCGCCAGCATATGGCCGGGCACGAAGACCGAAAATCCCGGCAGTTCGCGGTGCATGTCGGCGTACCAACTGGTCTCGCCGCCCGGCAGCTTGGCGCCGACCAGCGACGGCACGGCTGCGCGCAGCCTGGCAATACCTTCGAGCGTCAGGCGCCGCTTGGCGTGCGGCGGATTGTAAAGCACCAGTGGCATGTCAGGCGCAGTCTCGCCAAGACCGCCGACGAAACGCATGACCTCGCCGTCGCTCGGCGGCCACCAGTCGGGCAAGGTGAATTGCACTGCCGCCGGGCGAAGCGCCGACATCCGCATCAGCCGCTCGCGCGCGACGCGCGGATTGGACTGGCTGATGCCGATCTGGAAAGGCAGGCGCGCGCGGCCGGCTATCGTGGCCACCAGGTCGCAAAGCCGGTCGAACTCGGGCTCGGTCTGGCAGTGGAATTCGCAGGCGGTGCCGTTGGAATAGATGCCGTCGACTCCCGATGCGCAGAGCCGCGCGATCGTTTCTGCCGTCGCCTCCCAATCGATCGCTCTGCGATCGTCGATGGCCAGCATCACTGCACCCCAGACACCGCGCGGCGCATGTGCGGGCAAGTGGGTCAAGTGGTCGTCCGGTTCAGCGCGCACCGGCGATCTCGTGCTCGCGCCGAGCCTCGTTCGAGGCAAAGGCGGCTTCGATGATGCCGATAATCTTGCGCCCATAGGCGCCGGAGATTGGCACCGAACTGTCGTCCGCAATGGCATCGCGCATCGCCGTCCATTCGCGCACCAGCGCGTTGTGCATCCAGTTCGGCTCGAACGAGCCGGGCAGGTCGGTCCAGACCGTATCGCGCCCCAGCATCGTGCCGCGGTCCATGTCGATGCGCAGCGTTCCCTGCTCGCAGACCAGGTCCATGGCGTAGGTGGTGGCGCCATTGCGATAGCCGACGCTCTGCACCTGGCCGAGCCCGCCGCGGGCGAAGCGCAGTCCGAGCAGGGCGGTGTCATCGGCTTCGTGTTCATGGAATTTGGCGCCAAGCATGGCGCTCACCGAAACGACATCGTCATCCATCAGCCAGACCAGGCGGTCGAGCGCATGAATACCGGCCGTCAACAGCATGCCGCCGCCGGTTGCTTTGCGCAGATGCCAGTCGCGGCGATTGTGCTCCATCCAGAGCTTGATGATCCAGCTCGATCCGATGAGAGGCCGGCCGAGCGCTCCTTCCTCCAGCATCTGCCTGGCTGCCATGCAGGGCAGGGCGAAATGCATGAGATGGGCGACCATCAGCTTGACGCCACCGGCGGCCACGGCGGCATTGATCGCATCGCAGGCCGCTGCCGTCGGCGCCATCGGCTTTTCGAGCATGATGTGCTTGCCGGCCTCTGCTGCGCCGATCGCCATCTCGGCATGGAGGTGGTGAGGGCTGGCGATGAGGACAGCGTCGACATCCTTGTCATCCAGCAGCTTGCGCCAATCGGTGTAGCCGCGACCACCATGTTCGCCGGTGAAGCCGGCCAGGGCATCGTTATTCCCGCGGCACGATGCGACGAGCTGCAGGCCGTGCACTTCTTTGATTGCCCTTGCATGGGCCGCACCGAAATCGCCCGCTCCGATAATGCCTATTCCAGTCATCGTCCTGCCTTTTCATACGCGACGTCGATAAGCGACATCGCCGCAACATAGTCATCGATTGAAGTCGCCGGCGGCGCCTTGCGGGCCAGCCGGTCGAGCGTGTCGCCCATGCACAGGCGGTAGCGCGTCGCCGGCAATTCGATCGGCAAGTCAACGATAGCGCCATCGTCGAGCGTCGCACAGATGGCGCGGTCGCCATAGTCAATGAGGGTGGCATTCTCACTGACGATGCGCCATTCGAAATCGCCGCCGGGGCGCATCGACGCGAACGTGTATCCTGCCTCGACGACGAACAAGGCTCCGGCAGCATCTTCCAGCATAAGCAGCGCATGGTCCTCGACCGCGGCGCGGTGAATGCGGTTCTCGATCGCAACGGCTTTCAGCTGAAGTCCGCCGGTTGCCAGGCTGAGCGCGGCGTCGACGCCGTGTATGCCGAGGTTCCTCAGCGCGCCACCGCCACCGATTGCCGGATCCACGACCCAGGCGACACCTTCGGCCGCATAGCGCTGCGGCGGGCCATTGACCAGCCGGAACTGGCAATGCGCAACCGCACCGGCACGGCCTTGCCGGCGCAGCCGTTCAAAGGCAGTGACGGCCGGTCCAAAGCGGTTGGGCAGAGGAACGCTGACAAAGGCCTGGTGCTGCCTCGCCAGGTCTCGCAGCGCGGCCAACGCTGCGGCGCTGCTCGCCGCCGGCTTCTCCAGGATCAGCGGCATGCCGGCTTCGATGACAGCCCGCGCCCGCGCCGGTACGGTCGAAGGATGTCCCATCAGCAGGATCACGTCCGGCGGGCTGGAGAGGATTTTCGCAAAATCCGCAATGAACGGCAGATGATGACGCGTCGCGAAGGCGCGCGCATACTCCGCGTCCTCATCCCAAATGCCGGCTATTTCGGCGTCACATGAGTGTGCAGCGTCGAGATGCATTTCGGCGTGCCAATGGCTTGAGCCGGCCAGGATAATCTTCATTTCAGTGGTGTATCCTCCTGCTTGCAGGATATCCTACAAGTCGCTATGCTACAAGCATCGACCGCTTTGCGGGCGCCATCGGCGCAATTGCGGCGGCGCTTGGAGCAAAATGTCGGAACCCAAATCGATCTCGGACCCCAAATCCATGTCGGAGTCGATCGAACCGCTGACCCGACCGCCGCTGCTTCACGTCAGCGTGCAGGAGAGCCTCAGGAACTATATCCAGAGCAACAAGCTCAAGGCAGGCGATCCCTTGCCTCCGGAGACCTTCCTGGCGCAGCGGCTCGGCGTCGGCCGCAACTCGGTGCGGGAAGCGATCAAAGCGCTGGAGTCGATCGGTATTTTGGAGACGCGTCGCGGCATCGGCGTGTTCGTCAAGGAATTCTCGTTCAAGCCTTTGCTGGATAATTTGGCATATGGCCTGCAGGATTCGTTGCGCGACGTGGAGGAGCTGCGCGAGATCCGCCGCGTCCTTGAAACCGGCCTCATCGCCAAGACCATCGAGATGATCAGCGCCGAAGACATCACCGCGCTGCGCCAGCTGACCGAAAGCATGCGGCGGCGCGCCGAGCGCCAGGAGAGCTTTGCCGAAGAGGACCAGCAATTCCACCAGCTGCTGTTCCGCTGCCAGAACAATCACATGCTGAGCGCGCTGATCGACATTTTTTGGGTGGCGTTCAACAAGGCCTCGAATTTCACCAGCCTCGACAATCCGACACCGCTGGCGACATGGCGCGACCATCACGAGATCGTCGAGGCCGTCGCCGCCAAGGATGTCGACCGGGCGCGTCAGCGCCTCGACGACCACTACAGGGGGATTCAGCAAGTCATCGCCAAAAACCGAACCACCTGACCCAACGCCGAACTACCTGACAAATGCCAAGGGAGGAAACCATGCGCATCAAGACTATCGCTCGTCATCTGGCCATCACCGGACTGCTGCTCGGCGGCCTGGCCACCAGCGTCCAGGCACAGGGCGCCAAGACCATAACCGGGGGCTTCGACGTCGGCCCCGGCGGCTTTCCCAAGAATTTCAACCCGCTGGCTGCGACCGGCGGCTTTACCTGGCTCAGCACCTATTTTGAACCGCTGGTGATCTACAACGCCGAACTGACCGAACTCGAAGGCGATCTGGCCAAGGACTACACGGTCGGCGACGACCAACTGACCTATACGTTCAACCTTGTCCAAGAGACCTGGCACGACGGCAAGCCGTTCACATCCAAGGATGTCAAGTTTACGCTTGAACTCGCCAGGAACAAAGCCTCCGGCAGCTTGTTTGCCGCGCGTCTCGGCGACATCGCGTCGGTCGACGCGCCGGACGATCGCACCGTGGTCGTCAAATTGTCGAAGCCCAACGGCTCCTTCCTGTCCATTCTCTCGCAGGTGATGATCCTGCCGGAGCATGCTCTGGCCGGGATGCCGCCAGAAACGCTGGCCACAAGCACCTGGTGGTCCACCACGCCGGTCGGCACCGGCCCCTTCAAATTCAATCGCTATGTCAGCGATCAATATGTCGAGCTGGCCGCGGATGACGACTATCGCAGCGGCAAGCCGAAGGTCGATGTGCTCATCAACCGGTATTTCGAGAGCCCGGCGGCGGCCGTTGCCGCGCTGCGCGCCGGCGAAATCCAGTTCACCTATGTCGAGCCCGACGACGCGGTATCCTTCAAGAGCGACAGCAATTTCAAGGTGATCGAGGGCGCTTCTTATGTGGTCAACTACATCGGCCTCAACCAGAAGGTCGAGCTCTTTAGGGATGTTCGCGTCCGCCAGGCGATCATGCACGCGATCGATCGCAATGCCATCATCGAGAGCCTCTATGGCGGCGCGGCCAAACCGGCCAACTGCGGCTACGTCGCGCCGCATCTGCTCCCCGAAGGCCTCGAACCCTATGCGTACGATCCGGCAAAGGCCAAGGCTCTGCTTGCCGAGGCGGGCTGGGAAAAGATCAACGGCGACAAACCCATCACCTTGCTGACCTATTACGGCTCGCCGCAAGCGGCCAATGTGATGGCCGCCATCCAGTCGATGCTGGCCGAGGTCGGGATCAATGTGGTGCCGCGTGTCGTCGATACGCCGACCTATAACGGCATCGTCTACAAGGAAGGCACGCCGGACTGGAACGCATTTGCGATGGTCTATGCCGGCCTGCAGAACGGTCCGAATCCGGCTGGCATCAGCCCTGGTCTCAACAAATCCCAGATTCCGCCGGCAGGCTTCAACACCATGCGCATCGAGTTCGACGATCTGAGCGCTGCATTGGACGCTGCGCTCGGCCAGACCGATCCGGCCAAGATCGATAAATCCTGGCAGGAAGTCTGCAAGGTGATGAACAAGGATCTGCCCTGGGCGACATTATGGGTGGCCAACCGCTATGGCGTCGCCTCCAACAAGCTGCGCGACTTCGTCTGGACGCCGGCGCCGGCCGGCGGTCCTTATGCGGCTCACCCGGAGCGCTGGGACATCGAGTAACAACGCTTGGCAGGCCACTCCCAGCCCGCCGTGCAAGGCGCCGGCATGATGCCGGCTCCGCTCACCATCATTACGGACAGCCAATGCTGAGTTTCATTGCCCGCCGCAGCGCTACAGGACTGTTGATGCTGGTCGCCTTAAGCATCCTCATCTTCATTCTGCTGCGGCTGGCGCCCGGCGATCCGATCGACGCATATATCAACCCGTCCAGCCCGATGTCTGCTTCCGACCTCGAAGTCCTGCGCGACCGACTTGGGCTCGACCAGCCGCTTCCCGTGCAATACCTCGCCTGGCTTCGCGC
Source organism: Mesorhizobium sp. f-mel (assembly GCF_053850215.1). NCBI lineage: Bacteria > Pseudomonadati > Pseudomonadota > Alphaproteobacteria > Hyphomicrobiales > Phyllobacteriaceae > Mesorhizobium > Mesorhizobium sp. f-mel. The sequence goes on from NZ_JBSPTO010000023.1 coordinate 47,294, forward strand.
AGCACTCAGCGGCGACTTCGGCTATTCGATCCAACGCAGCGGCGTTGCCGTGCTGCCGCTGGTCATAGGGCGCATCGGCCCAACCGCGCTGTTGATGGGTACGGGCCTGGCCATCGCCATCGTGCTCGGCATTTCCGCCGGCATTTTCTCCGCCGTCCGCCGTAACGCGCTGCCCGACATCATCCTGTCGGTGGTTGCTTTCGTCGGCATCTCCAGCCCGGCTTTTCTGACGGCACTTCTCGGGCTGTACTTTTTCTCGGTGCTGCTGCGCTGGGCGCCATCAGGCGGCATGCAGACCGCCGGCGCACCCTTTTCCGTATCGGATGTGCTCGCGCACCTCGTCCTGCCCGCCTGCCTGCTGTCCATCGGACACGCCGCGCTGATCATGCGCTACATGCGCGCGTCGCTGCTGGAAGTGCTCAACCAGGATTATGTGCGAACCGCGCGTGCCAAGGGAGTGCGCGAATTCTGGGTGATCATCAAGCACGCGACGCGCAATGCGCTTTTGCCTGTTATCACCCTGATCGGCTCGACGGTCGGCATCGCGATCGGCGGCGCCATCTTCCTCGAAAGCGTGTTCAACTGGCCGGGTATGGGGCTGCTGCTGGTCAACGCGGTAGGCACGAGGGATTACCCGGTGATCATGGGCGCCACTCTGGTAATCGGCATCTGCGTCATTCTGGTCAATCTCCTGACCGACATCGTCTATGCCGTCGTCGACCCGCGCATTCAGGTGTCGTGATGACAATCACTGCGCCAGATCCGACAGTCGACCCGACAGCCGTGCCGCAAACCAAAGGACCGCTCCGCCGCGCGCTTGACCGTTTCTTTGAGAATCGTGCGGCCCGCGCCGGTCTGCTTATCGTCGTCCCCATCCTGCTGGCGGTTTCGACCTATCATTTATGGTGGCCGTTCAGCCCCAATGCCATCGATCTCAGGGCGATCAACAAGGGACCGTCCGCCATTCATTGGCTAGGCAGCGACGGCGTCGGCCGCGACGTCATGGCCCGGCTGATGCAAGGCGGCCGGATCTCGCTGCTGGTCGCCGTCTGCTCCGTCGCCATCTCGATCGTCATCGGCTTCCTCGTCGGCGCCGTCGCCAGCTTCGGCGGGCGTCTTGTCGACGGCACGGTGATGCGCTTCGTCGACCTCGCAATGACGCTGCCGCCGGTGATCTTCCTGCTCGTGCTCGCTTCGATAGCCGGCACTGGCATTGCGCCGACCATCCTGGTGATCTCGCTGCTCTCCTGGCCGGTGCTGTCGCGCATGGTGCGCGCCCGGCTGCTCGAGCTGCGCGAGCGTGACTTCGTCGTCGCCGCCCGCGGCATGGGGGCGGGGCTGCCGCATCTCCTGTTCCGTCACGGCCTGCCCAACTGCATCGATATTCTTGTCGTCTACGCCACGCTGCAGATCGCCAACGCCATTCTGCTCGAAGCCGGTCTCTCCTTTCTCGGCCTCGGCATCGCGCCGCCCGAAGCCAGCTGGGGCAACATGCTCAATCTCGCCCGCTCCACCGTGGTGCTCGAACAATATCCCTGGCAATGGATGTTTCCCGGCGCCGTGCTTGTGCTCACCGTCCTGGCCATCAACTTCATCGGCGATGGCCTGCGCGATGCATTCGACCCTCGTTCCGATCTCAACTGACCCAAAGGTTTTTCAAAATGCCCCTGTTTACCGGTGTCGTGCCACCTGTCGTCACCCCGCTCAATGCCGATTTCAGCGTCGACTTTCCGTCGTTCACGCGGACGATTGAGAACCTGCTCGACGGCGGGGTACACGGGCTCTTCGTGCTCGGCTCGACCAGCGAGGTGGTCTTCCATGACGAGCCCGGCCGCAGGGCCATCATCGAGCACGCGGTCAAGGTCAACAACGGCCGCGTTCCGATCTTCGCCGGGGTCATCGACCCGACAACCGATCGTGTCATCAACCATGCCAAGATAGCCAGATTGGCCGGTGCCGACGCGGTCGTCGTCACCGCGCCGTTTTATGCCCGCACCAGCCAGCCCGAGATCGGCGACCACTTCCGCTATATCAAGGACGCGGTCGACATTCCCATCATCGCCTACGACATTCCGGTCTGCGTCCATGTCAAGCTGGAGCGTAAGACCACCGTTGCCCTTGCTAGCGAGGGCGCTATCGCCGGCATCAAGGATTCCAGCGGCGATGACGGCAACCTGCGTTATGTGCTCAAGGATATGGCCGACGATCCGAATTTCTTCGGCATGACCGGATCCGAGATCCTGGTCGACAGCGTGCTAGCCATGGGCGCGCATGGTGTCGTGCCGGGCCTCGCCAATGTCGACCCGCACGGCTACGTCAAGCTGTGGACCCTGATGCAGACGGGTCAGCACGCCGAAGCCCGCGTGGAACAGGAGCGGCTTTTGAAGCTGTTCGAGATCGTCTGGATCTCGCTCGGCAGGACAAGCGCCGGCTCGGCCGGCGTTGGCGCTTTCAAGACCGCGATGAAGAGCCTCGGCATCATCGCCTCCAACACCATGGCGCGGCCGCAACGCAGCTTGAACGACGAGGAAACCGCAAAGGTCGAAATCATCCTTCGCGACGTCGGGTTGCTGCGCTGACCGTGGACGCTCCGATTCTCTCGATTTCCGGTCTGCGGGCGGTGTTCCGTATCGCGGGACGCGACATTGCCGCCGTGCAGGACCTCGATCTGACGATCGGATCGGGTGAAACGGTCGCCCTCGTCGGCGAGTCCGGATCGGGCAAGTCCGTCACCAGCCTGTCGATCATCGGCCTGCTGCCGAAGAAGATCGGACACATCGCCGAGGGATCGATCGCGCTGCGGCGCAGGGATGGCACGGTCACCGAGCTGACCGGCCTCGATCCTGAGTCGCTGCGCAAGGTGCGCGGCAACGACATCGGCATGGTGTTCCAAGAGCCGATGACCAGCCTCAATCCGGTCTACACGATCGGCGAACAGATCGCCGAGCCGATCCGCATCCATCTTGGCAAGTCGCATCGCGATGCGGCCGCCGACGCCGTGCGGCTGCTGGCTCAGGTCGGCATTCCCGATCCCGATCGGCGGGCGCGGCAATACCCGCATGAGCTGTCGGGAGGGATGCGCCAGCGCGCCACCATCGCCATGGCCCTATCCTGCAATCCGACCTTGCTGATCGCCGACGAGCCGACTACCGCGCTCGACGTCACCATCCAGGCGCAGATTCTCGACCTGCTGGCCGAGCTGCAGGCGCAGCGCGGCATGGGCATTCTGTTCGTCACGCACAATCTGGGCGTCGTTGCCGAGATCGCCGACCGGGTCGCGGTGATGTATGCCGGGCGCATCGTGGAATCGGGTCCGGTGAGCGAGGTGTTCACCCGTCCGCGTCATCCCTACACCGCGGGGCTGATGCGTTCGGTGCCACGGCTTGGCCAGGCCACCTCGCTGAAGGCAGCAGGAACGCCGCTTCCGACCATCGCCGGCAATGTTCCGTCGCTGGCCTTGCTGCCTAAGGGCTGCTCCTTCGCGCCGCGTTGCGCCATGGCTGTCGACGCCTGCCGCGCCGCGGTGCCGCCATTGTTCGCGGCGACGTCGACCCAGCATAGCCGTTGTTGGCGTTGGAAGGATCTCTGACGATGAATGCCCCCTTCCTTTCGGTCAGGAATCTGACCAAGCATTTTGCGCCGACGGCGTTCTCGCGCGGTCCCGTCGTTAGGGCGCTGGAAGATATTTCCTTCGATATTGCGCGCGGCCAGGTGGTCGGCCTCGTCGGTGAATCCGGATCGGGCAAGACCACGATCGGCCGATCGGTGCTGCGTCTCATCGAGCCGACATCCGGCGAAATAAGCTTTGACGGCATCGATATCACCAAGCTGAGCGCCGGGCCGCTGGCTCGCCAGCGCCGAAAGATGCAGTATATTTTCCAGGATCCGTTCGCCAGCCTGTCGCCGCGCATGACCATCGGGCAGATCCTGACCGAAGGCCTGGATATTCAGGGCATCGGCAACAGGCGCGAGCGGCGGGCGAGGGCGGAGAAAGCACTTGCTGCGGTCGAGTTGCCAGTCGATGCCTATGACCGCTACGCCCACGAATTTTCGGGCGGGCAGCGTCAGCGCATCGGCATCGCCCGGGCGCTTACACTCGAACCCGAATTCATCGTCGCCGACGAGCCGGTCTCTGCCCTCGATGTCTCCATTCAGGCGCAAATCATAAATCTTCTGCGCGACCTGCAGGTCCGGCTCGGTCTGACCATGCTGTTCATTTCGCACGACCTGGCCGTCGTCGAATATATCTGCGACACGGTGATCGTTCTCTATCTCGGCCGCATCATGGAAGTTGCACCGGCGGCCGCGCTCTATGCCCGGCCGCAGCATCCCTATACCCGCGCGCTGCTTTCGGCCATTCCGTCGCTCGACCCACTGGCCAAGCAGGGCCGGCAGGTGCTGAACGGCGACATTCCAAGCCCCGCAAATCCGCCAACCGGGTGTGTTTTCCGAACCCGTTGCCCGGTTGCCCTGGACGCTTGTGCTGGCATTGTCCCACCGCTGCGGGCAACGTCCGATGGCCATCTGAAGGCCTGCATTCGCGACGACATCGGCTAGGCAAGCCGGCGCGCGGTGTTCCACCAAACGCAAATATTGTTGGTTGCAAGCCCTCGTCGCTTCGGCTGCGCCAGGTATTCGCGTCCTACCGAACGTAACAGACCCAATCGGCGCGCACTCAGGCGGATTTTCGCCGGATGATCTTGAATCCGATGTTGATGACATTCTCAGGCTGTTCCTCGCCGCGGAAGCGGGACAGGATGGCCTCGGCGGCGGCGGCTCCCAAGGCTTCGCGGTCGACGCGTACGGTGGTCAGGTCAGGGTCCACATGGGCGGCATAATCCTGGTCCCCGAAGCCGATCACCGCGATGTCTCCCGGCACCGAGAGGCTTCGCGCATGCGCCTCGATCAGAACCCCGTGCGCAAGCAGATCGGAACTGCAGAACACCACGCCGCCCTCGAAGCCTTGCTCCTCCAGCAGCCGCGAAAGTCCGGACCGGCCGTTTGCCAGGCTCGCCGGTTCATTGAAGGCGGCAGCGAAAACCGCGTGACCGCTGCGCTGCTCGAAGCGCTCCGAAAATGCCTGCTGGCGCCGACGGGCGCGCTCGTCTCCGGCCGACACGCATGCGGCGCGCCGATATCCCGAGTCGATCGCGAAGTCGGCCGCCGCGCGACCGGCATCGACATGGGAGAAGCCGACACAGATGTCTATCGGCGTCGTGCTGATGTCCCAGACTTCAACAACCGGAATCCCTGCCGCAAGCAGCATCCGCCGGGCCTGTGTCGAGTGATGGATGCCTGTCAGGAGCACGGCGTCGGGCCGGCGTGAAAGATGGGTGGCGATCAGCACCTCCTCGTCACCTGCATCGAAGCCAGTCTCCGACAGAAGGATCTGGTATCCTCTTGCGCGCATGCGCGCGTTGAACGTGGCGATCATCGAGGCGTAGACGATGTTCGTGATCGACGGCACGAGTGCCGAGACCAGCATGCTCTTCTGAGAAGCCAGTGCTCCGGCGAGCGCGTTGGGCACGAAGCCGGTGACGCGGATCGCCTCGTGGATGCGCTTCAATGTTTCTGGGGAAACCCTCGAAGGTTCCGAAAGCGCGCGCGAGACCGTCACCTGCGAGACGCCTGCCATGCGCCCCACGGTCTGCATGGTCACCGCTCCCGACGGGCGTTTGCGCCTTGCGCGACTCGGCATCTCTTCTGCGGTCATGCTTGATTTATTTCTTCCGTCGCCTCCAACGCAAGCTTCACCCGCCGGCCAGCGCCTCTGCGCGCCGCCGACGGCCGATGACGACGGAAACCGCGATCGATGCCGCGATCAACCCCCACAGGAACAGGGCGATCCAGCTCTTCGTGAAGAAGATCGTCAGATCACCGAACGACTCCAGGCTCTTGACGAAGTAGATTTCGGCCGAAGGCCCGAGGATGAAGCCGATGATGAACGGCGCCACCTCAAGCCCCAGCTTGACGCCGACCCAGCCCGCCACCCCGAAGAACAGCAGGGTCCAGACGTCGAACATGATGCCGTAGTTGATCGTGTAGGCACCGATAACGCACATCATCAGGATGACGGGATAGAGGATCGCCTTCGGGATCGCCACCGCCATCGAGAACCACCGGATCGCGTAATACATCATCGCGAAGGTGACCAGGTTGGCGAGCAGCATCGCGACGATCATAGAGTTCCACGTGTCCGGATGCTGCCCGATGAACAGCGGCCCGACCTGGATGCCTTGAAGGGCGAAGGCGCCGATCAGCAGCGCGGTGGTCGAATCGCCCGGTATACCGAGCGACAACAGCGGGACCAGCGCCCCGCCGGTCAGCGCGTTGTTGCTCGTCTCGGAAGCAATGACGCCCGCCGGTTCGCCCTTGCCGAAGGTCTCGGGATGCGACGAACTCGTCTTTGCCGCCGTGTAGGCAAGGATCGACGCCGCCGACCCGCCGATCCCCGGCAGGATGCCGACAAAGGTGCCGATGCCCGACGAGCGGATGAGATTGAGCGTCTGGCCGCGAAAGATCGACCACGAAAACTTCGACCTGCTCCCGGATTCGAGGTCGTTGACGGATGGCCCCTTCGGCATGCCGATCTCGGCCTCCTCCAAAACAGTCGTCAGTCCGAACAGCGCGATCAACACGGGTAGCAGTGAGAAGCCCCCGTAGAGGATCTCTTCCATGCCGGGCGGTATCAGCCGAGAGTGCCCGTTGCCGCCGTCGGTGACGTCGTAGACCCCGACGAGGCTAATGAATATGCCGAGGAAGCCGGAGAAGATGCCCAACAGCATATCGCTCGACAGCGCGCCCATCACCGTCAGCGCGAACAGGATGATCAGGAATTTCTCGACATAGGAAAAGCGGATCGCGAAATCGGCCAGCCAGGGCGTGAACAGGTAGAGCGCCGCCAGGGAGATTAGTCCGCCGATAAGCGAGCCTATGATGCTGATGCGCATCGCCTGTTCGCCCTTGCCCTGGCGGGCCATCTGAAAGCCGTCGAACGTGGTCGCGATCGACGACGGCGTGCCTGGTATGCCGATGAGGATCGCCGGCACGACCCCGCCCGAAATGCCCCCGACATAGAGTCCGATCAGCAAAGCGAGACCGTTCTCGAGCCCGAGCGAGTAGGTCATCGGCAGGCAGACGGCCACCGCCATCGTCGCCGTCAGGCCGGGAATGACGCCGAATATGATGCCGATCGCCGTTCCGCCGGCGATCAGCAGAACGAACAGAGGCGTGACGAAACCGAACAGTTCCATTGGGTTCTCCTGGTCAGGGCAGCGTCAGGAAGAACACGTGGGCGAACACCCACCACACCAGCAGGGGCGCCGCGACCGCCACCACGCCGAGCACGGCGATGGCGGATCTCGTCCGCTCCTGCAAGTAGAGCAGCCCGCTAAGCGCCACGAACGGGATCGAGCAGATGAGGAACCCCATCCCTGTGTTCGGCCAGATGTCGCCGACCGGCACCATCAGCAGGAAATAAACCAGCGTCAAAGCGATCGTCCCGAAGAAGCGCGGCTTGTCCATCGCCGCCAGGGTCTGCGACCAGTAGCGGCCGGCGCCGGCGATCGCCTGCCGGCGCGTGACGAGTATGGCCATCCCCAAGAAAAGCAGAATACCGCCGATCAGTGTCGGAAACACCAGGTGTGATGTCTGGAAATCGATCGTGACGCGCGTGAAATCGCCCATCTGCCGTGTGCTCCTCCATGCAAGTGCAGCGCCCGGCCTGCGTGCAGGGCCGGACGCGGTTGAAGACGAAAGGCTGTACCCCTAGCCCTTCAGCTTCTCGATGATCGAGGCCACTGTATCCCGCTTGGACGTCAGATGCGCCTTCGCCTCGGCCTGCGGCAGGTAGTTGGGGATGAAAAAGGCCTTGGTCTGCCGCTTCTGGATTTCTCCGGCGGCGTAGATTTCCTTCAGCGCGCCGTCGATCTCGGACGCGATGCCGGCGTCCATCTCCTTGTTGAACAGCAGGAAAAACTCCTTGTCGAAGGTGAAGTCCTTACTGCCGTCGAGCGTGACGCTGGTCTGGGGGCTGGCGAATTTGAGCATCGCTTCCCGGCTCGTTCCACCCATTCCCGCCTCGGGGGCCTGCGCCAGCGTCTCGGGACGCGCGGTGATCCAGACGAAGCGCATCGCGGTGCGGTCGTGCTCCGGCAGTTGCGTGAACTGCTCGTTGGCCTGGATCGAGCCGTTGATGACGTCGGCCAGGTCGTCCCACATCGCCTGGTTCTTGTCGGCCTGCGAGCCGGTGTTGACCGCCACGATGTTGGCTTCCGATCCGGCATTGCGCACCCTGGCAGCATTGCGCATGCCGGTGAATCCGATCTCCGAGACGCCGCCCGGCTGGATAGCGACGCGAACCTTCTCGCCTTTTGCGGCCGCCGCGAAGACGTCCTCCATCGACTGATAGGGGGACTTCTTGGGGACGAGGAAGCAATCGCCGGGGTTGATCGCCACCGTTGGCCCGATCGCGAAATCAGCGAAGGCATCGGGGACGCCCGGCACCCCGTAGAGGTAGGAGAGGTAGATCTGGTCGTGGTGCAGCATGATCGTCGTGCCGCGGGAATCGCGGCCGGTGGCGTTCAGCGCCTCATTGGTGCCCACCGGGTCGACGCGAATGTTCACGCCCAGCTTCTGCGCCAGCGCTTCGGCGACGATCGACGAGTTCTGGTAAGTGTCGCCGCCCGTCGAAGTCGAACCGATGACCATGCGGATGTTGCGCGGCAAGCTCTGCGCACGCGCAACGAACGGGCTTGCAAGCGCGACGGCGGCCCCGGCGCCTGTTGCGAGAAGGGATCTGCGGGTCAGTTTCATGATGTCCTCCCTAGGCCGCGGATCCCGCGGCGCGATCTCAGGGTCGCGCGGCAATCTCCCGCTGCCACGCAACCCACTCCCATGCGCTTGATGTTAGCGCATACATTCTCATGCACGAAAACGGGCGCTTTTGTCAACCATGACGATCTAGCAGGCAGAAAACCGCAATCTGTGTGGTCACGCCAAATTGACAAACATGAATGTTACCGCATACATCAAGCAATACGCATGGAGGATGTCATGCCCGAAGACAAGCGAAGGACACCGGAGTCGCTACGGTCGGCGCGTTGGTTCGCGCCGGACGATCTGCGCAGCTTCGGTCATCGGTCGCGCTTGATGCAGCTCGGTTATTCCGAAGAGGATTTTCGCGACAAGCCGGTGATCGGCGTCCTCAACACCTGGTCGGAGCTGAACTCCTGCCATGCGCATTTTCGCGAGCGCGCGCAGGACGTGAAGCGCGGTGTCGCCCAGGCCGGCGGCTTTGCCGTGGAGTTGCCCGCGCTTTCCGTGGACGAAAGTTTCACCAAGCCCACCTCGATGCTCTACCGCAACATGCTGGCGATGGAGACTGAGGAGATGATCCGCTCACATCCGCTCGACGGCGTGGTGCTGATGGGGGGCTGCGACAAGACCACGCCAGGGCTTGTCATGGGCGCGCTAAGCGCCGGCGTCCCAATGATATATCTGCCTGCCGGGCCGATGCTGCGCGGGAACTATGCCGGGAAGGCTTTGGGCTCTGGTTCGGACGCGTGGAAATTCTGGGACGAGAGGCGCGCGGGCAACATTTCCGACGACGAGTGGCTGGGCATCCAAGGCGGCATCGCGCGATCGGCAGGCGTCTGCATGACCATGGGCACCGCCTCGACGATGGCCGCCATTGCCGAGGCAATGGGCCTTTCCCTGCCGGGCGCCTCCTCCATCCCGGCCGTCGATTCCAACCACCAACGCATGTCGGCGGCATGCGGGCGGCGGATCGTCGAGATGGTGTGGGAGGACCTCACGCCCGAGAGGATCGTTACCGACGCGGCCATCAGGAACGCTGCGATCGTGGCCATGGCCACGGGGTGTTCGACGAACGCCGTGGTCCACCTCATCGCGATGGCACGGCGCGCCGGCGTGCCGCTCACGCTCGATGATCTCGACGCGCTCGGCCGCATCACTCCGCTGATCGCCAATGTCCGACCTTCGGGCAAGGACTACCTGATGGAGGACTTCTACTATGCCGGCGGCCTGCGCGCGCTGATGGCGCAGCTGAAGGACCGGCTGGACCTTTCAGTGCTGACGGTCACTGGAAAGATACTCGGCGAGACGCTCGAGGGCGCACAGGTGTGGAACGACGACGTGATCCGTCCGCTGTCCAACCCGGTCTATGACGAAGGGTCGCTCGCCGTGCTGCGCGGCAATCTCTGCCCGGACGGTGCCGTGATAAAGCCAGCCGCCTGTGATCCCAGATTCCATGTCCACGAAGGGCCCGCGCTGGTCTTCGACAGCTATCCGGAGATGAAGGCGGCGATCGACGACGAAGATCTGGACGTCTCGCCAGATCATGTTCTGGTGCTGCGCAACGCGGGCCCGCAGGGCGGACCGGGCTTTCCCGAATGGGGCATGCTTCCCATTCCCAAGGCACTGATCAAGCGGGGTCATCGCGACATGCTGCGCATCTCGGACGCGCGGATGTCGGGAACGTCTTACGGAGCCTGCGTGCTGCATGTTGCGCCGGAATCCTACATCGGCGGGCCACTCGCCCTGCTAAGCACCGGCGATATCGTGCGGCTGGACCTTCCGAACCGACGTCTGGACATGCTGGTGGACGACGACGAATTGGCCCGGCGCCGCGCTGCGTGGCGGCATCCGGTGCCGCACTTCGAGCGGGGCTGGGGCTGGATGTTCTCGCGCCATGTGACTCAGGCCGACAAGGGCTGCGACTTCGATTTCCTCGAACGCGATTTCGGCGCGCCGGCGGGCGAGCCGGACATTTTCTGAAAGGCCCGACATGACACTTTCCCTCGACCAGGCGCTGACCGGAATATCGGGTATACTGGTTACTCCGTACGACGAGCGGGGCGAGATCGCGCCCGAACGGCTGGCCCCGATCCTTGACAGGGCGCTCGATGCCGGCCTGCACATGCCGGTGGTCAACGGCAACACGGGCGAGTTCTACGCACTTACCACCGACGAGGCGGTCACGATGGTGCGCGAGGTCGTTGCCCTCGCAGCCGGTCGTGCGCCAGTGCTTGCAGGGGTGGGACGGGGTCTTCGCGACGCGCAGCGGCTCGCGAGAGCCTCCGCCGAGGCCGGAGCCGTGGCGCTGATGGTTCACCAGCCTCCCGATGCGTTTGTCGCGCCGCGCGGGCTCGTCGACTATATGAACGCGGTGGCCGATGCTTCGGGTGGCCTGCCCATGATGCTCTATCTGCGCAACGATGCGATCGGCACGCGCGCCATCGCCGAGCTTTGCAACCTCCCCGGTGTCAAGGGTGTCAAATGGGCGACGCCCAATCCGCTTCGGCTGGCTGAAGCGCGGGCTGGTTGCGACCCGTCCATCGTCTGGGTCGGAGGACTGGCCGAGGTCTGGGCGCCGGTCTTCTACGCGGTCGGCGCGCGAGGGTTCACGTCGGGGCTGATCAATGTCTGGCCCGAACGTTCGCTTGCGATCCATGCGGCCCTGGAGGCCGGCGATTTCGCGAAGGCGAACGCGCTTATCGAGGGGATGCGTACCTTCGAGGACATTCGCGCCGAGGAGATGGCCGGCACCAACGTCACGGGCGTGAAGGCAGCGCTGATCGCGCAGGGTATCGACTGCGGGCCCACGCGCCCACCTTCGGCTTGGCCGCTCACCGCGGTGCAGCAGGCACGGCTCGATGCCTTCCTCAACGCCAACGAGCTGAGGGCGGGGGCGCCGCAACGAGCTTTGAACCGCAATTGAGGACCCCGACAATGGACGAAAAACTGCGCGAGAAATTTATGGGCGTGTCCGTCGCTACCCTCGCCACCGCGCTCTTCAAGCACGGGCTACGCAACCAGGTGATCCAGGGTGTGCATCCGTTGAAGCGCAAAGGCCGCAACATGGTCGGCCCTGCCTTCACGCTGCGCTACATTCCCGCGCGCGAGGACCGCAACCAACTCGTCGAGTTCCGCAAGCCGGATCATCCACAGCGCGTCGCCGTCGAGACCTGCCCGGCGGGGCACGTTCTGGTGATGGACAGCCGCAAGGATGCCCGAGCCGCCTCGGCAGGCGACATTCTGGTCACGCGTATGATGGTGCGCGGCGTGGCCGGTGTGGTCACCGACGGCGGCTTCCGCGACGCGGCCGTGATTGGTGAGCTGGATATGCCCGCCTACCACGCCCGGCCTTCAAGCCCCACCAACCTGACCCTGCACGAGGCGCTCGATCTCAACATGCCGATCGGCTGCGGCGACGTCGCAGTCTTCCCAGGCGACATCGTCGTCGGGGACGACGACTGCGTGATAGTGGTTCCCCAAGGAATTGCCGGCGAGATCGCGGACGAGGCGGTGGAGATGACAGTCTACGAGGATTTCGTGGTCGAACGGGTGAAAGACGGAGTCCCGATCATCGGGCTCTATCCCTGCACACGAGACGAGCACGCCGAAGCCTTCAAGGCGTGGCGCGTGGAACAAGGTCGCTAGCGTCCTTATTCCCGAGCCGAGCAGTCTCCGCGCCACGGGCATTGGCACTGGCAAAGCGTTGGTCGCGCTAAGCCCGGATGAGAGCTATTGAGCTTGCGTAAGCCATTTGGGCCTGGGAACAGCCTGTAACAGGCTTTGCGTATATTCGTGGCGAGGCGCCCCGAACAGCGCCGAGGTTTGGCCTTCCTCGACGATCCTTCCATCTTTCATGACCATGATCCGGTCCGCGAAATGGCGCACGATCGGCAAATCATGTGTGATAAAGATATATGAGAGGCTGAGCCTGGTCCTAAGGTCGGCCAGAAGGTCGATCACCTGCGCCTGAATAGAGACGTCGAGCGCCGAAACCGCCTCGTCGCAGACGATCAGTTCCGGCTCGCTCGCAAGCGCGCGCGCAATGGCGATGCGCTGCCGCTGACCGCCGGAAAACTGGTGCGGGTAGCGGTCGGCGTGCTCCGGCAACAGCCCAACTAATTCCAGGAGCTCTGCCACTCGAGCCTTCCACCTGTTCTTCGGCAGAATATCGCGGTGGATCACCCAGGGTTCGGAAATGATGGAGTAAACGCGCATACGGGGATTCATCGATCCGTATGGATCCTGGAAGACCATCTGGACCTTGCGCCGAAACGCCATAAGACGCTTCTCGTTCATCTCGAAGATGTTTTCCCCGGCGAAGACGGCCTTGCCCGAGCTTGGCGCGTTCAGCCCCAACAGCATGCGTGCGACGCTCGATTTGCCGGAGCCGGACTCGCCGACGATGCCGAGCGTTTCTCCTCTCCTGACCTCGAAGCTTATGTCATCCACCGCCTTGAACGTCCGCTTGCTGGTGAAGGCTCCGGAAGCAAGCACATAGTGCTTGGTGAGATGTTCCACCTTGAGCAGGATTTCGCCTGCAATCGTCGTCGAACGCTTGTTCGGCGCCTCCGCTGCGTTGCCGTGGGGCAGGGCGGAGATGAGGCGGCGCGTATAGGCGTGCTGCGGATTGCTGAAGACATCCTTGGCGATGCCTGTCTCCACGACCTTTCCGCCGTTCATGACGATAATCCGGTCCGCCATGGACGAGGCGACTTCGAGGTCGTGGGTGATCATGATCAACGCCATGCCGGTCTCACGCTGGAGATCGCGCAGCAGATCGAGGATCTGAGCTTGCACGCTGACGTCCAGAGCGGTCGTCGGCTCATCGGCGATCAGGATGTCCGGTTTCAACGCGATCGCCATGGCAATCATCACGCGCTGGCGCTGTCCGCCCGAGAACTGATGCGGATAGAAGTCGACGCGGTTTTCCGGCTCTGGAATGCCCACGCGCCGAAGCAGTTCTATCGTCTTGGCGCGTGCGTCCTTGCTGCCCGCGTCGTGGCTCTCATAGACCTCCCCGATCTGGCGCCCCACCGTGTAGACGGGGTTCAGGTAAGCGAGCGGATCCTGAAAGATCATCGCAATCCTGCGGCCGTTGATGCTTCTGCGCGACTCCGCGCCGAGGCCTGAGAGTTCGACGCCATCGAAGAGGCAGGAGCCGGCCACGATATCGCCTGGCGGACAATCGATGAGATCCATCACCGTGCTGGTGCTCACACTCTTTCCCGAACCGCTTTCGCCGAGGATCACGAGCGTCTCGCCACGGCTGACGTGGAAAGAGACGTCGTCGACGGCGCGTACCGGCTCATTGTCCGAAAGGAAATCAACGGTCAGGCCGTCGACTTTGAGAATGGGATTGGTTGTGTTGCTCATCGGGCAGCTTTTCGCAATGTCTGAAGACGCCAGCGTTGCTGCGGATCGGCGACGGTGCGCGCCCAGTTCGAGAGGATGTTGAGCGACAGCGTGGTCAGCATGATTGCAAGACCTGGCCAGAATGCGATCCACCAGGCGGTCGCGAGATAGCCGCGGCCGTTTGCTACCATTGCACCCCAGGTAAAATCCGGCGGCTGAATGCCGAGGCCAAGGAAACTCAGCGCTGATTCCGATAAAATGACGGTCGCGAAATCAATGGCGGAAATCGTCACCAGTGTCGGCAGGACGAGGGGTGCGATATGGCGGGTGATGATCCGGGCCGGCTTCGCACCCATGGCGCGCGCCGCGCTCACAAACATGCGCTCGCGCAACTCCAACACTTCTGCGCGCGCCGTTCGGAGGTAGATCGGCATTCGCGTGACGGCGAGAACGATTACCAGGTTGGTGATGCTCGGGCCGAGCGTATAGAGCACGATGAGCGCCAGCAGCAGCGACGGAAAGCTCATGACGACATCGGCCAGGCGCAGAATGAGATGGCTGTACCAGCGCTCCGAATAGCCCGCTATCAGGCCGAGTGTTCCACCAACCAGCATGGACGCGAATACCGCCGCCGCGGCAATGCCGAACGTATTCTGCGCGCCGACAATCAGCCTGGCCAGGATGGGCCGGCCGAGGGTATCGGCGCCAAGGACGTAGATCCAGCCGCTGGTCAGCGAGAAGGGGGCGAGGTTACGCTGGCGCAGCCCCAGCCGCGAAGCGGCGTCGCCCACCAGCCACGGGCCAAGGATCGCCGCGATCACGACGATCGCCAGGAAAATAGCGGCGGCGAGCGCAAGCTTGTCGCGAGTCAAATAGGCGAGAAGCATGCTGCCGCTGCCTGGAACGGCCGCCGGCTTGGTGTCGGGGGTGATGATCGTCATGGCTCAGTACCGGATGCGCGGATCGAGAACCGCGTAGAGCAGGTCGATCGCGATGTTCAGGATGAAGATGGCGGTAGCCGTCACCAGAATGGTCGACTGGACGACGGCAAAATCGCGCTGGATGATCGAGTCGATCATCAGCTTGCCGATGCCGGGCCAGCCGAATATCGACTCCACGACGACGGCGCCGTTGACAAGACTGGTCGCCAGGTCGCCGGCGACCGTGACGACGGGCAGCAGCGAGTTGCGAAGCGCATGCCCGAAGATGATCTTCTGTCGGGGCAGGCCCTTGGCCCTTGCGGTCTTGATGTATGGAGAGGCAAGCGCGGACAGCATCGTTCCGCGCACGACCTGCACCAGGAGACCGAACGGGCGAAGCATCAGCACGAAGGTGGGCATGATCCAATGGGCCCAGGTTCCGGTGCCCGATGTCGGCAAAAGTCCGAGCCCCACGGCGAAGACCAGGATGCCGACGATGGCGACCCAAAAATCCGGTGCGCTTGCGCCGGCCAGAGAGATGAGACTGGCGACACGGTCGAACATGCCGCCCGGTCGCGCCGCCGCAAGAGAGCCGACAAGGATAGCCAAAGCGGTCGACAGCGTGATCGCGACGGCGGCAAGCTTCAGCGTTTCCGGGAACGCCTCAAGCGCGACCTGCATCGCCGAGCGGTTCTGGCGCAGCGATTCACCGAAATCCAGCTGCAGAAGATCGCGCAGATACTCCAGAAACTGCCAATAGATCGGCTGATCGAGGCCGTTCAACCGCGCGAACGCGGCCCGGGCTTCCGCAGTCGAGTCCAGAGGCAGGTACAAGGCGGAAGGATCGCCGGTGAGCCGTGTCAGGAAAAAGACCAGCGTCAACAGACCGATGACCGACAGAATGCTGTGGAACGCCCGGCGTCCAAGATAGGTAATCATTTGGGATGCCCTTGGACGGATATCGACGGAGGCAACGGGTCAGGGGCGCAGGACCACGATCGGACCCGGCGCCCGCGTATCACTCAGTCTTTTTTGATAGCGATGTTGGCCAGCGGTATTTCGCTGTTGGTGGTGATATCGGGCTTCCATTCCAGCCTGGTGCCAACGCGGGTATAGCCGATCATATGGAACATCGGGATGTCCGCCACCACTTCGTTGCGGGCTTTGCCGAAGATCGCCTTGAAGCTGTTCGTGCGGGCCTCGCCGGTCGCCGCCAGGGCCTCGTCTATCTCCTTGTCGAATGCCTGATCGGCCACGGTCGAGTAGCTGCCGCTCGACCGATAGAAGATCGGAACCGTGAAGGCCGCATCGCCCTTGTTGTTGTCGTGCATCATCTGCAGGAGATTGGGGCCACGCTCCGGCGGGAACGGCTTTTGCAGATAGCGTAGCCAGTCGGCGACGTCGAGCATCGTAAGCTTGACGTCGAGGCCGGCGTCTTGCCACATCGTCATCATGGCCTCCATCGCTTCGGCGCCGTTGGGATAGATGCCGTTTCGTCCGATGAGCTTGATCTCGGTGTCGACCGCCACACCCGCCGCGCGCGCCTCTTCGATGAGCTTTTTCGCCTCTTCCGGATCATACGGCCAAGGCTCGAGTGCATCGTCATGGCCGTTGATCCCGGAGACGACCATCTGCGACGCACGCTTGACGTCGTCGCCGAACAGCTGCGCAAGGCCTTCCCAGTCGATCGCGAGGTTGAGCGCCTTGCGGACGCGCAGGTCATTGAGTGGCGGCTCGGCGGCATCGATACGGATCGCGGTGGTTTCGGAGTTCAGATAGGCGAAATCCGTCTCCGGATTGCTGGCGTCCTGGATGGCAATCGACGGCGTCAGGTCGGCTTCCCCGGTTTCCACCATGGCCGCTCGAATCGAGGATTCGGGCCGCCAGACATAGGTTGCCTTCGTGATCTCCGGCTTCTTGCCCCAATAGCCGTCGAACGCGTCCAGCACCACGGTTTGCGGGGAGAAGGTCGACAGCTTGAAGGGGCCGGTCCCGACCGGATCGTTCACCGCCTGGTCGACTGGTGTCTTCGGCGAGACGATCATGACCACGCTCAACAGCGTCGGCATGATGGGCTCGGGCCTGTCCGATTTTATTTCGACGGTCAGGTCGTCGACCGGCGTTAGCGTTAGTTTGGCATCGCCGAATTTCGCTATGTTGCTGCAAGTGATCTTGCCGCTGATCATCCTGTCGATGGAGAATGCAACCGCATCCGCGTTGAGTTCGGTTCCGTCCTGGAACTTCACGCCCTCGCGCAGCTTGATCCGCCAGGTCGTCGGGTCCACGCTGGTCCACTCGGTCGCCAGTTTCGGCTGAGGTTGCCCGGTGGTCGGATCGATGACGGTCAACGATTCAACAACGTTTTGGCTGAGTATCTGGCCGACATTTGTGATGATGGTGCCGCAGGGCTCCAGATTGGCCGGCTGCTCCGGCAGGACGACGCCGATTTCCTGCGCCGCACCTTGTGCGACAGCCGATGACGCGGCAGCGGTCATCAATACGACAGCTGCAATCGTATGAACGCTTCTATTCATGTCTCTCCTCCCTTTGATCCGTTTTGGCTGGCGTGCGACGGACGAACCTCCTCGTCCCGTTCGTCCAACAATTTGCCGATCTCCCGGCGACTAGGCGGCGATCTTCTCGATCAGTCCGCGCAGCACGTCTTTTTCCTGCGGCTTCAGATCCGTCAGCGGCGGACGAAGTGGGCCGGGTGTCCGTCCTATGACTTCGACGCCTGCCTTGATGATCGACACCGGATAACCTTGTTCTCGATCGCGCAAAGCCGCGAAGGGGAAGAAGAAGTTGTGCAGGATTTCTTCCATTGCGGCGCGATCGCTTGTCCGCATCGCCATGTAGAAGCGCTGTGCCAATTCCGGCACGAAGTTGAAGACCGCAGAGGAATACGTCGTCACTCCGGCGCCGTTGAAGCCTTCGGCAAAGAGCTCATGCGTGGGCATGCCACCGATGTAGCAGAGCCGATCGCCAAGTTTTGCGGTGACGTGGCGGACAAGATCGATCTTGCCAGTGCCGTCCTTGAAGCCGATGAGGTTTGGGCACGCGTCGGCAAGGCGAGCAACCGTGTCGGCATTGGCGACCGAGTTCGCACGGTTGTAGATGATGACGCCGAGGCCGGTGGATTCGCACACGGCTTTGACATGCCGGAATATCCCTTCTTGGGAGGCTTCCATCAGATAATGAGGCAGAAGCAAAAGACCGTCGGCCCCCGCAGCCTCGGCGCGGCGAGCAATTTCCGTGGCGAGCGCCGTGCCGTAGCCACAGCCGGCGATGATAGGCACGTCTCCTGAGGCATCCTTGGCCGCGCGGGTAACATCGGCGACCTCTTCCGGCGACAGGGAGAAGAATTCACCCGTGCCGCCAGCCGCGAACAGGGCAGCGGCACCGAACCCCGAGAGCCATGCCACATGCGCGCGATAGCTTTCGAGATTGAGGCTGAAATCCTCGTTGAAATGTGTGACCGGAAACGACAGCAGCCCTGAAGCGACACGCGACTTGATTTCATCTGGCGACAAAGGAACTCATCCCGCAAATTAATATGATGTCATTTCGATTCATATGATGAGTATCCGGGCGAGTCAACCGCCGGTGTTGTCCTGGTTTGTCGAGCGCCGGACGGTGAGGGTGCGATAGCGCTTTATCCCCGTCACCAGATGGCGGCGCATCGCCTCACGCGCCTTTTCCGGGTCGCGGGCGAGAATCGCATCCGCGATTTCCCTGTGCTCCTCCAGAATCGGATGGTCGCGATTGGGCAAGGGGTCGATGCCACCCATCATCGTCTTGAACTTCACCCGCGGGATCATCCTCCGGCCGACATGTTCGAGGAATGCCTTGAACCTGGCGTTGTTCGTTGCGGTGGCGATCGCCATGTGGAACTGGAAGTCCGCCTCGTCGGTGGGTTGCCCTTGCGCCATGAGTTCGGCGAACCTTTCGACCTGGGCCTCGATTTCGGCCTCCTGCGCCGGCGAACTGCGGGCTGCGGCAAGGCCGGCTGCCTCGACTTCGATGCCGATGCGCAGCTCGAGCTCTTCGATGATGTCCGAGATCTTGTTCGTTTCGTCGGTGAAGAGCTTCAATCCCTCGTCGACGGGCTTCGGGCCGAGAACGAAGACGCCGGCGCCTTGCCGCGATTCCACCAGCCCATCAGCGCGAAGCGCGGCAATGGCCTCCCGGACCACAGTGCGGCTGAATCCGAACCGGTCAATCAGCGCGGGTTCTGTCGGCAATTTGTCGCCAGGCGCATAAAAGCCGGCTTCGATCTGGCCGCGCAGCGCATCTGCGACCTGAGAAACGAATGACCTGCGGGATGTTCGATGTTCGACCTGCTGCATGGGTCCTCCAAACTTTGCCGGGTCATGAGGATCCATACTCCCAGTGCGGGTCAAAAGCGAGATCATCATATGAAATTTGTCAAAGCCCTCAGGTCATCATATGGCTTTCTGCGCTCGCTTGCTGATGCGGCCACGGCGATCATCGACAGCGTGCCGACTTTCAGGCCGCGGCCGTCGGCAGGTGATCGCGGATCCACCTGACGATCTGCCCCGCCGTCATGGCGCCGGATGTGCGCGCAACCTCCTGGCCGCTATGGAAGAGGATCATGGTCGGGATGCTGCGAATGCCGAGCCTGGCTGCAACGGCCTGCTCATTGTCGGAATTGAGCTTGATCAGGCGAACGTGCGGCTCCAGTTCGTTTGCTGCTGCTTCATAGGCCGGCGCCATCATCTTGCAGGGGCCGCACCACGGTGCCCAGATGTCGACGACAACGGGGAGACTGCTTCGTTTGACCTGGCGATCGAAGCTCTGTGCGTCGACGTCTGCCGGGTGACCCGAGAACAGTTTAGAGCCGCACTTTCCGCATTTCGCGTCCCCGGCATCCCGTCCCGGCGGCAGGCGATTGACCCCGCCGCATTTGCCGCAAACCACCAGTTTTTCCAGCGTCATGCCCATTCACCCATCTTTATGCGCGTCGCCGTCACGATGCTGTCTTGAGTGCAGTACCCTGCGCAGGAGCGGCCGCGTCCGAAACGCTCGCCAACTCGGCGGCGATGTCGGCGAGCTTTCGATCGGCGTCGACCTTGCGCCAGGTGGACGGGGTGGCCTTTCGTTGCAATTGCCGCGACAAGATATCGACAGTGGCGTCGGAAGGACCGCCGCTGCGCTCGCTCACCCGCTGCCAAAGAACGAGCGGATCCGCCTCCAGCCAGAATCCGGCGAAAGCAACGTCTCTGCCGTACACCTTCTCGATGCGGTCGCGATCGGCCGGCCTGTCGAAGACGGCATCGGCGACCACCGAACCGCCTTGGGAAAGGATCAAGTCGGCGCGCCATGCCATTTCGCGGTAGACGCGGTCGGACACCTCCGGTCGATAAGCCCTGTCCGGCAGCTTCGTCTCGGCCGGTACCCCATGCATCGCTTTGCGGATGCGATCGCTCTCGACAATGCGGGCGCCGGGCGGCGCGCCGACATGCGCGGCGAGTGCCTCGGCAACGGCCGTCTTGCCGGAACCACTCAAGCCGCCGATAGCGATCAGCCGAGGAGGCCTTGCCTGGAGAAGTGTTCGGGCAAGCTCGAAATAGGATCTCGCCTCGGCAATCAGCCCGCCGGAATCGGCACTGCCTTCCTCGATCTGGGTTGCGGTGACGTGCGCGCGCACTGCGGCCCGCACTGCCATGAAAAACGGCAGGAGAATGAAGCCGTCCTCGTCGTCTGCCTCGTCGAGGTAGCGGTTCATCACCAGGTTGGCGAGTTCCGGAAAGCCGCGATGCCAGAGGTCCATCAGCAGGAAGGCCAGATCGTAAAGCACATCGATGCTGGCGATCTGGTCGTTGAATTCGATGCAATCGAAGAGGCGGGGCTCTCCGTCGAAGAGACAGATGTTGCGCAGATGCAGATCGCCGTGGCATCGCCGGATCTTGCCTGCCGCTTCCCGCCGGTCGAGCAGTTCGCGATGACGGGCGAGGGCGGTGCTGAAAATCCCGGTGAATGCGTTGATCTCGGCTTCGTCGAAAACATGGCTGGTGGCAAAGCCGGCTTCGTTGATGGCGAGCACGCCTGCCAGGTTCGAGGATCCGCTGCCCTTGTGGACCTCCGGCGCGCCGCGATGATAGCGCACGATCATGCGCGCGACCGCCGTCATCAGCGCAGGCGTCAGTTCGCCACCGACTGCCATTCGATCGAGCAGCTTCGACTGGTGGAAGCGGACCATTTCGATCGTCGCATCGACCAGTTCGCCGCTCCCGTCGAAGGCGAGCTTGCCGTCGGCCTCTCGCGTGACGCGCCGCACACCCAGATAGAGGCCGGGCGCGGTCTTGGAGTTAAGCTCCACCTCCTTCTCGCAAGCGGCGAGCCGCAGCACCGGGGTCGAGAAGTCGACATAGGGCAGCTTTACAGCTCGCTTGATCTTGTAGGCGCGCTGGCCAACCAGGAAGATACGCGAGATATGGGTTTCGATCGCCTCGACCGGCCCAGTCTCGCCATATGCGGCAGGGTCCATCAACATCGCGACCACGGATTCCTGATCTTCGACGATCATCGGATGCCTCTTTGTTTGTATCCACCCTGGAATCCGATGGGCGTGGTCGCTGAAATTCCGCGCCATCGGGCCCTTCCTGCTGCAGCGTCTGGATATAACCAGCCAAGTCACGGATGCGTTCCCTAGTGCGACTTCTCCGGCGTTCGGCCGTATTTGTTGGCGTCCTTCGGAAGACCTTGGCGGCCCCACAACGGCATATCGCGATCGCCATGTTTCGGCACGACGTAGCGGCCTGCGCCTGTTAGCGTCGGCACGTGGGCATGTTGATACGGATCAAAATGATGCGCGGCGACGTTCTTGTCGCAGCGCTAGGAACGCGCCGAGCCGTCTCGCTGTTGTTGCAACGACGATTGGACTTTGAGGATCGGGAGCAGCCGCTATGGCTTTCAGGACGATACTTACCGTTGCGGGACCGAACAAGGGTGACGGTGATCTCAAGCTCGCCGCCGGCCTGTGCACCGAAATCGGCGCCCATCTTGCGGTTCTGGTCGTTGCCGTAGCTGCGCCGCCACCGGTCGGGGAGTATGCCGCAGTCGTTTCGGAAGCCTGGCTCGAGGAGCGTCGGGCCGACGAGAATCTGTTGAAGAAGCGAACCGCTGCCGTGTCGGCTTTTCTCGCCGGCAGGGTGCTTTCGGCCGATGTCTCCAACGAATATCCGGAAGCCGGCTGGGCCGACGACACCATTGGCCGCCGTGCCCGCTACGCCGACATTACGGTTATTGGACCGGAGTTGCTTGCCAATGAAACGCTGAAAAGCAAAGCGATCGAAGGCGCGTTGTTTTCTTCAGGAAAGCCCTTGCTGCTCATCCCCGTGGGATCGCGGCCGACACTGAAGCCGAAACGCGTTCTGATTGCATGGGACGCTCGTCTGGAGTCGTCGCGTGCCGTCCGCGAATCTCTCGACATGCTGCCAGGTGCCGAAGAGGTGCACCTTGTCATGGTCGATCCGGTGGAGGACCAGTACCGTCACGGGGCCGAACCCGGAGCCGACGCCGCTGCCTATCTCGCGCGGCATGGCGTGAATGTCACGGTCGACCGGCTGCCCAGCTTGGACCGTTTAGTCGCCGACGTGCTTCGCAGGCACGCGGTCGACATCGCCGCCGATCTGATGGTGATGGGCGCCTATGGTCATTCCCGGTTGCGCGAGCGCATCTTCGGCGGCGTCACCATCTCGATGCTTGAAGACCCGTCGATGCCGATCCTTATGGCGCGTTAACCGCCGGCCATACGGCATGGTCAGGCCCGAAAACGCGCAGAAGGGTTCGGCTTGTGAGTGAGTTTCAGGTGGGAGGCGGCTTCGGGAAAAAGCTAAGTGCTTGTTTTTTCTGGTCGGAGTGGCAGGATTTGAACCTGCGACCCCATCGTCCCGAACAATGTGCGCTACCAGGCTGCGCTACACTCCGTGACCAGACCGCGGGCTTATAGCCGCCGCACTTCGTTCCTGAACGCGTCGAGTCAGAAGCCGCGACCAATTGACCCGACACCCGCGCTTGCGCTGGCACGGGACAGGCCTAGGCTCCCCTTCGGGATCAAGCGTTGCCACGGAACATTGCCGATGACCGACAAGACACATTTCGCGCAGAAACCTGTTCTGGCGCTGAAACCCCTCAATGCTCCGGGCAACAGCTTTACGGGTCTCTTCTCCGGCCACATCGACGGCACAAGCTTCGAGCGGGTTCAGTTCGACTGGGAGCACCTGGGCCGCGGCCGCTACGACATCGTCCTCTTCCACTGGCCGACTGAATTCTTTCGGCCGAGCAGCCGCAAGGCGACACTCAAGCTTCTCGGCCGCATGCTCTGGGACAGGGTCTTTCACGGAACCAGGTTTCTGTGGGTGGTACACAACTTGGAGCCCCATGACGGCGGCAGCTTGAAATCGGGGCTGACCACCTACCTGTTTCTGAAGCTGCTCGACGGCGTGATCCTCCTCTCCGAACATTCCCGCCGCGAGTTGCATCGCCTGCATCCCGCGGCCCGTTCGCTCGCCACGCTGGTCACGGTCCATGGTCGTTATGAATCGGTCGCCGAACCGCCGCGGGACGCCAGACCATCCGAGCGACACAACAGGCTTCTCTTCTTCGGACTGATCAGGGAGTACAAGAACGTCGAAAAGCTGGTTACCGAGGCCCGCAAGGCGACGGCCGCGTTTTCGCTCACGGTGATCGGCGTTTGCCCGGAAGAGGATCTCGAACGCAGGATCCGCACAGCCGCGGGCGACGACAAGCGGATCAAGCTGGACATCCGAAGGGAGTTCGTGCCGGACGACGAGTTAGAGCGCGTCATCGATTCACACGACGCCGTCGTGCTGCCATACCGCAACATCCTGAACAGCGGCGTCGCCTTGCATTCGCTCGGCCGCAACAAGCCGCTCCTGGCCCCGCGGATCGGCAGCCTGCCGGAGCTTCAGGAGGTGGTCGGAGCGGAGTGGGTGCATCTGTTCGACGGCGAAATATCGGCCGCCACTCTCGAGAGCTTCCTCGCCGCACTCCGCAAGTCCACGTCGCCGCGCCCGGATCTGTCGCCATTTGAGTGGACGAGGGTCGGATCGGATGTCACGCGCTTCCTGAAATCGCTGACCGCGCGGCGCGCTGCTGTCGAGCCGACCCCGACGGCCTCTCAGCAATCCCAGAGATCGTAGGGGAAGCTCGCCTTCAGCCTCGCGAGATCTGGCCGGGCCGTGCCCATCGGGCTCGCGCGGACGGCCTCCTCGCGCGATCGCGTGATGTCCAGTTGCGCGCGGCCGACGCCGAGGACATAGTCCTCATATTTCAGTGTGTTTTCTTCTTCCGACAGGCGCAGGTACGTACAGGGAATGCCGAACGCGTCGGCAATAACCAGCCCGTGGAGCGAGCTCGAGATGACATGGCTCGCTTCCGAAATGCGCCGTACCACGCTCGCCCAATGGTCGAGTGGAGAGACGACGTTTTCCCATCCCTCCATCTTCGGCAGGTCGTGCAAGTTGGGGACGAACGCGACCGGCGTCTTGCGCTCGGCAGGTTTCGGAAAACGGGAACCCAGAAGATCGGCAACGAGGATCCCGGGGTCGCCGAACACCTCGGGCACGTCGATGCCACGCCGCATGAGAAAATCGCGGGTGAGGGGACCACGGACGGCGCGCACGTCGAGCGAGCTGAACACGTGCCGTTCGTCTCGGATCTTGCCGTTGATGCCGGAACCCCAGACGACGTCGCCGTTGCGCGCGAAATGCAGGATCGAGCCTATGCCCAGGAGCCTCACCGGCCTCGGACGTTCCTCGTCCAGGAAGCAGCCGGCGTCGGCCGCCATCTTGTTGACAATCACCGAGGAGAGATAGTCGCCGAAGTTCACGCCGAGGGGCGACTTCCAGTAGAACAGCTCGATCGTGTTCGGCTGGAACGGGGGAGGGGGCACGTAGCCTCTGTCCCGTCGAGCAAGACCGCGCACCTTGCGGACAATTTTCCTCACACCTTGAGCCACGGCGGCCTCTTCCAGCAAAACGAACACCTCTTCCCTCGGGCTTGCTCTCTGCCAGACCCGCCACCGGAAGCGGTGTAGCACATTCGACCGCGGGTGTTGCCTCATTCTCGACCAACGCGAGCCGTTGTGCAGTGCGGCAAATCGGCGCCACCGCAAATGTGAAAAATCCGCTCCGCGCCGGCTCTCCACGGTAATTGTGCGGTGCGGCAAATGGGCGCTGATCTTTGTTCTCGTTACCCGTCTTCGTTCGCGGTATAAGCGCTGCGGCTCGGGGTGCAACAAGAGCGCCAAATGGCGCTGAGAGTATCGGGAATCGCCTGCAGCATGAGCAGTATCACCGGGCGGCTCATCAAGGGAAGCATGTGGCTCAGCCTGTCGCGAGCGATCGTGAACGGGCTGGCGACGCTCAGCACCTTCGTGCTGGCGTGGTACCTCTCGCCTGCCGATTTCGGCCTCGTTGCATTGGCGACGACGATGCTCCTGATCGTCACCACAGTCACCGAACTCTCGCTCACCCAGGCGCTCATCCGACATGAGGCGCCCACCGAATCGCATTTCAGCGCTGCCTGGACCCTCAATGCCACGCGCGGACTGATACTGTGCCTTTTCTTCGCGGCCTGTGCCTGGCCGGCATCGGTGGTCTATGAAGACCCGCGCCTGTCCGGCGTCATGGTTGCGCTGGGCTTCAGCGTGCTGCTCGGCAGCATGACGAATCCGCGGCTGATCATGCTGCAGCGCAAGCTGATCTTCTGGCAGGAATTCGTGCTGAGCGTTTCGCAGAAGTTCGTCGGGGTCGTCGTGGCGGTGGCCATCGCGATGATCTTCCACAGCTACTGGGCCCTCGTGGTGGGTACCCTCGTGAGCCAGGCGACCTATCTCGTCACCTCCTATCTGGTGGTGCCGTTCCGCCCGAGGATCGTCTTCAAGCACATGCGGGAGTTCTTCTCTTTCTCGGCCTGGTTGACGGCCGGCCAGATCGTCAACACGCTCAACTGGCGCTTCGACCACCTGCTGATCGGCAAGGTGCTCGGCAATGCGCAGCTTGGCTACTACACCTTCGGCAGCAATCTCGCCCGCCTGCCGACACGCGAGGCGACGGCGCCGCTCACCCAGACGATCTACCCGAGCTTCGCCACAATTCGCGACGACCCAGGCCGCCTCGCCGCCGCCTATCAGCGCGTCCAGGCACTTGTCGCCGCGATCGCGCTTCCTGCCGGCATCGGCGTCGCGCTGATCGCCGATCCCCTGGTCAGGCTGACGCTGGGTGAAAAATGGGCGCCGGCAATCTTCATCATCCAGTCGCTCGCCTCGGTGTACGCCCTGCAGACGCTGGGCTCGCTGGTGCAGCCGCTCGGCATGGCGAAGGGCAAGACGAGGCTTCTATTCGTCCGGGACACGCAGATGCTGTTCGTCCGCGTACCGATCATCTTCGGCGCCCTCATGCTCTACGGGCTCGAAGGTGTCATCTACAGCCGAGTGTTCACCGGACTGCTCGGAGCGCTCGTCAACATGGTGCTGGTCAAGCACTTCATCGGCGTAACGGTGCTGGAGCAGCTGGCCGCCAACGGGCGTGCGCTCGCAAGCATCGCGATCATGGCCGCGGGCGTCTTGTTCGCCTCGACCTGGCTGCCCGCGGCGAACGACAGCGTGGGGCTTGCCTGGCAGCTGGCGATCCTCGTTCCGTTGGGCGCGGTCCTCTATTGCGGGTCGAGCTTCGGGTTGTGGCTGTCGATGAAGCGGCCCGACGGCCCCGAGCGGGAAATCCTGAACATCTTGGGCAAGATACTGTCGAAGGTTCGCCATGGCTGAAGCTAGCACGTCGGATTTGCTGCAACACGAGCCGAACGGTCGGCCAGATGGAGGAAGAGGAATGCCAGTGGAAACGCCTCCGGTTCTGATCGACAGGTTGCAGGACATGATCCATGACTGCCTGAAGGACTATGTCCGGGCGGACGAGCCGCTGGCGATCCTCGACTTTCCGGATATCCGCAATTGCGGCGACTCAGCCATCTGGCTCGGCGAGATGGCCTACCTGAAAGACCGCTGCGACAAGCGACCGGCCTATGTCTCGCGCATGCGCGACTTCTCGGCGGAGGATCTCGAACGGGCCGTCCCGACTGGACCGATCTTCATCCATGGCGGCGGCAATTTCGGCGACCTCTGGATCACGCATCAGGATTTCCGCGAGCGCGTGCTCGAGCAATTCCCCAACCGCCGGATCATCCAGTTTCCGCAATCGATTCACTACAAGTCGCAGGAGCGCCGCGAAAGGAGCGCGCGCATCATCGGCGGGCACAAGAACTTTGTTCTCCTGGTGCGCGACGAGGAATCGAAGGCGTTCGCGGAGAAGCACTTCGATTGCGAGGTGCGGCTTTGCCCAGATATGGCATTCTGCATCGGCGCGCTCGAACCGGAAGCAGCCGAGTTTCCGGTGCTGGCGATGTTGAGGGCGGACCTAGAGAAGGCAGGTGACGCGGATCGCTCGGCCTACCCCGACATTCCGATGGAGGACTGGATCACCGAATCTGCGCGGCAGGTGCGCGTCGCCAAGGCGATTGGTGCTGCCTCCGCGCTACTGGCGCTCAAACCGGCAGAGGTGCGGCTGCGCAAGCTGGACGCGGCCGCGCACAATCGCTTCCGGCGAGGCATCCGGCAGATTTCGCGCGGGCGTGCGATCGTCACCGATCGCCTGCACGTCCATATCTGCTCGCTGCTGATCGGTCGGCCGCATGCGGTCCTCGACAACAGCTACGGCAAGATACGGCGGTTCATGGCGGCATTCTCGGGCGGAACCGACCTTTCCTACAAGGCGACCTCGCTCGACGACGGGATCGGCTGGGCGCGGCAGGCAGCCGCTGTCGCCGCGTGATCTTTGGCACGCAGAAGACATTTGCTGAGGTTGAGATGACACTCGTCACCTTCATCATTCCCGTGCGCCACCAGGACAATGCGCGCGACTGGAGCAGGCTCAAGGCGAATCTCGCCCAGACGGTTCGCTCGATATCGAGCCAGACCAACGACGACTGGCGGGGCATCATCGTCGCAAACGAGGGCGCCGATCTGCCAAATCTCCCCGAGCGCTTCAGTGTCGAACGCGTGACCTTTCCGCCAAACGATGCGCATGAGCGCGGTGGGGCGAGCAAGGAGGACTTCTACGACGCCTTCCGCGTCGACAAGGGCCGCCGCGTGCTGAAGGGCATGCTGCGGGCACGCGACAGCCGCTTCTTCATGATCGTCGACGACGACGATTTCGTGAGCGCCCGCCTTGTCCAGCACGTGTCGGAGAACCGAAACGCAAACGGATGGACCATCGACCGCGGCTATGTCTGGGACGACGGCGGCAAGCTCCTGCTCGGCTATGACGACTTTAACCATCTTTGCGGGACGTCATTGATAATCCGGTCGGACCTCTATGGTCTGCCCGACCGTTACGGGGATGCCTCTCCCGACTGGATGAAGTCGATGCTCGGCAGTCATATCCGGATTGCAGACATTCTGGCCGAGCGCGGTACGCCTCTGGCGACGCTGCCGTTTCGCGGCGCCGTCTATCGCGTCGCCCATGCCGGCTCGCACAGCAGGACGCCCGGTATCATGGCCAAGTATTTCCTGAACTGGGGCGCGCTCAAACGACCCAGGCGACTGCTTCGCAATGCCTCACGGCTGCGGCTGGTCGGTGAGGCCGCGAAACGCGAGTTCTTCGGCAAAACCGCTGTTCGCCGGGATACATGATCACCCCGGGCAGGCCAACTTGATGGGAGAGGAGAGGAGCTTCTGGTCGGAGTGGCAGGATTTGAACCTGCGACCCCATCGTCCCGAACGATGTGCGCTACCAGGCTGCGCTACACTCCGTGACCAGACCGCGGGCTTATAGCCGCCGCACTTCGTTCCTGCAAGCGCCAATGGCGGCGCTTCTGTCGCATTTCTTCCGCTTTCGCCTTAAGGTCATACGGGTTTCAGTTTCCTGCGCGATAAACACTGCTTAAAGGCTCGTGTAATAGGTATCGGCCACCCACCTTGAAACACCCTGATTCCAGCCGCTTGGAGTTGCTGTCTTGCCCCTGAAGATCGTTAGCGAAGCCCGTCCCAACACCTTCGAGTTTGAAACCTCGGCGCTGATCAAGGCGTCCGGCTTTCGTGAGTATGATGCGCGCTGGTGGTTCGGCCATCCTGGCTCTGCGGAGCCGCCTGAGCTCAACCTGATCGGTGTCCAGGCGCTGGGCATGGGGCTCGGCACGCTGATCCGGCGCCTGGGCGCCGGGCCGGATATCGTGACCGGTCATGATTTCCGCTCCTATTCGCTTGCGATCAAGCTGGCGCTGGTTTCCGGGCTGATGGCCGCCGGCGCGCGAGTTAAGGATATCGGGCTGGCGCTGTCGCCGATGGCCTATTTCGCCCAGTTCGCGCTCGATACGCCGTCCGTCGCCATGGTCACCGCTTCTCACAACGAAAACGGCTGGAGCGGCGTCAAGATGGGGGCGGCGCGCCCCTTGACCTTCGGTCCGGAGGAAATGAGCGCATTGAAGACGATCGTCCTTGCCGGCGACTTCGACCTTGTCGGCGGCGGCTCCTATGACTTCGTTGCGGATTTCCGCAAAACCTATCTGGACGACCTGACCCGGGACAAGCGCATAGCGAGAAAGCTCAAGGTGGTCGCCGCCTGCGGCAACGGCACCGCCGGCGCCTTTGCACCTGAAGCGCTGGAACGGATCGGCTGCGAGGTCATTCCGCTCGATGTCGAGCTCGATCATACGTTTCCGAACTATAATCCAAATCCCGAAGACATGAAGATGCTGCACGCCATCCGCGACAAGGTGCTGGAAACGGGAGCCGACGTCGGGCTTGGCTTCGACGGCGATGGCGACCGCTGCGGCGTGGTCGACAATGAAGGCAACGAGATCTTCGCCGACAAGGTCGGCGTCATGCTCGCCCGCGACATCGCGCGACTGCATCCCGGCTCGACCTTCGTCGTCGACGTCAAGTCGACGGGATTGTTCAACACCGACGCCGCCCTGCGTGCCGATGGCGCCGTCACCAACTATTGGAAGACCGGCCACTCCTACATAAAACGGCGCGTGGCCGAGCTCGGCGCCATCGCCGGGTTCGAGAAATCCGGTCATTTCTTCTTCAATCCGCCGATCGGGCGCGGCTATGACGATGGTCTCATCACGGCTATCGCCATCTGCCAGATGCTGGATCGCAGCCCGACCAGCAGCATGGCCGATCTCTATCGCGCCCTGCCGCTGACCTTCGGCACGCCGACCATGTCGCCGCACTGCGCCGACGAGCTGAAATACGGCGTGGTCGAGCGAGTCGTTTCCGACTTTCAGGCAATGAAGCAGGATGGCACTGTCTTCGCCGGCCAGAAGATCGCCGATCTGATCACCGTCAATGGCGTTCGCGTCGTTGCCGAGGACGGCACCTGGGGCCTGGTACGGGCGTCGTCGAACAAGCCGGAGCTGGTCGTGGTGGTAGAGAGCCCGGTGTCGTCCGAGCGGCGCCGGCAGATGTTCGAAGGCGTCGATGCGGTGCTGCGCCGCAGCCCTGAGGTCGGCGCCTACAACCAGACGTTCTAGGTTCTCTCATTTCATCGCGGCGCGAGAAAGGCCACTATGGGGAAGCGGATCACGGGTTTCCGGTTGCAGCTGGTCCGCTCCCCCAGGTTTTCATCGGCCGATGATCTCTACAGGAACTCAGGCAGCGGAATAAGCCCGCTCAAGGGCACGCCAGTCGAACTCCCGCGCCCAGTCGGCAAAACTGTGCCAGCGGACCTCCGGGAAATCTCGGTGTAAAGCCGCGATATCGACGTCATAGCCGACGCGGTCGAACCACTCGAACATCAGCGCCGTATCTTCGCTTTGTTGGCGGGCCACCGCGATTGGAATTGCCTGATAGTTGATCGGGCGGCCGATGGACTGCGAAAGGATCTTGGCCTGGTCTTCGCCGGACAATTCGCTCCCGGCGAAATCGAAGCGCTTGCCGAACACGCGCTCGCGCCGCTCGACCAGGGCGGCAACGAAGGCTCCGATATCGGCAAGTGCGACCAGCTGGAGGACACGTTTGGCAGGCATCGCAAAGGCATGCGTGCCTTGGATGAGCGCGCCGATCGACCACGGCGCGACGATATTCTCCATGAAGGCAACCGGCGCGCTGATCGTGTAGGGGATGCCGAGCCCGGCGACATGTTGCTCGACAAGATATTTGCTCTCGAAATGCGGAATGCCGGTGTTCTTGTCGGCGTCGGCAACGGATGAATAGATCAAATGCCCGACGCCGGCAGCCTTCGCCGCGTCGGCGGCAAGGATCCCCTGGCGGGTTTCCTGTGCTATGCCAGCCTCGTAGCTGTTGCCCATCAGGAACATGGTATCGACGTCTTTTGCTGCCTTCACAACGGAGGCCGTATCGCCAAGATCGCTGGCCACGATCTCGACGCCTGCCGACGCCAATTGCCGCGCAGCATCGCTGTCCGGCCTGCGCGTTAGTGCCTTGACGCGGTGCCCACTCGACAGCAAGGCACGCGCAACTGCGCCGCCTTGCTGGCCTGTGGCACCGGTCACCAGAACGCTTCGTTTGGTGGTCATGTGTTTGCTCCTTCTTTTTCCGATGGAGCAAAATTAGGGTTTGTCACATTGGTTCATAATTGCCTACAATTGGAAAACTTTGTGCCATGCAATGATACAATGCTCGATCTTAATGATATCGTGGTGTTCGCTCGCGTAGTCGAAGCTGGCAGCTTCACCGCTGCTGCGCGCATGCTTGCCATGCCCAAGACGACGGTCAGTCGACGCGTTGCCGCGCTCGAGCGTGAGGTTGGGGTTCGCCTGCTGCAGCGCACGACGCGCAGCCTCAACGTGACGGATGCCGGGCGTCTCTATTACGAGCAGAGCAGCCAGGCCCTGCGGACGATCGAGGAAGCAAATCTGCGCCTCGCGGAAGCGAGGGCGGAGCCATCGGGCACAATTCGCATCTCGGCGCCCGTTGGCTTCGGGGGTCATTTCCTCACAGCTGCTGTGGTCGACTTTCTGGCAATGTATCCGAAGACCAAAGTCGAACTTCGCCTGACTGACGACAAGCTCAACCTGGTCGAGGACGGCATAGACCTCGCTTTCCGCACCGGGGTTCTTCAGGATTCGACGCTGATCGCCCGCAAGCTCGGCTCCGCGCACAGGCTGCTCTGCGCCAGCCCGGACTATCTCGCAAGGCGCGGGATGCCGGAATGCCTGGCGGATCTCGCACACCACCAGTGCGTCATCGCAGGCCCTTCGACCTCGGGCACCCATTGGGTGCTGGACGGGCCACACGGTCAGGAAACGGTCACGGTGGCCGGGCGCTTCGCCGCTAATGAAATGCAGGCGGTCGTTGCGGCCACGCTCGCAGGCTTCGGCATCGCCCAATTGCCGCACAGCATCGCCGAGCCCCTCATCAATGGAGGGCGGCTGAGCCGCGTTCTCCGGGACTACACGACGCCGGTCGGCGGGCTGCATGTTCTATATCCGAGCAGCCGGCATCTTTCGCCCCTCGTCAAGGCATTCATCGTGCTTGCATCCGACCGGATTTCCAGTCGGGCAAATACAGCGGCTGACCAGCAGTAGCCGCGAGCCTCAATACGGGCTCGCCACATCGCCGATCTGGACATAGACCGACTTCAGCTGCGAATAGAGCGCCAGCGCCGCCAGCGAATTTTCGCGGCCGATACCGGACTGCTTGAAGCCGCCGAACGGGATTTCGACGGGGGTCAGATTGTAGGCGTTGATCCAGCAGGTGCCGGCCTGCAGCTCGGCGATGACGCGGTGGGCGCGTCGCAAGTCGCGCGTGAACACGCCGGCGGCAAGGCCGAATTCGGTGTCGTTGGCGCGATCGATCACCTCGTCCTCATCGTCGAATTTCAGCACGCTCATCACAGGCCCGAAAATCTCCTCGCGGGCGATGCGCATCGTGTCGGTGACGCCGGTGAAGACCGTCGGCTCGACGAAGAAGCCGCCTTGGAAACCCTGCAGCGAGGGCACGTTGCCGCCGCAGGCGAGCACGGCGCCATCCTGCTTGCCGGCTTCGATATAGCCGATGACCTTTTCGTGCTGGTCCTTGGAGACAAGCGGCCCCATCTGCGTCTCCTGGTCGAGCGGATCACCGATACGGATCTTCTTGGTCCGCTCGACTAGCCGTTCGACGAAACGGTCGTGGATACCCTTCTGCACGAAGACCCGCGTGCCGTTGGAGCAGATCTGGCCGGTCGAATAGAAATTGCCGAGCATGGCGCCGCCAATGGCGTTTTCGAGATCGGCGTCGTCGAAGACGATCAGCGGCGACTTGCCGCCGAGCTCCATGGTGGCATGCTTCATCTTCGAGCCGGCGAGCGACAGCACCTTGCGGCCGGTCGGCACCGAACCGGTCACCGAGACCTTGGCGACGACATCGTGCCCGACGAGGCCGGCGCCGACATCGCCGTAGCCTTGCACGACATTGAACAGCCCGTCGGGCAGCCCAGCTTCGGTATAGATTTCGGCGAGCGCCAGCGCCGACAGCGGCGTGTTCTCCGACGGCTTGAACACCATGGCGTTGCCCATGGCGAGCGCGGGTGCCGATTTCCAGCCGGCGATCTGGATCGGGTAGTTCCAGGCGCCGATACCGACGCAGACGCCGAGGGCCTCGCGCCTTGTATAGGCAAAGGGTCCGCCGAGATCGAAGGACTCGCCATTATAAGCAGCGACCGCGCCGCCGAAATATTCGAGGCAGTCGGCTGCCGATGGCGCATCCGCCACCAGCGTCTCCTGGATTGCCTTACCGGTATCCAGCGTCTCGATGCGCGCCAGGTCGGCGTTGCGCGCACGCAATATGTCGGCAGCGCGGCGCAGGATGCGCCCGCGCTCGACCGGCTTCAGCCGCGCCCAGGCCGGTTGTGCTGCACGCGCGGCTTCGATCGCGAGTTCCAGCATGTTCGGCGTCGCCGAACGCAGCATCGCGATGGTCTCGCCGGTTGCCGGATAGATCACCGGCAGCGGCGCACCTTGCTCGTCGTCGATGTAGCGTCCGTTGACATAGTGCGATGCCTTTGGCTGGGCGCGCATGGGAGCTTCTCCAAATTGTCTTTCGCCGGGGGCCGGCGGGCGGACAGTCCGCCGGATCATCGCCTATCTGTCCGACACCTGCCAGCGCGGGTTGATCCATGGTTCCTGGTTGGACGGCGCCTGCGGCGTGCGGCCAAGAATGTGGTCGGCGGCCTTCTCGCCGGTCATGATTGACGGTGCGTTGAGATTGCCGTTGGTGACGCGCGGGAAGATCGAGGAATCGGCGACCCGCAGCCCCTCGACGCCGATGACACGGCATTCCGGATCGACGACACTCATCAGATCATCCTTGCGGCCCATCTTGCAGGTGCCGCAAGGGTGATAGGCGCTTTCGGCGTGATCGCGGATAAAGGCGTCGAGATCGTCGTCTGACTGAACGTGCGAGCCCGGGGAGATCTCCTTGCCGCGATAAGGGTCGAATGCCGACTGGCCGAAGATCTCGCGCGTCAGCCGGATGCAGTGGCGGAACTCGGTCCAGTCGTCCGGATGCGACATGTAGTTGAAGCGGATCACCGGCTTCGACTTGGGATCTGGCGAGCGCAGCGTGACAGTACCGCGCGACTTCGATCGCATTGGCCCGACATGCGCCTGGAAACCGTGCGCCTTCGCCGCCGCCCTGCCGTCGTAGCGGACCGCCGCCGGGATGAAATGATACTGGATATCGGGATAGTCGACGCCGGCGCGCGAGCGCACGAAGGCGGCCGCCTCGAAATGGTTGGTTGCGCCGAGACCCGACTTGAAGAACAGCCATTGCGCGCCGATCATTGCCTTGGAGAAGGGATTCAGCACCGAATTCAGCGTGATCGGCTGCGTCGATTCCTGCTGGATGTAGAGCTCCATATGGTCCTGCAGGTTGCGACCGACGCCGGGCCGGTCGGCGATTACCTGAATGCCGTATTCCCTGAGATGTTCGGCCGGGCCGACGCCGGACAGCATCAGGATCTTGGGCGAATTGATCGAGGAGGCGGCAACGATCACTTCACGTCGCGCCTTGACCACCTGAATCCGTTTGCGCGTTTCGATCTCGACTCCGGTGGCGCGTTGATTCTCGATGATCACCCGCCGGGCGAAACCCTTGACCAGGCTGACGTTTTTCCGCCTGAGCGCCGGCCTGAGATAGGCGCTCGCCGCCGACCAGCGGCGGCCGCCGCGAATGGTCTGTTCCATCGGCCCAAAGCCTTCCTGCTTCGCGCCGTTGTAGTCGTCGGTCAGCTCGAAGCCGGCCTGACGGCCTGCCTCGACGAAGGCGCCGTAGAGTGGATTCGTTCTTGAGCCGCGCTGCACGGTCAGCGGGCCGCCGTGGCCGCGCCAGCCATTCTCACCGCCGTTGGCGTCCTCCATGCGCTTGAAGTAGGGGAGCACGTCGGCAAACCCCCAGCCGGCCGCGCCCTGTTCGGCCCAGTGGTCGAAGTCGCGGGCGTGGCCGCGCACATAGACCATGCCGTTGATCGAGGACGAGCCGCCGATGACCTTGCCGCGCGGCGTCGCCAGCACGCGGCCGCCGAGATGCGGCTCCGGCTCGCTGGCAAAACCCCAGTCGTAGAGGCTCATGTTGAGCGGGATCGACAGCGCCGACGGCATCTGGATCAGCGGCCCGATGTCGCTGCCGCCAAATTCGATGACGATCACCGAATATTTGCCGTCTTCCGACAGCCGGTAGGCCATGGCCGAGCCGGCCGAGCCGGCGCCGATGATGACGAAATCCGCCTCAAGCATGGTTCATATGCGCCATGAAATCGGTGAGCGAGACATTGCCGCCGGTTGCCACCACGAGCACCGTCTTGCCGCTCACATCCACCTTGCCGCCGAGCAGCGCCGCCAGCGATGCAGCGCCCGAAGGTTCCAGCACCAGCTTCATCCGCTCGAAGGCGATCCGCATCGCACAGCGCACCGATCGGTCGTCGACGGTGATGCCGCGAACGCCCGCGGTCCTGACCGCTGCGAACGGCGCGTCGCCGGGCTTTCGCGCCATCAGCCCGTCGCAGATCGATTTCGGCCCGATCGGCATGGTCTCGATGGCGCCATTCGCCAGCGACGCACCCATGCCGTTGAAACCTTCCGGCTCGACGCCGATGATCTCGGTCGCCGGCGACAGATAGTGGAAAGCCAGCGAAACGCCGCCGATCAGCCCGCCGCCGCCGACCGCGCAGAACAGCAGATCGGCGCTGGCATTCCTGGCATCGAGTTGCTCGAGCGCCTCCAGCCCCGCACCAGCCTGGCCGGCGACGATCTCGGGGTCGTCGAACGGATGCAGCAGCGCCAGCCCCTCGGTCTCGGCGATCTCGCGCGCCTTGGCGGCGGCAACCTCCTCACGCGCGCGTTCGCCATGGTCGGTCAGCACCACGCGCGCGCCATAGCCGGCCGTTGCGTCGCGCTTGGCGGCCGGCGCGTCGATCGGCATGACGATGGTGACCGGAATGCCCAGCGCCTGGCCGGCGGCGGCCAGTCCTTGCGCGAAATTGCCGGAGGAATAGGCGACGACGCCCTTCCTGGCTTCATCGGGCGACAGCCGCTTCAGCCGCCAATAGGCGCCGCGCACCTTGAACGATCCCGCCCATTGGAGCGATTCCGGCTTGACGAAGACACGGGCAGCTCCGCTCTCCCTGGCGAGCGCCGCCGATTCCAGCAATGGCGTGACCTGCGTCGCCTTGGCGGTGACGGCATAGGCCTGCCTGAGATGATCTAGGGAGGGCACAAGGGGTGTCATCATTCGCCTCGCGGATACCTTTTGCTCTCTTCGAGATTGTCGAGGTTCATGTGATTGCGCATGTAGCGCTCAGATGCCTTCTGCAGCGGCTGGAAATCCCAGGGGTAATGGGTGCCGTTGCGCAGCGCCGGATAGACCACCCAGCGGCGCGCCTGGCTGGTCCGGACGGCGGCGTCGAAAGCGGCCATGTCCCAGCGCGCCCGGACCTTTTCGGTGAAAGCAGCCAGTAAGGGGGCGTGAGCCGGGTCGGCGGCGAGATTGGTCAATTCCCGCGGATCCGAGTCAAGATCAAACAGTTGCGGCGGATCGATCTCGCAATGGATGAATTTGTATCGGTCGTCGCGGATCGCCACCATCGGCGCGTTGGAGCCTTCGGCCGCATATTCCATCAGCACGGGTGCGGTGCGCGTCTTGCCGTCGAGCAGCGGCAGCAGCGACTGGCCGTCGGTCCATGGCGCAATCGCGCTCATGTCGATGCCGGCGAGGTCGCAAAGCGTCGGGGTGACATCGAGATTGGAGACTGGGGCCTTGATCAGTCCTGCTGGTACGCCCTTGCCGGCGATCATCAGTGGCACCCGCGCCGAGCCCTCGAAAAAGCACATCTTGAACCACAGGCCGCGCTCGCCGAGCATGTCGCCGTGATCCGAGCAGAACAGGATGATCGTATCGTCGAGCATGCGTGTTCGCTTGAGAACATCCAGAAGCTCGCCGAGCTTGTCGTCGACATAGGAGATATTGGCGAAATAGCCGCGTCGCGCGCGGCGGATCTGCTCCGAGTTGATATCGAAACTATCGTAGTCGCTTGCCCGGTAGAGCCGCTGCGAATGCGGGTCCTGTTCCTCATAGGCGACGAAGCCCACTTCAGGCTCAAGCGCCGGGCAGTTCTCGTAGAGATCCCAATAGCGCCGCCGGGCGACATAGGGGTCGTGCGGATGGGTGAAGGAAACGGTCAGGCACCACGGCCGGCGCGAAGCGTCGTCGGAGACGCGGGCGACATCATAGAGCTTCTGCACCGCGTGGAAGGCGACCTCGTCGTCATACTCCATCTGGTTGGTGATCTCGGCGACACCGGCACCGGCCACCGAGCCGAGATTGTGATACCACCAATCGATCCGCTCGCCAGGCTTGCGATAGTCCGGTGTCCAGCCGAAATCGGCGGGATATATGTCGGTGGTCAGCCGCTCCTCGAAACCGTGCAACTGGTCCGGCCCAACGAAATGCATCTTGCCCGACAGGCAGGTGTAGTAACCGGCTGCCCGCAGGTGATGGGCGAAGGTCGGGATCGACGAGACGAATTCGGCGGCATTGTCGTAGACTCCGGTGCGCGATGGTAACTGGCCGCTCATGAACGAGGCGCGGCCCGGCGCGCAGAGCGGCGAGGCGGTGTAGTTGTTCTTGAAGCGCGCCGAGCGGGCGGCCAATGCCTTCAAATGCGGCACGTGCAGGAAGTCCGCCGGCCCATCCGGGAACAATGTGCCGTTGAGCTGATCGACCATGACGATCAGGAAATTGGGTCGCTTGGACGTCACTGTGCGCTCCGCCGGCTGAGTTTCGTTTCGAGATAATCCTCGATCAGTGCGATCGCGGTCGCGGCATTGGGCACGCCGTCCTTCAGCGCGCGCCTGATATAGAGCCCGTCGATCAGCGCCGCTGTCGCCTCGGCGACGCGGTCGGCTTCGTTTCTTGGCAGGATGCCGGTCAACCCGCTCAACAGATTGGAATGCAGCCGCCGCGCATAGACCTTGAGCAGCCGGCGAAGTGCTGCTGATTTCTGCGCCTCGACATAGAAGGCGAGCCAGGCGGCGATCGTTTCCGGGCGGAACTGGCCGTCAGAGAAATTGACGGCGACCACCGCCGAAACGCGCTCGCGCGCCGTGCTGGCCGATCGAAGCGCGCGCCGCATATCGGCGGTCAGCTCGGCCAGGATGTGCCGCATCGTCGCCAGCAAAAGTTCGTCCTTGGCGCCGAAATAGTGATGGGCAAGCGCAGAGGACACGCCGGCGCGCCCGGCGATTTCCGACATGGTCACATCAAGCGAGCCGCGCTCGCCGATCGCCGAGATCGTCGCGTCGATGAGCGCCTTGCGGCGCAACGGCTCCATTCCAATTTTCGGCATCTTTGCTCCGGCCTGTGGCGACAAGTTTGCTCCGGCCTGTGGCGACAAGGTTATTTTTTATTGACGGATCAATCAACAAAAATCCGGGCTGAATTGGTGGCAAAAGTCAGGTGCCGTGACCAGATATCAAGATCAAGCGATTGTGTGGTTATGCCCCTTCACGAAGTCGCAGGAACGGTTCATGCTTGAACAATGCTTTGGCGCGCCGCGACGTCGCGTAGCCCGGCCCGCAGGATGGAGATAACTATGACAGCATGCATCGTCGGCTGGGCGCATTCGCGCTTCGGCAAGCTCGAAGGCGAGACGCTGGAGGGCCTGATCACCAAGGTGGCTAGCGAGGCGCTCGATCATGCCGGCATCGGTCCGGACGAGGTCGACGAGATCGTGCTTGGCCACTTCAACGCCGGCTTTTCCGCACAGGATTTCACCGCAAGCCTGATCCTGCAGGCCGACGACCGGCTGCGTTTCAAGCCGGCGACGCGCGTCGAGAACGCCTGCGCCACCGGCTCGGCAGCGGTCAGGCAAGGCATCCGCGCCATCGACGCCAATGCGGCCCGTATCGTGCTGGTGGTCGGCGCCGAGCAGATGACGACTACATCAGGCGCAGAAATCGGCAAGAACCTTCTCAAGGCTTCGTATCTGCCCGAGGAGGGCGACACGCCGGCAGGCTTCGCCGGCGTTTTCGGCAAGATCGCCCAAGCCTATTTCCAACGCTATGGCGACCAGTCGGACGCGCTGGCGATGATCGCCGCCAAGAACCACAAGAACGGCGTCGACAATCCCTATGCGCAGATGCGCAAGGATTTCGGCTATGAGTTCTGCCGGCACGAGAGCGAGAAGAACCCCTTCGTCGCTGGCCCTCTGAAACGCACCGATTGCTCGCTGGTTTCGGACGGCGCCGCAGCTCTGGTCCTTGCCGACACGGCGACGGCGTTGAAGATGCGCCGCGCCGTTGCCTTCCGCGCCAACGAGCATGTGCAGGATTTCCTGCCGATGTCGAAGCGCGACATCCTGGCGTTCGAAGGCTGCGAGCATGCATGGAACCAGGCGCTGAAGAACGCCGGTGTGACGCTCGATGATCTATCTTTCGTCGAGACGCATGACTGTTTCACCATCGCCGAGCTGATCGAGTATGAGGCGATGGGCCTGGCGAAACCGGGCG
This sequence comes from Mesorhizobium sp. f-mel, assembly GCF_053850215.1. Taxonomy (NCBI): domain Bacteria; kingdom Pseudomonadati; phylum Pseudomonadota; class Alphaproteobacteria; order Hyphomicrobiales; family Phyllobacteriaceae; genus Mesorhizobium; species Mesorhizobium sp. f-mel. The sequence goes on from NZ_JBSPTO010000023.1 coordinate 87,433, forward strand.
ACGGCGCAAAATTGGCGCTGGACGGCGAGACGGCGAAGGACGGCCGCCTGCCGGTCAATCCGTCCGGCGGGCTGAAGGCCAAGGGGCATCCGATCGGTGCCACCGGCGTCTCGATGCACGTGCTGAGCGCCATGCAGCTCGTCGGCGAAGCCGGCGGCAACCAGGTGCCGGGGGCCAAGCTCGGCGGCATCTTCAATATGGGCGGTGCCGCGGTCGCCAACTACGTTTCCATTCTCGATCGGATCAGATAAAAGCGGCCCGCCTTACAGCGCCGCGCGCCCTTCCGGCGCGCAAAGGACGCTGTAACACTTTGATTTACGCATGATCCTTTCGAAAATCGATTCCGATTTTCGAGGTCATGCGCTAGAGCATTTTGCAGCCAAAAAGTGGAATCGCTTGGCGTCGCAGAAATGCGGCTAAACAAAGAGATAGAGCGGGATGCCAAAGTTCCATCGAACGCATCCCGCTCTAGCGGGGAATTCATGACAAATCCGGTTCTGGTCGAAGTTTTGCGCGGCGCCGTGGTCGAGAGCGCGCATCGTGGCGCTATTGCGGTCTTCGAGGCCGACGGAAAGCCGGTCTGGGAAATCGGCGATACGGCTCGCCCGGTGTTTCCGCGCTCGGCGGTCAAGGCGATCCAGGCGCTGCCGCTGGTCGAAAGCGGCGCGGCCGATGCGTACGGTTTCGGCAACCGCGAATTGGCGCTTGCCTGCGCTTCGCATTCCGGCGAGCCGGCGCATGTCGAACTTGCGTGGGCGATGCTGGCGAAGGCCGGGCTGGACGAGACCGCGCTGGAATGCGGCGCCCATTGGCCGTCCAGCCATGCGAAGACAATTGCGCTCGCCCGTGCCGGCAAGGCGCCAAACGCACTGCACAACAATTGTTCAGGCAAGCATGCGGGCTTTCTCTGCACCTGCGTCCACGCCGGCATCGCCCATCGCGGCTATGTTAAATCAGGCCATGCCTCGCAGGAGATGGTGCGCGACGCATTGCAAGCGGTGACAGGTGCTGCCCATGATTTCGATCATTGCGGCACTGACGGCTGCTCGATCCCGACCTATGCCGTGCCGCTACGCAGCTTCGCGCTCGGCTTTGCCCGCATGGCGACCGGTGTCGGCTTTGAACCCGTGCGCGCCAAGGCCGCAAAGCGGCTGCTTTCCGCCTGCATGGCCGAGCCCTTTCTGGTCGCCGGCACAGGCAGGGCTGATGTTGCACTGATGGAGGCCGCACCCGACCGGATTTTTGTGAAGGGAGGGGCTGAAGGCGTCTATTGCGCGGCACTTCCGGAGCTTGGCCTTGGCATTGCGCTCAAATGCGATGATGGCGCTGGCCGCGCCGCTGAAGTCATGGTCGCGGCATGCATTGCCAGGCTTTTGCACGCCGACAAGGCGCTGGCGGCGAAACTGATCGAACAGGCACATCCGCCCATCGAAAGCCGGATCGGCGCCAAAGTCGGCGCACTCCGCCCCACCGCCGCATTGAGCTGAGAACGGCTTAGCTCACATGATTGCGCTCGACAGTCAGATGCGCATAGCCGGCATTGCCTGATGAGGCGAGATCGCCGGTCACCGGCTCGGCCCAGCGATGGCCAACGATCGCGCCGTTTTGGGCGCCGTCGATGACATTGTCGGAGATGACCGCCGTCCCGGCGCCCTCGACCACGGTGACGGCGATGCCGGTTCCGGCCTTGCGAATGATGTTGGCGGTAGCGACCACATTGCGCATGAACGGCCCCCAGCCGATGTGCACGCCGTAGAGCGGCGCATTCTCGACGACGTTGCCGGAGACCGTGGTATCCGCCTCAACGCTGATGCCGACGCCGAAACCGGGCGCATCTGCAGGGTAGGGGCCGCTGGTCGAGAGGTTGCGGACGATGTTTCCGGAACACACGCCCATGCGGCCGCCCTCGTTGAAATTGACGATGGAGATGCCGTTGGCGGCGCCATCGACGATGTTGTTGCTGACGATCGCTCCCTCGAAGGAGAATTCGGAATAGAGTGCCGTTTCGCCGGACCGCGAACAGGTGTTGCCGGTGATGTGCAGATTGCTGGCGCTGTTGGCGCGGATCGCCGAAAACGCGCAGTCCGAGACGATATTGCCCGAGATGACGACGTTGCCGGCGCGGAACGCATTGATGCCGTTGCCGTTCTGGCCGGTTCCCCCGCTACGCGCCTGAATGCGTTCTACGCGGTTGCCGCTGACGATGGTGCCGTCCTCGGCCGCTTGCCAGCGGTGCACTAGGATACCGCCATTGGCGCAGTCGGACACGGTGTTGCCTGATATCTCCAGGCCGGCGGCTTCGACCGAATAGATTCCCGCGTCGGCCGCGCCCGATATTTCCGAGCGCTCGATGCGGCCCGAAGCGTGCTCGAGCGCGAGGCCGCTCTTGCCGCTGCCTGATATATGGCAATTGTCGATGACGAGGTGAGCGACGCGGCGGAGGTCGAGCAGGCCTTGCGCGTAATCGCCCATCCAGCGGTTGGTGCCGTCGAACACCAGCCCGGTGAATTCGATGTGCCCGGCCTGTTCGGCCATGAGCAGATGGCCGTTGCCGCCATAGACGATCCGCGATGCGCCCGGCACGCCGGAAAGCCTGACGCGGCTGGGCAGCGACAGGTTGGATACGACATAGGTTCCCGGCGGCAGGAACACCGGCATTTCGCGGTCGTTTGCGTCGCGCAGCAGCCTGGCGAAGGCCTTGCTCTGGTCGTCAAGCGCGCCGGGCCGCACGCCGAGGTCGGCAGCGTTGATCGAGCCGCGCATCGAGGCATTGTCGATTCCGGGCAGGCTGCCCGCAGCTGCCTTGCCGAGCGAGAGGCCCAGGACGGCAAAGCCGGCGGTTCGTGCGAGAAATTTTCGTCTGTTCAACATCGGCACAGATCCCCAGCGTTCGGCCGTCGCGCCGCAGGAATCGTGCCAGACCGGATCGGCCGATCCGGTTTGCCGGCAATAGCTTGTGAAGTCGCCGCGCGAGGCATAAGCTCGACTGATGAGCAGAGCCTTCACACGCGAAGAGGATAGCGAAAACGCCATCGCCGGCATCGGCGAGCGGCCGATCAGTCAGCACCGCAATCTGGTGACGCAACGCGGCCTGGCGCTGATCGACGCCGAACTGGCGGCCCTGCGTGATGATCTGGCCAGAGCGGAAAAGAGGGCCGACCGCGAGCGTATCGCGCTCATTTCGCGCGACCTGCGCTACTGGACCGCGCGGCGTGAAAGCGCCGAGCTGTCCGTGCCGGAATCGGGCAGCAATCTGGTTCGCTTCGGCATGGGCGTCACGCTGGAAGGCGATGACGGCAGGAAGGTACACTGGAAGATTGTCGGCGAGGATGAGGCCGATCCGGGCAAGGGCACAATTTCCCATGTTTCACCTATGGCCCTGGCCTTGTTCGGCAAGAAGGTCGGCGAAATTGCCGTGGTGAACGGCAAGGAATGGGAGATTGTGAAGCTGACTGCCAGTTAGGCCTCGACCTTGACGACATGGTCGCGGAAGAACGCTGCCGCGCCAGCCTCGTCGATCTCGCCGGCCGCGACCATCATGACCAGTTGAATGATGTCCGCCTGCTCGGCTTCGATGCTTAGCCCATTGAAATAAAGAAAAAGATCGGCTGCGGTAAAAGCGGTGCGCTTGTTGCCGTCGACGAATGGATTCTTGACGATGCCGAAAAGATAAGCGGATGCCAGCTCGCAGAGGTTGGGTTCGCCATAGATCTCCCTCTCCGGTGTCAGCCGACCTGCAGCAGCCGGTCCATCAGCCGATCCGCCGCTTCCGGAATGACCGTGCCAGGCGGGTAGATTTCGGTGGCACCTGCCTGACGTACCGCATCGTAATCCTGCGGCGGGATGACGCCGCCGGCGACGATCAGAATATCGTCGCGGCCGAGCTTCTTCAGCGCGTCCTTGAGTTCGGGAATGAGCGTCAAATGTCCTGCCGCTAACGACGAGGCGCCGATGATATGCACGTCGTGCTCGACCGCGAGCCTGGCGATTTCCTCCGGCGTCTGGAACATCGGCCCAACGGTGACGTCGAAGCCGAGATCGGCAAAGGCCGTGGCGATGACCTTCTGGCCGCGATCGTGGCCGTCCTGTCCCATCTTGGCGACGAGAATGCGCGGCTTGCCGCCGGACTTCTCCTCGAATGCCACGATCTTGTCCTGCAGGCGGTCGACCACGGGATTGTCGCCGAGCGCCTTGCGATAGACGCCGGAGATCGTCTGGACCGAGGCGACATGACGGCCGAAAACCTTTTCCAGAGCCAGCGAAATCTCGCCGACCGTGGCGTTGGCGCGCGCGGCGCGAATGGCGAACTCCAGCAGATTTTCGCCGCTCTCCGCGGCCCGGCTCAGCGCACTCAGTGCGCTCTCGACGGCGCCGACATCGCGCGTGCCTTTCAGCCGTTGCAGTTTCGACAATTGCCGGGCTCTGACTTCGGCATTGTCGATCTTCAGCACGTCGACTTTGATATCCGTCTCGGGACGATGGGCGTTGACGCCGACCAGTATCTGCTCGCCGGAATCGATCCGCGCCTGCGTGCGCGCGGCAGCCTCTTCGATGCGCAGCTTCGGTATGTTTTTTTCGGTTGCGACGGCCATGCCGCCCAGGCTCTCGACCTCTTCGATATGGGCAAGCGCGCGCGCCGCCAGATCATGCGTCAGCCGTTCGAGATAGGCAGAGCCTCCCCACGGGTCGATGATGCGGGTGGTGCCGGATTCCTTTTGCAGGATGAGCTGTGTGTTGCGGGCGATGCGGGCCGAATAGTCGGTCGGCAGCGCCATCGCCTCGTCGAAGGAGTTGGTGTGCAGCGATTGCGTATGACCCTGCGTCGCCGCCATCGCCTCGATCATGGTGCGGATGATGTTGTTGTAAGGATCCTGCGCCGTCAGCGACCAGCCCGAAGTCTGGCAATGGGCTCGCAGCGACAGCGAGCGCTCGTCCTTCGGCAAGAAGTTCTTCAGCATCAGGGTCGACCACAAAAGGCGGGCTGCCCTCAGCTTGGCGACCTCCATGAAGAAGTTCATGCCGATCGCCCAGAAGAAGGAAAGGCGCGGCGCGAAACGGTCGATATCGAGACCCGCCGCGACACCGGCGCGGGCATATTCGATGCCGTCGGCGATCGTGTAGGCGAGCTCGAGGTCGGCGGTCGCCCCTGCTTCCTGCATGTGATAGCCGGAGATCGAAATCGAATTGAACTTCGGCATGTGCTGCGACGTGTAGGAGAAGATGTCGGACACGATCCGCATCGAAGGCTTTGGCGGATAGATGTAGGTGTTGCGCACCATGAACTCTTTCAGAATGTCGTTCTGAATGGTCCCAGTGAGGTCCTTCTGCGCAACGCCCTGTTCTTCCGCCGCCACGATGTAGAGCGCCATGATCGGCAGTACCGCGCCGTTCATGGTCATCGACACCGTCATCTCGTCAAGCGGGATGCCGTCGAAGAGCTGGCGCATGTCGAGGATGGAATCTATGGCGACGCCCGCCATGCCGACATCACCGGCAACACGCGGATGATCGCTGTCGTAGCCGCGATGCGTGGCGAGGTCGAAAGCGACCGACAGTCCCTTCTGGCCGGCTGCAAGGTTGCGCCGGTAAAAGGCGTTCGACTCTTCCGCCGTCGAGAAGCCGGCATATTGCCTGATCGTCCAGGGCTGCTGGACATACATGGTCGGGTAGGGGCCGCGCACGAATGGCGGCAGGCCCGGATAAGTGTCGAGATGCGGCAACCCCTTGAGGTCGCCCTGGTTGTACAGATGCTTGATGGCCAGTCCTTCCGGGGTCATCCGCTGGCCCTTGACCTCGATCGGCGCCCGGCGCGGCGCCGACCAGCCGATTTGGCTAAAGTCCGGGATCATGGCGCTGCTCCGATCGATTGATCGAGGCGGATCGGAAACAGCGGCTCGCACACCGCCACGCCCTCGGTGACGGCAGGCCGCCGCTCCGCCGCCAGCGTTTCGACCGGGCGTTCGGTCTTCGAAGGGTGAAGCGTCGTGCCGATGATGGCCCGCTCGCCCGCTTGATAGGCAGCATTGCGGCGGGCGGACGCCGCCTGAACTCGTTTCTGGATGTGTCCTTGCTGCAGGCTGGACAGCACGCCGCCTTCCGCCTCGATCCGCTGGAATTCCTCCCACGCCGCTTCGCCGAGTTCGGCGGTCAGCGCTTCAACGGCGCCCGAACCGCCAGCAGGGTCGGCGACATGATCGATATGGCTTTCGTTGGCCATGATCAGTTGCGTATTGCGGGCGACACGGCGGGCAAAGCCCGTCGGCAGGCCATGCGCGATCGTATGCGGCAGGATGGAGATCGAATCCGCCCCGCCGGCTGCCGCGGCAAAAGCGGCGATCGTGGTGCGCAGGATGTTTGTCTCCGGGTCCGCCGAAGTCATCATGCGGAAGGAGGTCTCGGCATGGATGTTGGCGGTGGACGCGGCGATCGAACATGCCTCCTGGACCCGCGCCCACAGCCTGCGCAGGGCCCTGACCTTGGCCATCGACACGAACTGGTCATGGTCGACGCTGAGCGCGAAGCCGATATGGGGCGCCGCATAGACAAGCGGCTGGCGCGCCTCCTCGAACATCCTGAGATAGGAGACCGCCGAAGCCATCATGGTGCCCAGCTCCTGCGCTTCGGTGGCGCCGGCATTGTGGAAGACGCGTCCGTCTGCCTCCAGCAGGACCCCGGGCACGCCCATCGAGAAAAAATGCGCCAGGGACTGCGGCATCGACGCCTGCAGGGCCTCGATCGACATGCGCAACCGGCCGGTTCCGGCAAAGATCGCCGCCGGATCGATACCGAAGGACAGGTTGAGCTTTGCCGGGTCTGACCGGCGCTTGCTCAAGAACGCAACCAGCCAGTCGGCCACGGCGCGGCTCCAGGGATGCGCGTCGATGCGAACCTGGATGCGGTTGAGCGGCACGCCGTCGAGCACGGTCTCCAGCGCCTCGGCAGTCCTCGGCAGGCCGTAGCCGAACGCATTCGGCGCGCCTTCGAAAACAAGCGACAATCCGGTGGCGCCCTGTGCGACGTCTTCCAGGGCCTGGGCTTTGGCGCGGCCGATATCCGGATCATCGATACGCTGGCTGACGATCCACGGCGAACCGGGATTTGCCCGCGCCAGAGGCTCTGCGGTGACCGAACGGTCGTAGAGCGGTTCGATGCGGATGCCATCGTCTGTATGGGATACGAGCTTTTCCTCGAAGGATCCGCCGGCCAAGGCTTTTTCCGCAAGGCCCAGCCACCGCTGCCGGTCAGGGTTCGGAAGTTCGGCATCGTGGTTCAAGGCACCGGCGCCCATCCGCTCTCCTCGTCTTCTCGGCCGATAGGCCTGGAACGTCAGTCTACGGTTCCCCGTCCCATATCACAATGCAACACGCGTCCTGCGACGATGAACCGTCAACCGATTGCCAAACATACGCAAAATCCGCAAGCTCCAAAAACTCAATTTCGACCATGGCCATTGTCGCTGCGCAATGGCGTCATTATACCTGCGGCGAGCCCCGCTACTTTCAATAGACCAGGGCTTCAACACTTCAGGTTTGCGGAGACCGGACACATGGCTGACGACACCAGTATTTTCATAGGAGCCAGCCGAAAGCCCGACGACAGCTACCAGCGCGCCGAAAATCTGCTGCTTCAGTATGGCAATCGTCACGGCCTGGTCACCGGTGCGACCGGTACTGGCAAGACCGTGAGCTTGCAGATTTTGGCGGAAGGTTTCTCCAATGCCGGCGTGCCGGTCTTCTGCGCCGACATCAAAGGCGACCTGTCCGGTATCGCCATGATGGGCACGCCACAGGATTTTCTGGTCAAGCGTGCGGAGCAGGTCAAGCTAGATCCCTATGATTTCCAGGAATTTCCGGTCATCTTCTGGGACTTGTTCGGCGAGCAGGGCCATCCGATCCGCGCCACCGTCTCGGAAATGGGGCCTCTGCTTCTGTCGCGCCTGATGAACCTCTCCGAGGCGCAGGAAGGCATCATGAACATCGCCTTCCGCATCGCCGACGAGGAAGGCCTGTTGCTGCTGGACCTGAAGGACCTGCAAGCGCTTCTTGCCAACATCGCAGAACGCGCCGAAGAAATCGGCGCTCGCTACGGCAACGTGACCAAGCCCTCGGTCGGCGCGATCCAGCGCACGCTGCTGGTTCTGGAGCAGCAGGGAGCGACGAATTTCTTCGGCGAGCCGGCACTACGGATCGCCGACATCATGCGCACTACCCGCGACGGCCGCGGCGCCATCAGCGTGCTGGCTGCCGACAAGCTGATGATGAATCCCCGGCTCTATGCGACATTCCTTTTGTGGCTGATGTCGGAACTGTTCGAGGAGCTGCCCGAAGTCGGCGATCCCGACAAGCCGAGGCTGGTCTTCTTCTTCGACGAGGCGCACCTTCTGTTCGATGATGCGCCGAAGGTGCTGATCGACCGCGTCGAACAGGTGGTCCGCCTGATCCGTTCGAAGGGCGTCGGCGTTTACTTCGTCACCCAGAATCCGCTGGATATCCCCGAAACGGTTCTGGCCCAGCTCGGCAACCGGGTGCAGCACGCCTTGCGCGCCTACACGCCGCGGGAGCAGAAGGCCGTGAGAACCGCCGCCGAGACCTTCAGGCCAAATCCCGACTTCGACTGTGCAACCGTGATCACGCAGCTCGGCACCGGAGAGGCGCTGGTCTCGACTCTGGAAGCCAAAGGTGTTCCGTCCATGGTCCAGCGTACGCTGGTTCGCCCGCCGTCTTCACGCCTTGGCCCGATCACGCCTGACGAGCGCCGCAAGCTGATCACTGAGAGCCCGGTTAGCGGGCAATACGACCAAACCATCGATCGTGAATCGGCTTTCGAGATGCTGCAGAAAAAAGCCAAGGACGCTCTCGACGCAGAGGCGCAGCAGCAGGAGAGCGGCCGCTCACGCTGGACTATCCCAGGCTTCGGCAATGACGATTCCGCCCCCCAACCCACCGGCGGCAGGCGGGCACCGGCGCCGCGATCGTCCAATCGCCAGACGGTGGCGGAGGCGGCGATCAAATCGGTGGTTCGCTCGGTCGGCTCGTCCGTGGGCCGGGCGATTGTGAGGGGTATCCTCGGCAGTCTGGCAAGAGGGCGCTGACAGTATTGGACCTCGGTTTGAGAATATCCGATGCTCAAGCAAGAGCATCGGGTTCAGAGGTACGCCGGCCGCTCCAGCGCTTTCAAACAGCTCAGAAGATCGAGTCCGAGATCGACCTTGCCGGGCCGAGCAGGATGGATCCATCCGGGACGCCCGCATCGATTGGAATGGCTTTGCGGTCTGCCGTGGCAACCAGCTCCTGACCGACACCGGCGGTAACGATCACCGGCGTCTTGTTGGGCACACGGTCATAAAGGTCGATAATGTCCTGATTTATCAAGCGAACGCAGCCAGATGACACCGATTTGCCTATGGAATACCACTCCGGCGAGCCGTGCAGGCGGTAAAGCGTGTCCTCGTTGCCCTCGAAGAGATACAGCGCCCGCGCTCCGAGCGGGTTGGTGAGCCCGCCGGGCATGCCGCCATTTTCGGCGCTGTATTTCGCGAGCTCGGGCTGGCGGGCAATCATTTCGGCCGGCGGGGTCCATTTCGGCCACTTCTGCTTCCACTGGACGACGGCGTCGCCAGACCATTCGAAACCGGCGCGACCCAGCCCGACACCATAACGGATAGCTTGGCCGCCCGGACGCACGAGATAGAGGTGGTGGCCGGCCGTATCGACGATGATGGTGCCGGGCGGTTGGCCGGTCGGATCGGGAACGATCTGACGCAGAAATTGCTCGTCGATTTTCTCGTACGGTATGCCCGGGAGCTCGAACCCACCGTCGCTGACCGGAGCGTACATTGTTGCATAGTCCAGGAGCGGCGGCTCGACATTAGTTAGCGGCGGCGGCTCGACCGGCTGCCCTCCCACCGTGGTGCAGGCGGAAACCGCAATCGAGGCGGCACCGAGCGCAGCGGCGTTGAGAAAGCCGCGACGGCTCAGGCGATAAGATTCGATTTCGGTTGTGAACATGGTTGCCTTTTTAGTCTCAAATCGAAACAAAACATGAATATGCCGATCAGTACGGCGCCAGCCCTACCAATGCCTGGCGCGATAGGCGGTTCCGATTCTGGCCTGACGGAGGACAAACAAAGGCAAAGCTGTGACGGGTCCGCCCCTGTTGCGCCGAGGCAACAGGCCTACAGCGCCGTGCGCCCATTTGGACGTGTAAAGGACGCTGTAGCACTTTTACTTTGCGCATGATCCTTTGCAAATCGAACCCGATTTTGGGGTCATGCGCTAGCCCGCAATTCTCACACTCGATGTGGCCTGCGCCGGTTCAAGAAGCCGGCAGGGTAGGAGCCGCGCGCAGAGCGATGCAGTCCCATCGGGCAAGCACCGCGACACAGCCTGCGGCTTCTTCAACCGGCCCTTCGGGTTGCTCTTCGGCGGGCAGATACGGTGTGGCGCTGCTCAACCGTAGGTCTCTATACGCTTTTCGCAGGCCGACACCGTATCTGCCGCGCCGAAGAGCAACGCAGGCGACATGGAATGTGAGAATTGCGGGCTAGAGCGCTTCGCCTTTTGACTGAATCTGGATTCCCAAGTTTGCGCAAATCAGATTCGATGTCCT